>JBBSVW010000066.1:0-2801 GCA_038046605.1 Microcaldota archaeon | reverse complement strand
CCGAATGCTCAACGCCAATCGTCCAGAAAGTTGAAACTTTATGCGATGTGAACAGCTGCAGCCTCCATGTGAAAACATTTTACGACCTAAATGTCGCCGGAACAATGGTATTCAATCCCGCATCCAGCTGCTATGATGGTGTTAATCCGTGCAAAGGCAATAATCAATGCCGCGTTCGGGGCTCACAAGATGGCGAAAACATATGCGCCTTATTGGAGGATTCAAATGATTATGATTGGAACGACGTTGTTTTTTCAACCCGCGTGATAGATTTCCCCAGTGGAAGCAAATTGTTGGAAGTGGATTTGGACCAATGCGTTGCCTCCAACCCCAATCCCTTATCTGTCACCTTCGATTTCCCGCAGCCAAAATATGTGACGGACCTGCGAACCAGGGAGCAAAAGTACGACGACAATCCATCCTTCCCGACATGGCCCAATTGCAGGAATTTCGTTGGCGACACCCAGCGCTTCTTCGTATCCGCTGATCCCCTAGAAAAGCCTCCTGGCTGGAACTTCATCCCCTTTCTGGATGTGGCGCCCATCAATATAGACCTATGGTCCTACGCCCTTGATGAAGACGGTGCCAGCAGCCTTACTTATTCGCTGGTTTCGCAAATCAATACCTCCGCAACAACCTGCCAGATTGTTGGCAACCGTTTTTTCAAATGCAGTCCATGGGACTGGGCGCAGGGTGCAAACGTTAGGTCGATTGTGACTATCCGGGCAACCGATCCCCAGGGCCTTTGGACTGATGATGTAAATGTAATTTCAACTGGCCCTACAATTGATTTGCCAAGGTCGATCACCATAAAGGCGGGCAAAACACTTTCGCTCAACTTCTATCAATATGTCATGTCCCCCAACCGGCTAGATGTATTTTTGTCAGGAAACGTAATATATCCGGGCAATCCGGCAATTGCAAAGTGCTCCACAACCCCGCCTGAGGTGGAACTGTATTGCCAGGGCTATAACCCCGGAACCACTTACGCAAAAATCGAAGTAAATGGCGGCACTAGCCAGCGAGACGTCATGGAAGTAGTGGTTGTTCCATAGCTATTGGGGGTTGATTTTTCATATCGCATTTGAGCTTCCATGCCATCTCCCATATCTTTATTAAATTACTCTCCGGATAACATAGAAGAAGAAAAAACAACTAGGGCTGTTTTTCAGTTTCATTCGCTTTTTGTTCGAAACGGCAGCCAATTTAGGGAAAGTTTGCAAATCTTCTACTTAGTTTAAAATAAAGGCCATCAATATGAGCGAAATTTACGTGCCGGGCGATCTTCTCTACCAAGAGCCAAAGCGCTTCACGGGAAGCTTTGTAGCCGAAAACAAGACTTATGCTTCCGTCATCTGCACCATGTACGATGATAAGGTGGTTCCCCTCAAGGGCAAGTACCTTCCGATAATGCAGGACTATGTTGTTGGCATCGTAACCGAGCAGCGCTTTTCCGGCTACACGATGGATCTCAACTCCCCCTATGAAGGGCAGCTTTCATCCCGCGAATCGCGCGAGCAATTCCGCATCGGGGATGTTGTGTCGGCGCTCATCCAGGATGTTGATGAGGTAAACGAGCCCATGCTGGTTGAGCCAAGGCTCCTAGGCGGGGGAAGGCTAGTTGAAATCGACAGCGTCAAGATCCCAAGGGTGATTGGCAGGAATTCATCAATGGTCACAATGATCGAAAAATACTCGAATTCCAAGATTTTCGTTGGCAAGAACGGCCGCATCTACATAAAAGAGGGCAACATCGCCCTTGCGGTAATGGCAATACTCAAGATCTCAAAGGAAGCGCACACGCATGGCCTTACGGATAGGGTGCAGGCATTCCTAGAATCCGAGAGCAAGAAAGTGTAATTAATGTGATTTTCTTTTGATGCATAAATGGGCAAAATTATAACTAGCGATAATTTAGGTGAAATTTTATGGAAAAACCGGTCCTGATAAAAAATGGGAAAAGGCTCGATGGCAGGGGCATTGAGGATTTGCGCCCCCTTTCAATAAAAGTGGGAGTCCTCAAAAAGGCGGATGGCTCTGCAATGATCGAATGGGGAAAGAACAAAATAATGGCAGCCGTCTACGGCCCGCGCGAGGTCTTCCCCAAGCACCTAACCAATGTGAACCGCGCCCTCATCAACTGCAGGTACTCGATGGCGCCCTTTTCGTCCCTGGAAGAGCACGGAAGGAGCGGCCCAAACCGCAGGGCAATTGAAATTGGAAAAGTCACAAAGCACGTATTTGAAAATATCGTCCTAGTAAACCAATTCCCAAAAACACAAATCGATATCATGATAGATGTCCTCCAATCCGACGGCGGAACGCGCATTGCGGGAGTAACCGCTGCTGCCGTTGCGCTTGCGGATGCCGGCATTCCCATGAAAGACCTAATTCAAGGCGTATCTGTTGGCAAAATCGAAGGTGTTATGGTAGTTGATGTTGACAAACCAGAGGACAACTTCGGAGAAAGTGACATCCCAATTGTTGTTTCCCTTAGGTCAAAGGAGATTTTGCTCTTCCAGCTGGATGGAATGCTGAAAAAAGAGGAAATCGAGCAGGCAATCGAATTCGCATTCCGCGCATCCGAAAAAGTCAAGGCGGTGCAGGTTGCCGCCCTCAAGGAAAAATACCTCTCAAGCGGGGAAAATGGTGCATAAATCATGATATTGAACGAAATCAAGGAAGAATACGTAGTTGATTTGCTTAAGGCAGGCAAGCGCTCCGATGGCAGGGGGCTAATGGACTACCGAGACATAAAAATCGAAAAGGGCCTTCTGCATAATGCCGAAGGCAGCTGCCTT
>JBBSVW010000065.1:0-6582 GCA_038046605.1 Microcaldota archaeon | reverse complement strand
CTACACCGGGAGGGTCACCAAGAAATATGATTTCAAGACAATCAGCCTTGGCTCGGTGAAAGATCCGCTGCTTCCGGCTTATGATGTCGTCATACCCCCCATAAAGCCCGTGAAATGCGATGTGGTGCATGCGCATTCGCAGTATTCGCTTGGGGTTTTTGCAAGCAAATTCAAGGTGCCAAAAGTGATTACCGCGCATTTCATCCCTTTGCACTCACTCGAATCGATGTTTGGCTCAAACCCCCCAAAAGTCCTGGAGGATGGCATATGGAAGTATGAGATTTGGCTCCTAAACCAGTTCGACCGCGTTGTTACGCAAACTTATGCCGGCAAGGAGATGTTCCAGAAAAAAGGATTGAGGAAAAAAGTTGAGGTCATCGCCAATGGAATCAATCTTGAAAATTATACAGGCGCAAATGGCGAGAGGTTCAAGAAGAAATATTCCATCACAAAGCCATTCGCCTTGTTCATCGGAAGGCTTGATGCCAGCAAGCAGCCGCAGTGGATAATTGAGATTGCAAGGGATTTGAAGGAAATGCAGTTCATAATTTCCGGGAATGGCACAATGGAAGCGCAGCTCAAGAGCATGGCACCAAAGAACGTCACTTTTTACCCCCGGTTTTCAAGGCAGGATCTGCTGGATTCATATGCTGCATGCTCATGCCTGATGATGCCTTCGCTTACGGAAACGGAAGGGCTGGTTGCGCAGGAGGCAATGGCCTGCGGGGCGCCGGTTTTGATTTCGGATTTGGATATATTGGTGGAGGTCATTGGAAAGGGCGGCTTTCCGTGCAAAACCGCAAAGGATATGGGCATCAAACTTAAGGAAATAATGGAAAACCCCGGAATGCAGCATGAGATGGGGGAGAATGCAAAAGAGGAAATCAAGAAGCGCGACATCAACCTCTCAATTGAGAAGATTGTAAGGATGTATGAGAGTTTGCTCTAATTGATTTTAAGGTATAACCCAATAAATATTATTCAGATATCCATTATTGATTTTATTCTATTGTCAATTTCATCCCTACGCGCCCAAACCAGGCTCCATTGGTATTCGTGATGGGATGGGCGCTTGAAAAGGAGGCCCCTTTCCTTAGGGATTCGGCAATTTCCAGGAGGCGCTTTCCTCTCGCAGCCGGAGGAAAACCTTTCTGAAGATTGCTTTCTGAAACATGCCTTGTGCCCCAGGCACCAAGACGTTTCATCTTCCAAAGCAATTTTGCCCCAATTTGCGCATCGTCCATCAAATTACCCATTGTTTATAATTTAAACGATTATGTACATTATTTATATACTTGAATCCTCAACAATTGGAATGTACGTGCAACTGCAATAAATAGGTGAGGTTGATTTGGAAGCAACTAAAAGCTTATTTTTGGAAGCATTTGGCGATTCCCCCTACCTTCGGGTGCTCGATCATTTCCTGGCATTTCCAGGATGGGACTACTCGAAATCGCAGGTTGCAAAGGATGCGCATGTTTCCAGGGTCACTTTGGAAAGCATCTGGAAACGGCTAGTGGAGAATGGTTTCATAGAAAAAACAAGGGACATGGGAAGGTCAGAACTGTATAGGCTGAATGCTAAAAACCCCAAAGTAAGGGTGCTTTTGGAAGTTGATGAAAAACTGGCGGCTGCATTTGCGAAAACTCAAGCGCCGCTGAAGCAGAAAATAACAATTAAACAAAAGTAGGTTTGAAAATTAATTCGCAAATAAAATAAGGGGGAGGCGGCGACCGTGAAGCATCCGCCTTCGCGGTTCAGCAGACTTTAAAGTCTGCGTGACACGTGGTGGGGGCTTAGCCCCCGTGGGGTGTCAGTTAGAACGGAGGCGCAAACTGCTTATAACCCCATCCGCCCTGCTGCTCCTTTTCCTTCGCCCGGATGTTTTCCTTGATCTTCTTGTCGTAGATCCGAAGGTGCTTGCCGCAGGATGCGCAATAGCACATCTCCCTTGTGAGCTTGAAGAAGTATTGGTCGTCATGGACATCCTTGCGCTCGATTGGATTTTGCAATGTCGGCTTTTGGATGCAAACCGCCTTGTCCTTTCGTGTGCGCCTGCCGCATTTCGAGCATATGATGGTCCTTTCTTTTCCCCTTCCCATAAGAATCACTAAATTACTCTCTCCACGGCCAGAATTTCCAAACGAGCATCACGACAATCCCAAAAACAATGCCAAGGTAGAGCGCGCCACTTGTGCTTGCCACTTTACCCTCTATGTAAGTATCACTAAAAACCTTGAAGGCAAAGGCGGAAACAAGCCCAACAAGCCCAAGCTTCATGGATTCGTCCCATTCGACGACCCTCTTTTGGCGGTTTGATTGGGATAAATGGATTGCCCTTGCAAATTTGCTTTTAGATCCCTTCGGTCCTGCTGGTTTGACCTTCCGATTGGCCATATGATATCCCATTTTTTAGATGTTTCAGGTTTATAAAGATGACCGAATGGCTGAGGAATAGGGCGGGAAATGCTCCCGGAAAAGGCTGAAAAATCAACCGGGTTCATGAAAGCATCGGCAAGGATAGGGTTTTCGGGTAGGTCTTTGCAATTGATACCCTAAGCATCTTTCCCTCCAAGTCGGAAACGGTTGCGGAACTGATGCGCAGGGAGCTGCTAGTCGGAGGTAGGAGTGAACTCACTTTTACTGTCAGTAACTGGTTGCTGCCAGCAGGGATGCCTGATTCACCATCGAAATCCACAAGGCCAACCCTATACTCCGAACCGAATGATTTGGCATATAGGTTCAATCCGGTTGTGCTGCCTGAACGGGATGCCGATACTATGGATGTCTTTGAATCCAAAGCAAGCGTGAATTGGGCGCCGGCATATTGAATAGGTGAAACTGCGTATAATGAGTAAGAATAGGTGCCATCGGAATTCTTAATGGGGGAACCTAGCCAGACGGAAGCTGAATATGCGGAATTGGCAGATCCGAAACAAGTTGGTACGGGAGCCCCCCTGAAAGCATGGTTTATCAGGCTGACCACATCCAGGATGTCACTAACAACGCCATCGCCGTTGATGTCCGCAACCCAGGAGGGAACCGGAAGAGTACCGCCGCGGAAGGCGATGTTGACTATGCTTACAACGTCAACGACATCGATCTGGCCGTCACTATTAAGGTCGCCGCACATGTAGGGGCTTGGATAAATTGTGAGTGGAAGGGCATCGCCGCTTCCGGCAATTGAGCCGTTTGCATTATAGGGCAACTTCGTGTCCCCTATACCATCGAAGTTCACATCGAATCCTTCGTAATCCGACCAGTAGTTGCCTGCAAGGTAGGGGCCACCGACGACGTTTGTGCCAGGGGTTTTAACTATATACCAATTGTTGGATGCAGGGGTGGGGCTTTGGATGTTTCGGGTATTGTTGAATAGGTTGTTGTAAATCAAATTTCCTTCGGTGCTTACAAAATTAAGGCCAAATGCGTTGCGCTGGAAAATATTCGAACGAATTGTGGTGCCGGAGCCAGAATAGATATGCACTGCCGCGCCGGCGCTGCCTTCAATGTAATTGCCGCAAATAACGCTGGAGGAGGGCGAGTAAAGTGAAATTCCATTCGTATCGGTATTGAGGATGCGGTTATTGCAAATAGTTACTCCTGACGGATAGAGTAGCTTCATTGCACCCGAATATGAATCTATAGGTAAGCCTCCAGATATGGTATTGTTAGTTATGTCGGAGCCGGAAAGACCATTATAACTAATTCCTGACAAAAACGTATTCCCGATGATATGGTTATTGTTATTGCCGGGATAATAGGCGCTATTTCCGACCAGGGGATATCGGACGAAATTATTTTCGAAGCGGGTACCGTATCCTCCGAGCTGGGCATAACCAGCGGAACTGTTGAAGGTGTTGTTCTGAACAATATTGTCATGGCTATGGTATGCCTGGAAGCCTCCAATATTCGCGTTTCTGGGGAAGAAATTGTTGGCAATCAAATTGTCGTTCCCGTCAAGGAAAAAATCATCGAAGGAGTTGCTCAATATTTGCGCTCCGGAAATCCCTTGAGAAGACCCTTCATAAGAAAACCCGGTGGGAGCCGAAATCACCGTGTTCCCTGAAAAGGCTGAATTCGAACCGTCACTCCACCATAGGCCCCAGGCTTTATAATAATAAACCGTATCCGGGACATGCGTGCCGTCGATGATGTTATTTTCAACGAGCCCGTTCGAGCCTGCTAGGTGGATTCCGCAGCTGTTGTCAACAAGTTGATTGTTCCTGATTGTCGCAAAATTGCCATTTACCACTATTCCCCAGCCGATCGCTGCCTGCGGACAGGGGCCGAGCCAATACGTGTAGGACGTATTGAAAAAGTAATTATTCTCTATAGTCCAGTAATCCCCAAACGCCTCCAAACCAGCTCCCTGCAAATATGTGAAATTATCATAGTCGATCCGCTTGACGTAAGTGGAATTGAAAGTATTTCCGCTGACAAGCACATTAGTGCTGGAGGAATCAAAACGCCTACCCATGATACCGGCATTATTCCTTAAGATATTATTGAGGATACTGACGTTATTGCTGGAATCAATCTCGATGGTGTGGCGAGATGGGTCTGTAAACCCCTCCATCCTGCATTCCCTTAAAATCGCACCGTTGCGTCCGTTGATGTGGACTGCAACAGAAGCTGAATTATTCCCGTCTATTAAGTGGCCGTTGCAATCCAAGGTGATGGAATCGGCGTCGAATGAAAAGCAGGGGCTGGCGGTTGCAACAATATCGTTTAGCAGAACATATGTGCCCGGTGTTGCAAGAGATTGGCATGAAGTGATAGGAAAATCGGCTCTCACGGATTGAATGGCCATTAGCATAATTAGTGCAACTAAAAACATGCCCCTGATCTTTCCCACATAGAATTAGGCGCGGCTAAGATATAAAAATGGAGAGGGGCTGGAGGGTGCCAAGGAAGATTAACATGGCATAAAAATTCCGTTTCCAGTATCGTTATTCAAACCAGCATCATCAATATTCCCGCCGAAACCACCAGGCAAGCGAGCCCCAAATCGAATAGGCGCTGGCGTCCATTGAAATTTTCATCCTCGGTAAATACCTGATCAATAATTAGCTTGGGATATCTTCCCCGGAGGTACCAACCTTTTACCCTAACTCGCTTATCCTTAAGCTTCATGAGCTTGCTTGCTGACATATAGGGGGAGATGACAAGAGGCATTAGCGACCTTGGTCCAATGAATATTTCACCGGAATGGTCGGCAAAAATCAGCTCGTCGGGAAGGTCGAGCCCAAGTGAGCTCTTTTCGCGGATGACGCCATTCAAAATGAGCGGCCTACCCCTTATGGGAGAAACAATTGTCTCCTCAAGCTGCTCTTTTATTGTCCTGCTTGCGAATTTAACATACGAAAAGGAATAGAGTGATAGGAGGGCAACGCCAAGCCCGTAGAGCACCGCCATGATTCCCAAAGTGAAGCTCTTGTCATGGAAATAGCCCGATAGCAGCAGCACGAAAATTGCAACCGGCGATAGCCGCGCAATGGAATAAATGATGAAATCCTCAATGAAATTGAGCCGAAGGATTGGATGGGAGGTTTGGGAGGCAAACATGCGCTGCAAATCAAGGAAGGGCGAATAGCCCATTTTTTCAGCCTTGATGCTAATGAACAAGAGCCGCTTTCCGGAAAGAGGATGCGTCGAATTGATCTCAAAAAAAGCGGGCCAGGGGTTGTAGAGATCCTGCGTAACAATGTATTCTACCATGATGAAGCTGCCCGTTTCCTTGCGATTAAGGTAGGCAAGGGCCAGGTTACGGGATAGCCGGTAATCTATTACTGCAAAAGGCCGCGCTATTTCCATGAAGGCAAGCGATTTCTTGCGGCCGCTTTGGGAAATGTAGGCAAGGGATATTTTGCAAAGCGCCGATCCCAGAGCGTTGGGGTTTGCATTCTCGCAGGCGAATTCATCCGCAAAATACTCCCTAAGCCTGCTTTGGAGCATTATTGGCCGCGAGTAAAGTGCATGGAGAAGGTAGAAAAAAATGCCAAGGGGCATCAGTAATTTATTCGCCTTTTCGTTGCGCCAAAACCTCTCTGCGGGAAAATATAGAAGGAATGCCGGAAGATAGGCAGCGCCAATGATTGGAAAATCACCCTTGTGCATATGGCCTATTTCATGGGCCAAAATCGCCTGCTGCTCCTGCTCCAATAAATGGTGGAAAATGCCGGTGCTGATTATCAGCCGGATGTCGCTTCTTGAAGAGCCATAGGTAATGCAAATAGGCCTATCATCCTCAATGATCCCAAGTTTTTGGATCTTGAGCCCTTTTTTATGCAAAAGATCCTGCAGGAAAATTGAAAGCGCATAACTATGCTCCTCCAATTCCTTTGGGGAAATCCACCTAAGGCCAAAATGCTTTTTGAAAAGCGCATCGTAAACGCCCGCGCAAACCCACCAAAGCGCAAGCATGAGGAAAAGTGCGCCTGCAATGGAATAATAGCCGGATAGCCCAAGGAGGGAAAAGGCCATATGCATTGGCAATGCAAGGAGGGCAAAAAGAAGGCCCACCGATACGAAGGCGGATAGGATGTAGCGCATGCAACCGTTTACTTTTTCCCCATTAAAATA
>JBBSVW010000064.1:0-6599 GCA_038046605.1 Microcaldota archaeon | reverse complement strand
CGGTACTATGCATTTGTATTGTGAAAAAGTGTAACCCAATTATCGTGAACCGCAATTGGCAGAGTTGAATAGAAACAAATTAAGCCTTCCCTTGAGCACATCCCCTCGCATGAATTGGAAATTCAAGAATTCACCACCCTGAAGTATCATTGCTTCCTGGGTGGGTACGAGGGTGTTTATTGGTAATGAGCTGATCTTTCCCCTAAAGAATCCTCCAGAATCCGTCTTCTCCAAACCGGATTGGGTATCCAAATAATTGATAGTGAAGATCCAATCGAATGCTGTCCCGGAAGGAGCCGAGGAAGGCGCACATTCGATGTAAATTTTGCCGTTGGGCGCAATCGTATTGCTGCCGGTACCAAGAGTGCCGTCAATATTGCAGTCCTTCGAAGCGAACGCCCCGCTTATGGACGCGGATTGCACCTGCATTTGCCTGCCGAGCGCATTTCCCAAAATGAAAACCGAGGATGAGGGCGTTACCGATTGATCAATGCAAGTGAAAACGCCAAAACCGCCGCATTCCTTATATCCATATTGGCTACCAGATACAACTCCCCTAAAGAATCCTCCCGTATCCGTTTTTGAAATGCCACTTGCCGTGTCCACATATTCAATTGTAAGCGTCCAATCGTATGCGCTGCCTGCGGGAGCGCTTGAAGGAGCGCATTCTATGTAAATTCGTCCAGTGGCAGTTATAGTTTTTGAGCCTGCGCCCATTTTGTCATCAATTGTACAGTCCTTGGGCCCAAATGGACCATAAAAGTTGGCGGACTTGACCTCAATGTTCCTACCTAGAGCATTCCTAAGGATGAATACGGAAGAGGCGGAAGATACGGACTGGTTAATGCAGGTAGATGAGCCAAACCCGCCGCATTCGCTGCCTCCTCGGAATTTGGAGGGGTTAAAAACGCCCGTATACCAAAGGACGGATGCAGGGATGATAAGCAGGATGAACAATGCTCCGAGAAGGATTACCGGCAATAGGGCAATGGCAAGCGCACGGGCGGTGCTCACCTGATGCGCTTCCGCAATTGAAAGTACCTGATAATAGAGGGCAACCAGGCCTAAAAGCATGATAAGCGGAAAAGCCAGCAATCCAATTATGGGAACGAGAAAGAATAAGTAGGAAAACATGATGATGAGCTGAAAGGGTGCCTGCACAAGCGCATAGAGGTAGAATTGCTCGGTAAACGATCCTTTTCCGGAAAGGAGCTTGGCGCAAAGAAAGGTGATGGCATTGTTGATGAATGCGGAAATAATCACGAATATGGGCGCCAAGATTATACCGATAATTGCATACATCAGCCCGGTGCCGATGCCCTTGTCAAAACCTGCGGAATCGACTGGGGTGACGTTAAAGTTCAGATTGGAAATTAGCCACATTCCCATTCCGAGAAAGAAGCCGAGTATTGCGCTTGCGATGGATAGGTGAAACGCACCCTGCGAAATTGAGGAATTGGGCTTTTCGGCGGCAAGGGTTTCCTTGGGGTTTTTCAGGACAGCAACCCATTTGTCATAAAATGCCATGATATCACCGTAAAATTCAGGTTGAAACAATTAGAAATCCGAGTTTAAAAAAGGCGCCCACCCACCCGAAATCAACCCTTCCGAAACGCTTAAATATAATAGGTGGTAAAAGTAGTCAAGGTGGTAAAGGTGGAAACTGTTTCAACAAAAGTTTATCGAAGTTCCCAGGGAAAATTACGAAAGATACAGGCGCAATATCTTCTAAGGAGGCAAAAACGCATCTCGGAAGCGAAAATAATAGACAAAGCCCTTGACGAGCTTTTAAGGAATGGTGAACCCCTTATGAATGAAGGCAAAAAATTCAAGTTTTCGGACCTATCGGGAATGTTCTCATGGAAAAGGGGCATTTCAGACAAAGAGATTGATGACGTAGTCTATGGGGATCTAAGATGATTTTACTTGATTCGGGAGTGCTGATCGGAATAGGGAACAGAAGCGACCCTTTCAGGAAAAGGGCCCTGGAAGTGCAAAAGGAACTTGAGGATGGGGGTGAATCACTCATTTTAACTGAAACGGTTCTAGGAGAGGTGATTACCCTGCTAGCAAGGCGCCTGGATGTTAAAATAGCAGTTGAATTCGCAAGGAGGCTAATCGATAATGAGCAAATCGAGTTTATTCAGCCAGAAATTTATGAAATTAAAATGGCCCTATCATTCATGGAAAAATATTCGCTCCGAAGCTATGCCGACGGCCTCAGCATGGCGGTAATGGAGGCTAGGAACATCCAAAAAATAGCCTCGTTCGATTCTGATTTTGACCGCAATCCGAAAATAAAGAGAATCAAATAAACTGGAGCCGCACATACTAAATGAGGATCGCTATTCAGAAATCAAGGAAGTTACAGAAGCGCCGTTTATTTTCGCCCCCACAAACTGCCCAACCCCCATCCCATTCCCTTTCACCAGCACAGCCTTGTAATTAATATTACGCCCCTGGAAATACCCGTTTTTGCCAATTTCTGTGATCAGCACATCCGGATATGTTTCGCCGATGCATTTTTGGTTCTGCGAAAGCGCAATTTCCTTTGCAACCTTGTCGATTATTTCCGCCCGCGTTTTATGGATGGATGAGTGCATCTGCCTCATTTTGGCCGCCTTGGTGCCGGGCCGTTTGGAGTATTTGGCAAAATTAATGATGTCGAACTGGAGCCTTCTGCAAATATCAAGCGTTTGCTCAAATTCGTCGTTTGTTTCGCCAGGAAAGCCCACAATCATATCCGTGCTAAGCGTCAAGGCGGGGATTTTTTTCCGGAATTCATCTGCAACAAAGCTCGCTTCCTCCACAGTATAGCCCCTCAACATGTCTGTAAGCACCTTATTCGAGCCAGATTGGAAAGGTAGGTGCAGGAATTTGTAGATTTTTGGGAGTTTGAACGCCTCAATCCAATCATCTATGTTCTTAAGGAAATGCTGGGGGTTTGCCATTCCAACACGGATGCGGAACCTTCCCTCAAGCGCATTCAGTTCATACATTAGTTCAGGCATCGTTGTGCGCAAATCAAAGCCATAGCAGCCATTATCCTGCGATGCCAGCTGGATTTCCTTTGCGGATCCCTTGATTGCCATCCTTGCCTCATTCAAAATAAGCGAGGCGGGCTTGCTCTTGAAAGTGCCGCGCGCTATTTTGGTTGCGCAAAAGGTGCAGTTGGATAGGCAGCCGGATGATGTTTGGATGCGCGCAATGTGGGAGGAGTAGAGCTTTCTGAGGGGGAATTTGGATGCGAAATCGCCCTTGAGGGAAATTGGGATTTCATAGGATAGAGCTGGATTTAAGGTTGAATTTTGAGATTGGGGGTTAAAATCGGGCATTTCATTTTGCTCTTCCTTTGGAAACCCGTTTCCGCCATTTAAACCATCCAAAATTTTGGGAATCCTATCAACTGAATTTGGCCCTAAAATGCCAATTGCAGAAGGGATCGCACGCTTTATCCCATGGAAGTTGACTGGCGGAAGGCAGCCGGCAACGATCACCTTTTTCCCCTTCCTCTCAAGCTCGCTTAAATAGAACATGGTCTTGTTCTCGGTTGTTTCCTTGACGGCGCAGGTATTTACGATTACGGCATCAGCAAGGTCCGCCGAATCAACGAATTCATAGCCCCTTCCGGTCAGCTCGCCAACAATGAGGTCTGAATCCGATTGGTTGAGGGTACAGCCATAGGTTTTGAGGTAAATTTTTTGCATTTGGACCGCTAGTTTAGGGCAGCAAAGAGTTTTTATAAGATGGGAATCAGAATAATGCACTGCAAATTCCGGATTCTTTTTGCAAAATATAAATAGTGGGACACTTGCTAGGCAACCATATCCGGTGCTTATTGTTATGCACCAGTTGAGGCAATATAGTTATGTTTGAATTTCTAGGATTGGCATTATTCCTTGGCGTAAAGCACAGCTTCGATGCGGACCATCTCGTGGCCGTATCTAATGTCCTAACAAGGGCAACGAACCTAAAATCCTCCTTGAAGCTTGGAATGAGCTGGGCAATAGGCCATATGATCACCGCAACAATCATCACAATTCTGCTATTCACGTTCAAAGACTCCATATTACCATTAATATTGGATAAATTTGAAACCCTTGTAGCATTCATGCTAATTGGCCTTGGGATTTGGAGCCTTTGGAGCGCAAGGGTTTTCCACAGGCACAGGCATGTGCATGAGGGGAAAAAGCACGAGCATTTGCACGTTCACCTAATTGCAGCAAAAACCGACCATTCTCATAGGCATATTTTTGGCATTGGAATATTACACGGGCTTGCAAGCAATGATGAGCTATTGATTTTGCTAACTGCATCCTTGGGAGTAAGCAGCCTTTTTGAAATGATATCCGGTGTTGCGGTATTTTCCCTGGGGGTGGTGCTCGGAATGGTAGCATTTTCACTGATATTCACTTTGCCATTCCTTAGAATTAGGGGCGAAGCATTGCGAAGGGCGGTTATCGGAGGAGTTGGCGGGATAAGCATCCTTTACGGTGCAATGCTCCTTTTGGGGGTCTGATTTTTAATTCCATTTAGTGTTAGTTGATGCGGATTGAATGATAATTGAAATTGTAGCGGCAACCCTTCTGGTAAGCCTAGCTTCGCTTGCCGGGATAGCCCTGATGAGGGCAAATGAGGAGCGCACCAAGCAATTGCTATTTTACCTGGTCAGTTTTTCGGCAGGAACCCTGCTTGGCGCGGCATTCCTGGATTTGCTGCCCGAAGCGCTCGAGGGGGCAGCAGCCAAGGGAATCTTGCTAGCTACACTAGCTGGCATTCTCATCTTTTTCATACTTGAAAAGATAATTCATTGGCACCACCATCACGATCCCCACCGTAAACGCAAAGGAAATGGCATAAAGCCCCTAGGGTACCTTAATCTGGTCGGCGATGGGCTCCATAATTTCTTCGATGGCTCAGCAATTGCGGCAAGCTTCATGGCAGGAACGCCCGTTGGGATCGCCACGACAATAGCCGTTTTGCTCCACGAAATCCCCCAGGAAATTGGGGATTATAGCCTACTAATCTATTCCGGGTTTAGCAGGGCAAAAGCGCTCGCGTTTAATTTGCTATCCGCCCTCCTTGCCGTTGTTGGCGCACTCGCATTCTATTATTTCTCATCACTGGTGGAAAACATAGGCCCATATGCGCTAGGTTTTACTGCAGGTATGTTCATCTATATTGCAAGCACGGATCTGGTGCCGGAACTGCACAAGGAGACGGACCCTTCCAAATCCATGATGCAGCTGGTTTTGATATGCACGGGAATTGCCGCAATCTGGTTCATAGCCACATTCCTTGAAGGGCGATGAGGTTACGGTTTTGATTAGCCTTGGGATTTTGGCAATCTTATTTATTGCAATAAACCAAGAGAGGAGCCAGGGCGATAGGGGCTTTTTTTATTCACCCCAAAAAAACCAAACCTTAAATACGGCCTATTCTTTATGATTTGGGGGAGGGGGCAAGAAGGCAGGAAAATTGGCCATAGCTCATTTATTATTGGGGTAATCATACGATGGCGGACGATTTCAAGGGGGAGCTTATCGGGATATCCGAAAAGCTTGGCAAGTACAACCAGGCGATGCAGGAATCGCTCAATATACTAAGCGATGAGTTTATGCTCCTTCGAGACGAGCTATCAACCCTTAACCAAAACCTTGACAAGACCAAGGCGCTTGACGATAAGCTCGATGAGTTCAATAAGACAATTGCCATCCTGGAAAAAATGAAGGGCAGCTTTGGGGCGCTTGAAAAGGTCTCCGAATCCCTGCAGGTGGCAAATTCGCTTGGGGATAAGCTTGATGAGCTGATTAAAGGGGATGAGGCAACAAAGGGCCGGATGGCAGAGGCGGTTTTGCCATTAAGCAAGAAAATGGATTTGCTTTTTTCAAAATTTGACGAGGGCTTGACCCCCCTAAATGGCAAGATCGATTCCCTTGGGGAGGCTGCAAAGGCAGGAGGGGGGGAGGATGCAAAATCCCAAAAAAGCGAGGAGCAGCTAAAATCATTGGCGCTAACCATCCAGGACGAGCTATCAAAATTGCAAAAGCAGTTCGATGAGAACAGCAATTCGGTAAGGTCGGTTGGCACATCAATTGCCTACCTATCCGAGAACGAGGCGGAGATGAAAAAGGGCCTGGATTACCTGACCAAAACCTACGAGCAGGATAGGGAAAAGGCGGCTGGCGAAAGGGCAAGGATGGAAACCGAATCGAAAAAGAAAGAGCCGCACGCAGGCGAAAAGAAACTGGATGAAATCGCCGCGGTATTAAAGGTCCAAATTGAGCAATTGCAAAAGCAGGAGGCGCTCATCGAGGGGATTAAGAAGGGAGGGAAGAAGGATGATTCCGCCCTTGCTTTGGAGGAAATTAGGAAATATTCATCCCAGCTCGAAGGGATACAAAAGCAAATCGAGCAGCAATCCGCAATGCTTACGGATTTGAAAAGGTCCATGCCTACTGGCGATTTCGGGGAGGTCATCAAGCATGCCGATCTGATCAACCAGGCAACCAATTCCAAGCTGGAATCAATTGCGGAATTGGGCACTAGCTCCACCAAGGCGGTTGCGGGTTTCAACGATAAGATGGCCCAGCTGCCTT
>JBBSVW010000063.1:0-1297 GCA_038046605.1 Microcaldota archaeon | reverse complement strand
CAATGCCAAGCTCGAATCAATTGCGGAATTTAGCGCTAGCTCCACCAAGGCGGTTGCGGGTTTCAACGATAAGATGGCCCAGCTGCCTTCGCTTATGCAAAACATTTCCGCGGCACTGGATGCGCTCGTTTCTGAGATGAAAAAATCGCAGTCTGATTTCAAGAACCTACAGGGAAGCGTGCAAAGCATTTCCTCAAGGGCATATGAAAACTCGGGCCACATAGAAAAGCTGGAGAGCATTGCCGAAAACCTGAAGGGGCTCCATTCCAAATTGGATGAAAAAAGGGAGCAGCCGCCGGTGCAGATGCAAGCGCCGCCCGAATTCGAGAAGAGGATTGGCGAAGTGCTAGAGGAGCTTAAAAAATTCGAGCAGATTGAAAATGAGCGCATGCTGCAGCAGGTGCAGGTTGCAATGCAGCCGGCCAAGGATGACATCTCACCGAAAATGGAGCAGCTTATTTCCCAATTGAAGAAAATCGAAGGGATGGTTGCATCGAATAGTTCGGATCCGAAAAAAGGCGAAGGATTGGAAAGCGCCCAAGCACCATCCATACAAGCTCCCCTGCCGGATTTGATTTCCCCAAAGCTGGAACTCCTTGCCCTGCAGCTTAGGAAAATGGAGGGCATGATTTCAAAGCAGGCGGAACAACTTGGCAATCAATCAAGCCAGCCAGCGCAAATTGGCTCCGTGGCAGAAATGGTTTTTCCCAAAATGGATGCGCAGCTAATTTCCATAAAGAAGGACGTTGCTTCCATTGGCGCAAATATTTCATCCCTTCGCGAGGCAATAGTAGGCGGAGGGGGCATTACTGCCGAGGTTGATTTTGCCCCGCTCCTTCGCAAGTTGGAGGAAATGGAAGGGAAATTGGATCGGATTAGAAGCGGCCATGAGGATTCTTCTGTCCCAGCATCGGGCGAATCATCGCTTCCAAACGAAAGGCTAATCGACCAGCGCCAACTCCTTGATGAGGTCCAAACCAATATCCGGATATTTGAGACATTCGAACTATCCGATAGGGCAAAAATCGTGGTGGACCGGATAAGCATGCTGGTGAAGAGGGCTATTGCGATTTATTCCTCCTAATAAAATGAAGGGGGAAACCATATCCGCCCCTAGGTTATTGAAATATATTGGCCTTAATTTCAAGGGCTTATGTGCTTCATTACAGCCGGATCCAAACCAACATGCCAACCCGTCGTTTCCACTGCCCCATTTAACTACATTTTCAGCCAATAGATGCTGGAACGCATATGCCGGAATCCGAATTGTAGGAAACACTTAATCGGCTTAGTTTTG
>JBBSVW010000062.1:0-10016 GCA_038046605.1 Microcaldota archaeon | reverse complement strand
GCAATCTTGCTTCAAGCGGGGTTCCGGATGCGTACATCCCTATCGGAGTGCAATTGATGACTATGTCCGTATCGGTGATTCCGGCCTCCAGCCCATTCAGCACATGCGCTCTGGCATTCATCGACAACCCCATTTTTCGAATAATTTCTATCGCGTTTGAGGGGGTGTGGTTTGCCATAATTATTTCTCCCGCCGTAGCTGCCGCAAACGCTGCCGCACGTGCAGCACCGCCTGCGCCGAGTATCACCACCTTCCCTTTTTTTTCGTTTCGCAATAACCTTTTCAGCGCGCTCGCATCCGTGTTGAATCCCCTGAGAATTCCATTTTTATTGGAAATTGTGTTTACTGCGCCGATTCTTCCAACTTCGGGAGAGATTTCATCAATAAATTTCACGGCCTTAATTTTGTGCGGAGTTGTGATGTTCACCCCGGATATGCCGAGAGTTCGGATTCCCTCCACCGCTCGCGCCAACTCCTTCTCCCTTACTTCAAAGGCACCGTAAACCGCGTTAATTTTTCTCTTCCTGAATACTGCATTCCAGATTCTAGGGCTGAGAGAATGCTCCGCTACCCCTTCGCCTCCCATCACCCCGAAAACCTTCATCCCTTCCATCCATCGAACACCCCTTTCAACTCGGAAAAGCTTGGCTGCCCTTCAGCTACCGAAAAACCTAGATGCCCATACACGAAACGCGAGCCCGTCAGGCTTGCAACGATTCGGCTCCTCTTCGAGCCCCTTCCCACGCCAAATGCGATCAATCTTATTTGCCTTTTTTTTGCTGTTTCCAGCAGCCGCATAAGCGCTTTTTGATCTTCAAAGTTGGGCGTTTTGCACACGATTTTCACAATTTTACCGGCCTTGCTCATTTTTTCCATAAGCCGAATAAGAATTCCCAATGGTGGTGTTTTTCTGAGATTATGGTACGAAACGATCACTTTAGATTTGGGAAAATCAGCAATTTTTCCGAGGGAAAATTCCAGATCGATAAAATCCGCTCCGTCTTCCAAGGCCTTTTTCAGCAATTCCATTTTATTTGCAATTTTCCACTTGCCGCCCTCTCGCTTTTCCCTGCAAGTGATTATGCATTTCAATCCCGCTTTCCGGCATTTTGAAACGGCCTTTTTCACATTCTCTGGCGTGGGCGATTTCATGAAGTCGAGCCTCAACTCCGCAATTTCGGCCCCCCTTTTTTTAGCGGCATTGATTTTCCTGAGAAGTGCGCCAATATCCTCTTCCGCAATCACTGCCACCAGCGCCGCTTTCGATTTTAATTTATGTAAAATTATTGCGGAAGTGCTTTCGATCGGGCCATTCGCATCGATAACGAAATCCGCCTGCAGGTATTTTTCCTCCCGATGCTTCAGGAGACGCGTTATTTTGGCCGTTTTGCCCATTCCCGTGAGAAGCGGCCTCTCCAAGTTATTCTTGATACGCTCTGCAAGCACCTCCGGCCTCGCCTTCAAGTAGAACAACACCGAATTCTCCCTTAGGGCCTGGAGATTTTCCGCCAATAGCAATGCGCCTCCGCCTGTTGAGATCACCGCATTTTCCTCCGACGCGGCGCTCCGGATTGCCAGTTTTTCCATTTGCCTGAATGCCTCCTCGCCCTGCGACTCGAAAATTTGCGCAATTGTTGCGCATTGCGCCATCTCAATCATCTCATCCGTGTCTGCGAATCTCATTTTCAGCCGGCGTGCAACTGCCCTTCCGACGCTGCTCTTCCCGGCACCCATCAATCCCACCAATGCAATGTTCATCTTCCCAAAACCCCGCGAATCATGCGTTCATCAACATTTTCAACAATTGTCCCTTCCCCTATTTTCCGCAGCCCTGCAAGCCTGATTTTACCCGAGATGTTCTTCTTGTCCAATCTCATCCGCGCAACTAATTTTTGCAATGGGATTTTTCCAGCAATCCGCGTTGGCAGGCCGAATTTTTCCAGGAGTTTGCCGATTTTTTCCGATGTCCCGATTTCGCAAATTCCCAGCCGTTCGCAAATTTCCGCTTCTTTTACCATTCCTATTGCAACCGCTTCCCCGTGCTGGAGCCCGTAGTTGCTTATTCTCTCCAGCGCATGCCCTACCGTATGGCCGAAATTAAGCAGCATGCGGCCCTTCCCGCTTCCGTGCAGCTCTTCCGTCTCATCCTTGGAAACGATCCCCATTTTGATTTTTATTGCGCGTGAGACGGCGAATTCTAGCGCTTCCGCTTCCAGCCCAATAATTTTTCCAGCGTTCTTGCCCATGAAACTGAAAAGCGCCCCATCGCGGATGCAGCCGCACTTCACTATTTCGGCAATCCCGTTTTGAATCTGCGCTCTCGGAAGCGTTTTCAGGAGGGAAAAATCAATCACCACTGCTGATGGCTGCGCGAATGTCCCTACCAGGTTCTTTCCCATGAAATTGACGCCGTTTTTGCCGCCGATGCTGCTGTCGGCCATTGCCAGCAGGGTTGTCGGAACCTGAATGAACCGGATGCCGCGCATGAAAGTCGAGCATGCGAACGCGGCAGTATCTCCGAGCGAGCCTCCCCCCACGATTATCGCAACGGATTTCCTGTTCAAGCGCGCCTTCAGGAACGAAGAATACAGCCTTTCCACAGACCCCAAATTTTTCGCCCGCTCCCCGTCGGAAACCTGAATTATTGCTGCGTTTTTTGCCTCATCCGCAAGGCCTTCTGCTATCCTCCTTGTGTTGGGGGAGCAGATTATCGCGATTTTGGATGGGTGCAGTGCATCCGCAATTTCCATCGCTTCCTTCGCACGGCCGTCCACTAGGATTCTGCACTTCTTGCTTTCTCCCTTCACTTCGAGTGCAATTTCGTCCATTTTACATCCTCCTCCCAACCGCTTCCGCGACCTTCCGGCAATTCTGCATCAGCACCCCGAACCTCTTCGGCGTCAATTGCTGCGGCCCGTCGCTCAGTGCTTCCTCAGGCCGCGGGTGCACCTCTATCATCAGGCCGTCTGCTCCGGCTGCAATCGAAGCCATGCTCATGGGCTCGACCAGTTCGTATTTTCCGGTTCCATGCGAGGGGTCCACAATTATCGGCAGGTGCGTGAGTGATTTTACCAGCGGAACCGCGTTCAAATCCAGCGTGTTCCGTGTCTCCGTAACGAATGTCCTTATGCCGCGCTCGCACAAAATTACGTTGGGGTTGCCTTCGCTTAGGATGTATTCCGCCGCCATCAGGAATTCGTGTATGGTTGCGGAAAGCCCCCTCTTCAGGATCGCGGGCTTTTCGCTTCTTCCCACCTGCTTAAGCAGGTCGAAGTTCTGCATGTTCCTGGCACCGATCCTGAGCATGTCTACGTACGGTGCAACCATCCGCACGTGCTCTGGGTGCATCACCTCCGTTTCAATCAGCAAGCCGGTTGCATCCCGCGCCTCTTCCAGCAGCTTCAAGCCGTCCGTGCCGATTCCCTGGAAATCGTAGGGCGAGGTGCGCGGCTTGAATATGCTTCCCCGCAATATCTTTGCGCCACTTTTTTTCACCGCAAGCGCCGCCTCAAGAAATTGGTCCCTGCTCTCGACTGCGCACGGCCCCGCAATCACAACTATTTCTTCCCCGCCTATCTTTACCCCGTCCACTTCCACCATTGTATTTTCCTTCTGGAACTCGCGCGACGCGAGCTTGTATGCCTTCTGCACGCGCACGACTTCCTCCACACCGTCCAAAATCTCAAACTGCTTCTCAGAGATCGCGCGGGTGTTTCCCACCAGCCCAATGACCGTTTGCTTCACGCCCCGGCTCAGCTTGTGGATGCCAAGGCCGTGCTTTTCCACCACGCTTTTCACATGCTCTATTTCCTCCTTCGTAGCCTCCGGCTTCATTACTATGATCATTTCATTCACCTATTTGTTGATTGACAGGGGTAAAGCTAAAAGTAGAGAAAAATGCCCGTCCTTCCTGGCGAGCTGCTGACCCGCAGGAAAGAAGCCCATCAGCGGATTGCCGAGGGCTTATTGCCAGAAATAGAAATAGCCGAAGCTAGAGAAACCTGCAGAAACAGATTTTGAAAGAACTTCCCTAGCCATAGGAATACGTTGTGCGGGTTCTGGTTAATATACTTTTTGCATGGTTAGGATCTGCATAAAAAATCCGAGTGGCTGTAGATATGGGAGCAGCAAACCTCAAGCGGCCGTAGTCTTCAACCAATTCATGCGCAAAGCCGCGTGGGGATGGGCTGCAAAAAATAAGCAGACGGAAATCCTAATATCTGGAATAAGGCAATATTTCATCAATCAGCTCCTCCTGCGAAAGCACCATCCTTCGGCAGCAGTAGCGCTCATACCCCAGCTTATCCAGGATCTTCCCAACGTCCCCTTCCTTATGCATGTGCTTTGTCTTCTCAATTTCCTCGCGGAACTCATAGTACTTGTCGGCAACGACCTTGCCACAGGAAAAGCACCGGACGGGAATCATCATATTTCATCGACCATTTTATTATTGGATTAATTTTAAGAATTATTGATTTAGAAATTTGGATTTTTATTGTCCCATCCCACTTGCTCATTTTTATTATTTATTTTTTAAGTTTCTTTCCCGGCTTTATTTTTTTGCCTTTTTTTGATTTTGCTTTTTGCGCTTTTCCCGATTTTACCGCCGTGCTTTTTTCCGGCTTTATCACTTCCACTTTTGTTATGGGCGCCGGTTTTGCCTCCAATTCATCCTCTTCCTTGTCCTCTGAAGCTTCATCCTCCTCCGGGGTTTCCGCAATCCCAATGAGCTCTCCCTTGTAGCCGCACTCCTGGCATTCGTGCTTGTCCCCGCCGGACGAATTCATCTGCTCTTCAATGGATGCCCATTCGTCAATTTCCTTTGCGGGCTTGACCTGCGTGCTTCCGCATTCTGGGCACACTTTCAATACTCGCTTCCTTCCTCTTGCCACAATGATCTACCAATTACAATGATTTAGGTGGGCATGTTTTACGGAAAAAAATTGACTTCCGTTCGATGCTATGCCCAATATGACATATCGCCTACTGGAGAGGAGAATATTAAGTTAACGGTATGATTTCGTGAACCTTGCCCTTGCCTTTGGGCCCTTGAATTTCTTCGGTTCAACGCGCCTTGGATCCTCCACTAGAAGGCTGCGGTCATAAGCAACGTATGCCGCTTTCAATTTGTCATCCTTGGTGAATTTTACAAGCGCCCTGGCAATTGCGGTCCTTGCTGCCTGCGCCTGTCCCGAAAAGCCCCCGCCGCGAACATTGATTCGGATATCGAAATTGTGATCCGTTACAAAATTCAGCGGCTCGCCCACAACCTCGTTAAGGAAGGGTGAATCATATGAGCTAAGCATTTTGCCGTTGATGTAAATTTTTCCGGATCCCTCGACAATGGTCGCGCGCGCAATTGCCTCCTTGCGTTTGCCCCTTGTGACAATTGCCTTCCTTTTCTTCTTCTTGTCAGCGCCAATCAATGCGTCGGCAACTTTTTGGGCCTCCTTTTCCTGAGCGATTTCCGTCATATTATCACTTAGATTCCTTGCGTCAATTCCTTTAAATTCATGTATTTGTTGGCAAGCCTTGCGGATGTGAACTCAAATTTTGTTTCCTTTCCGGCATATTCCTTTGGTACCCCAAGGAACGCCTTGATGCGGGAACCCGCCGCCTTGCCCCTGCCCGAGTGCTTTGGCAGCATGCCTGTAATGATGCGCTTTAGCAATAAATCCGGCCTTCGCGGCCACTTTGCCGCCTCAGCTGGATTTGCCTTGTTTGTCATCTGCCTCCTGTTGTAATATTTTTCCTTGGTTTTGAGGGGATCCCCGCTGATGACCGCTTTTTCCGCGTTCACAATGACCACTTCCTCCCCCTGGAGTGACCGCTTGGCAACTATTGCTGCAAGCCTTCCTACAATTGCCCCATCGGCGTCTATTACTATCATACTATGATCCTCACTTTTGCGCCCTTTGCGTTTGTTGCCAGGAGTTTTTCAATGCTAACATGTTCGATACCAGCTTTAGCCATCTTTGAAATGGCGGATTTGGAGAAGCGGAATGCTGCCACTTTCACCTTCTTTTCTATTTTGCCAATTCCAAGGACTTTTCCCGGAATGACAATCACGTCACCATCGTTAGTAACGGAATTAATCTTGTTCAGGTTGACTTCGCAGCGCTGGCGCGTTGGCTTCGAGAGCATGTATGCAACCCTTGTCCAAATTGGCGCCTTGCCCTTCCTCCCGGTGCGCTCGAGATCAACAATTAGCTTCCTTAAGCTTCCAATTTCACTTCCTCGTTTCATGCAAATCCTCTCCAATTACAAAAATTATGCAGGGGCTGGGATCTATCCGCGCCTTGCCCCTTTCTTTTGAAAGAAAGGTGCGGACGGCACCGCGCCAAAGAAACACATATGATGCGCGCATCAAAACCTTTTTTCTTTGCGGCAGAATCTTTGGATTCTGCGCATGCCTAGAATCTCGCGATTCTAGCGCATTGCGGCGCCATCGCTTTTCTTTTCCGCAAAGAGCGAAGCTCTTTGGGGCCGCGCAGAAATTTTTTTCTGCACGGTCGGAAAAAAGAAAAGCAAGGCCTTTGAACCCAGGCATCCCTAAGGAACAGAGACCTCAACCCTGCGCATTTGGACAAAAATGATCGAGCCGATCTGTTCTTAAAAGGACGGCTTTTCATTTTTTTTGACCAGGCTCTGCCACCCCTGCAATAAATGTCTGCAGGCTTTATTGAAGGTAGGCTCCTATTCCGCCTCCTTCCTTAAAAGCACCATTGCATCCTCATCGGCCAAACCCTCGAAAACAATTTCCTTTTTCCGGGCCCTTGCGCCTTTTTGCAGATGGACTTTTTTCCCTGTCAATTCCCTAAGCTCCGTAAGCAATTCCTTGTTTGCGGCATTTTCCCTTGCGGCGGCTTTTATCCGCACAATGATCCTGCCTTCCCTGATGGCAATCCCGAACTTTTTTGCGTTCGGAATCACACGTATTAACATTACTTCAGCTCCTTTGCCTTCAATAGCATTTCCGCCTTTTCACCAAGTAATTTCAATGCGCGGATGAGCTGTTCTTCACCCGTCAAATTGTTGTAGCTTTCAACAAAGAACCCGAACTCCGGGTTTTTCTTTTCAAGATCATATTCGTACGAGAATATTGCGCATTGGAATTTCGCATGCTTTTTCATTGTACCCCTTGTGGCGTGCGCCTCAAGCCGGAGCTTTTGGTTTGCCGCAAGCTTGATGATTGGCACGTTGTCATTGTAAACACGGATCTTTTCATCCGAGCTTTTCAGGTCGCGGGAATAAACCATGCACGGCCCTTCCGCATTGAGCGCAAGTGTGATATCCGCCCCTTCCGTATCGCTTTTTTCGAATGTGAGGGGGATCATTCCAAGCCTGTTTGCAAGGTAATCGTTGAACATCGCGGAGTTGTTTTCGTAAAAGTCCACCTCCTCGATTGCAAATGACTCAAGATCGGAGATAACCGCCCTCCTAAGGGCGTTCATGATCCCAACGCTTGCGCCCTTTACCTTTCCTTCCAATTTGGGCCCTTCGTTTTTCAAAATTTCAATTTGCATATCTATACGCCTCAAACCCTCCTTCCCCTCTTTCCGCCCGGCCGCTTTGTGGTGTCAGTTGGCACCGGCGTCACATCCTCTATTTTGCCAATCCGAAGGCCCGATCTGGCTAGAGCCCTAATTGCCGCCTGCGCGCCCGAGCCTGGCGTTTTTGTGTGGTGGCCCCCAGGAGCCCTGACGCGGATGTTGATTCCAACAATCCCCCGCTCCTTGGCTTTTTCCGCCGCCTTGAAGGCCGCCTGCATTGCCGCGTAGGGTGAACCTTCCTCCCTCGAATTCTTGACGATCATTCCGCCGCTTCCCTTTGAAATAGTTTCGGCGCCGGATAAATCCGTAATTGTGATAATTGTGTCGTTTTTTGAAGAGTAGATGTGCGCAACCCCCCATTTGCCTTCCTTTAAAATGTATTTCTTTTCGTACCTATCATCCCTCCCAAACCTCCTTTGCTCTGGCTGGGGTGAAGAACTTGTTGATGGTGATGCTGCTGGAGCAGGAGATGATGCGACTGGCGCTGTTGTAGGGGCAGCTGCTGGGCTTGAAACTGGCGCTGCCCCTTCCTTTGCTGCAACCTTTGAATTGATTTCGTTTGACATGGTTAATTGTCACTTGCCTTTGGTTCTTCCTTAATTTCGGATGGTTCTGAAATGCCAGCTCCAATTGGCTCTTCAACCTTGCTTTCCTTTGTTTTCACGACGTGGGGGTTTGATTCAAGCGCATGCCCGTACCATTCCACAATTTGCTCCTCGTCGAATTTCACTAAATAGGATGGCGCTGAGATTTTAATCCCCTTGACTGCGATATGGCCATGCGCAATGAACTGCCTTGCTTGCCTAACGCTTTTTGCCAGGCGCTTCTTGTAGACAATTGTCTGGAGCCTGCGCTCCAAAATGTCCCTGATTGTAAGCGTCAAAACATCATCAAGCGTGATTTGCTCTTTCTTGATTAGGAATTTCCGGATCCTTGCAATAAGCATCTTGGACCTCTCTTCAATGTCGGTTCCCTTGCCTGACAATAGCCTCCTTGCCTCGCGCCGGATCTTCCTTAGGATGGTTTGCATCTTCCAAACTTCCCTTGCGTTCTTTAGGCCGTACTCGTCCTTGAGCTTCCTTTCGGTTTCGATCCTTGTCTTATCCCACAGCTTCTTTGGCTTTTCGTAGGTTTTTCTTAGCCTTTTTGCTCCCATCGTGATCCCTAGTTATTATTTCTTCTTCTCAGATGGCTTGCTCTTGTCCTGCGCACTTGTAGCCGCCGCCGCCTTCTGATCCTTGATTGCCTTTTTCATGACCCCGACTGTGAATCCGCTCCTGCCAGTTGTCCTGCTGTGCTGCCCGCGGACACGCTGCCCAAGTGTCATGCGCCAGCCCTTGTAGGTTTTGGTGTCCTTTTCGATTTGGATATCCTGCCTTTGGGCAAAGATCAAATCGTTCATGAGAAGGTGCAAATTTTTCCCGGTTTCCCTATCCTTTTGCCTGTTTAGTAAAAATGACTTGATGCCGTGGGCTGAAGGGTTCTTAGCAATCTCATCGATTTTCTCGATTTGCTCTTCAGTTAGATCCCCGACCCTCGTAGATTTGGTGATTTTCATCTCCCTGATGATTACTTTTTCAAGAGTCCTTGCAAGCGTTGCGCCTATGCCCTTTACGCGAAGGAGCGCCTTGTAAATATTGAAATGGCCGTCCAGATCCTTGCCAACGACTCGGACAATTCCCCTGAAGTTTGGGTTTTCATCGACCTTGTAGGCTGCCGGGGCTCCGGGCTTTCCTGCTGGAATTGCGCCTTTTTGAACCGGTGCCGAAGATGGTTTTGCCTGCGCCCCTCCCTGGGCTGGAGCTCCGCCCTGTGGAGCGCCCTGCGGCTTTTGTGCTGGCGAGCCCTGCTGGGGATTAGCTGGCTGGACATGAGGCTTTGGGGCATTGGTTGACGCCTGCCCCTGGGAATTAGCATTCGCTACAGGGGGCTTTGCATGCGCATTTTGCTGATTTTGCTCTGTCATCAAATCCACTTGACGTAAATAAAAGCGCCGGGACTGGGATATTCGTCCCTTGCACGGCGCCCAAAATGAATGCAACAAAAATTTTCTGGAATCTACACATTCCAAAAGAAGTTCGTTAGGCAACCTCCGTGCGGAGGAATTCGAACCCAGGATCCCTTTCGAGAACCAGCTTTCCCTGTATTTTCTGCCTAAACAATTTAGGAAGAAAGCTTCCAGGCTGGCGCCTTGACCGCTCAGCCATCCCGGCACAACCTTTTTTCTTTCGCGACCAAGCAGAACAAAGTTCTGCATGGCCTCAAAGAGCTTTACGGCTCTTCAAGGAAGATAAAAGCCCCTCGGAAAAAAGAAAGGCACTTTGTCTTGCGTATCAGAAAATCGATATGTTCGTAGGCTACATTTGTTGCAAAACAGGTTTATAAGGTTTTTGGATAGGTGTGATTATTTGCGGTTCACGATAATTGGGTTACACTTTTTCACAATACAAATGCATAGTACCG
>JBBSVW010000061.1:0-10716 GCA_038046605.1 Microcaldota archaeon | reverse complement strand
CCCGGTCAAAAAATTTGACTAAAATGTTCCAATATTTTAACCTCTAACTATAGTATACCATTTGATAGTATTAGAAGTAAGGGTAATAATATTAGGCACTATTATTTTGGGAATTTAGAGGTAGTTTAGTTGTAACTTACTTTGTGCCACCTTTTTTGTCGTTATTTCGAAATTCCTCTAAATGGCATCACATTCCACCGGAAACCACCCCTCACTTGGCATTTATTTCCCTAATCTTACCCCCTTAGCATGAAAGCCTTCCTCTTTGATGCGCAGCCGGTAGGGAACTCCATTTACCTCTGGCTCAAAACGGCTAATGGAATGGTCCGGGTGTGCGAGGAGTACTGGACGTTTTTTTATGCCAAGCACGAGCGGATGGAGGATTTGGAGGCAAAGCTCCGGGCGAAGGGATTGGAGCCGGTTCTGGAGGAGATGCCGACTATTTACAATGAGACTGAATCCGTATTCCGAATCCTCGCGAATTGAGCCGCAAAATGAGGAAATCGGTAGTGTCTAATATTGGTTAATCTGGAACATTTCTTTCCATTATTTGAAAGTGCGGATCAAAACCAGGCTTACAACGCTACCCCTAACAGGATGGGTCCTTAACCTGGCAATAATTTCCTGGGAAAGTTCTAGCTAATGGCTATATTTAGCATTACCAAGCGTAGGAAAGGCCTCCCGATTTTACTATTTGCAAATTCGCGAAAGCTGTTCAGTATTTCCGTTGGGGTATGGCCCCGGAAATGGAAATGCCTAAAAACGTGCAACTGCCTCTTACCTTCTTTGGAATACATATGGCTTTGACCCTCTTCGACATTGAGGATGTATTTTTTATATACACTATGGTTCAATGCATTCGCTTTCAAATTAAGTGCGAATAGGTCGAGGTTTTCTTCTGTGATCGGCGAGGCGATTTTCATATTACCGCTATGTGTTATACATCCTATATGGGATTCCGTAGAATTTATCGCCGATGAGCGCTTTAATCTGCGTGCGCTGTGAATCCGTCCCATAGTAAATTGCAAAGTCGGCTTTTCCGGGGCACCTTTGCGTCCCATCCGCTAGCTTTTCCTCCTCTACGATTATTGTTCCGCCGATCTTTTCGATTTTGAACACCACATTCATGTTCTCTTCAAGCATGATTTTGGCGGAAATGAACGTGGGCAGCTTGTCACAAGGCGCGCCCCTGGCATCGTTTTGCATCTCGAAATATCCCTTTGCCATGATGGCAATGAATATGATCGCAGCCAGAACAACAAAAAAAGATACGATCAGGATCGGCTTGTTTGCCTTCCTAAAATCCCATTTTACCATGCAAACCACCAAATTAATTTTTATTTCCCAATTTATCCTCCCAATCAAAGAAAGGGGGTAGAGGCGATGTACGAATTGAAAGCCAATTCGGACATTAGCAGATCCCAAGTCTGCGTAACACGAGTAGGGGGGAATCCTTCCCCCCTAGGGGTGTCAATTGGGCCCGCGGAGATTTCCTTGCCTTTAATTGGCGGAGCCGCAAAATCCTTTTCTTTCGCGGCGCCATCGCCTTTCTTTTGGAAAAGAAAGGCAAGGCAATCGGACTCCGGTTCTTCAGTGTTCACGACTTCCTTTTCCTTTTCCTTAACACTCCCTTCTTTTTCTAGTGGAGTTCTTTTTATTCGGGAAGAAAAAGAAGTCCGTGTGAAACTGACGTCTTACCACTCGACTACGAGCCCATTCCAATTAACTTCCAGTTGATATTTCATCAACCCAATATTTATATAGAACCCCATTTATCAAGGATTGTGGTTAATATGCGGGGCCAAACTAATTTTGAAATAGCGCTTTTTGCAAGCCTTGGCGCCGGATTGGTGCTTCTGATCCGAAGTGAGGCGGCATTCTTAGCAATGCTGCCGGCTTACCTAATTGCAAGCAAATTGCTTGATAAGTTCAAGCTAAGATAAATCGTGATGATGATGGACATTTGGCAAATGAGATATATCAAGCTAGAATTCAGGGTTAGGCGCCTTGAGAGCCAAATGCGCGACCTCAAGAATTTTGGCTTTGTTACGTTTAGCGGATTGATCGTTTACATCGCTGGCAAATTGCTTTAAAGTCAGATTAATTCTTTTTTACCGAAGCAAGGAAGATCCCCGCCAAAATAAGCACCGAGCCCGCAATTTGCTGGGTTGAAAACACCTCAATCCCAAGCAAAACCGAAAGAAGGCCAGCTGAAATTGGCTCAATTGTGAAAATGATTCCGGTTTGGGTTTCCGTGAGTTTTTGCTGCGCCCATGCCTGCCCGAAAAACGCATAAATGGTTGCAAATATTGTTAGGAGGACAATTGGGGTTATTGCTCCGGCTGAAAAGAAGGCGGTGCCGCTAGCATATGCTAATAGAAAGCCCAAAACCGCAACTACTCCAAATTGCACGACAACAAGGGGCAATGGGCGTATTTTCCTGACATATTTTCCCATGTACACAATATGCGTTGCATAAGCAACCGCGCATATGAGTGTAAGTGCCTCCCCGAAATTTATTTCAAATCCCGGCTGGTAGGTTAGCACAAATAAGCCCGCAAAAGCAATAATTGCCGCAAGCAGTTCCCTTTTCCTAACCTTTCCCCCCAAAAGGAAAAAAATCGCCGGCACTAGCACGACAAATAGGCCCGTTATGAATGCGCTCCTTGCGGGGGTTGTGAAATTAAGCCCATATGTTTGGGTTGTAAATGAAATGAAGAGCAAAACGCCAAGCACAAGCCCAGATTCCAATTCTTTCCTGCCTATCCTAATCCCTTTTGCCACCAAATAGGCGCCCATTATTATGAATGCCAGGAAAAACCTGCTTCCAACCAGCGTGAACGCATCTACATAGGCAAGCGCATCCTTGTTCACAACGAATGTGACGCCCCAGATGATGGCGATGCTAAGGAGCAATAATTGGGCAAGATGGATTTGGCTAATTTTCACTTTTTCATCGCCGATTTAGCCCTTTTAGGTTTATTCAAATCCCCATTGGCAGAGTTCCTTTTTTCGTTTATGCTTTCTATAAAAGAGCACGCCTTGCATAGGCCCGTGGAGGAGTTCTGGCCGCAGTTTTTGCATTTTTGGTATTTTGAAGCCGTGCTTTTCTTGAATGAAATTTTATGGCTTAAATCGTGCTTGGATCCTGATATTTGCGGTTCCGTATCATTAGAATATTCATTTTTTGATTTTGAAGGCGCATCATCCGAAAATCCAGCGATTTTAAGTGACGGATCTGCCATTCCAACTGCTTTGATGAACATTTCCATATCCTCGAAGCCTTCGCCATTGGGAAACATCCTCTCAAAATTTGAGGCCTTCTCCAATTCTTTCCTCATTGCCAAATATGAGCGTAAAAGATTGAATTTCACTCCCGGGAATTTTTGCTCCAATCCATTCAAAAAGTTCTTGATTTCGCCACGGAAGCTCTCATTGGAATACGGGCATTCGCCCCTGTGATATGGGAGCTCCTTAAGCTCGCAGTAAAGCGCTGCCTCCTTTTCCAGGTTGTAAATGAGAGGCTTTATGCGGGGAACAAATCCCTCCACCTCATCGTTTATCACATCAAAGCGCTTCAATCGATCCGGCTCATTATGCAATAAATTCATCAAAAAAGTTTGCGCGATGTCATCCGCATTATGCCCAATTGCAAGTGTATCGCATCCCAGCTCAAGTGCCGCCTTATTCAGAAGAGTTTTCCGGAATACCCCGCAATATGTGCAGCTCCTCTCATAACCTCCTGTAGGATTTGCCTTTTTCATCTTCATGATTTCATCCATTGAAAGTTTGAACCCATCCTTGTAGGAAAAAATGCGAAGTTGCAAATCCAGCGAATCGCATAATTCCCTAGCTTTCAAAATCGCTTGATCCCTATAGCCAGAAATCCCCTCATCAATCAGAATTGGAATAAGCGTGGTTCCGTGGATATTTTTCACAATATGGGAGAGCACATAAAGCAATGCCGCCGAATCCTTCCCCCCCGAAACCCCGACCCCTACCTTCTGATTTAGAGTAATCAACTTGAAATCACGGTTAGCCGATTTCACCCGATTTTCAAACAGGTCGCAAAAGCAATTCCCGCAAAGGTCGGTCTTGTTGTAACTAAGCCTTACAACTGCTTCCTTAGAACAATTGGCGCATTTTACCATAGTGTGATCATCAATAGAACAGATTTACAAGGCTAAAATTAGAAAAAATCAACTTTAATTAGGAGTATCCCCACGTGTACTGCCTGCATTCCTTCCCCTTTGGTTCAAAAGTGACCTCAAAGGGCTCTTGCGTTGATTCGAAAACGACATTAGTGTAGGTATCAAATAGCGTATCTTTCCCATCCTTCACAAAAACCTGTTTAATTTCCCCAACTGGCAATTCGGCATTGTTCTTCAATGAGTAAGTGCAAATTCCGGAAAGCATGCATTCGTTTTTATACTGGGTAATTTCACCGGTGCATTTGATTCCGGATGATGGCTGCAAAAACGCAAAATATGCAAGCGCCCCAATTGCAACAATCAGAATTAGCCACCGCGATTGGAAGCCGGTTCCGGCAATTCCGCCAGCTCCTCCCCCCTGCCCGCCATCTCCGTGACCATCGCTTCTCCCATGATCCCCGCCAACGTGCCCTCCCCCTCCACCACCAGTAAGCGAACCAATCAATTTTCCGCTCAAATCAACCCATCCTTGGGGCGTTTTCAGTCGGCTTAGCGTTTCACTTGTGGCTTCTCCCCATGTTTTCTCGCGCTCATGCAATCCCTCCAATCCCAGGGGCGTTCCCATAAGCGCATCCACATCCACCTTTATGGGTTGGTGCGCCGCCTCAAGCCAAATTCTAAAGAATGGGATGTAAACTTTTACAAACGCGGAAACCGAAACGCTTTCGCGCTTCAATCCAGTTTGCGCAGCAATCTTATCTTTCGTAGCCTCTTTTGCCTCCGCCATTGATATTGCCGTCTCCTCAATTTCCCCGCCTTCTGAGGGATTTTTGGTTTTGGTGAGCGGTCTATCAATGATGTAAGGTATCAAATCTGAAATATCCCCATTATACGCATTGATCGCCGCTTTCCCCGTAATCGGGGGCGCTCCGCCTTCTGCCTTCACATCAAATGAGAACATGTAAAATGGGGTGTAAATCAGCCGGACCTCCTCCACCTCGAATTTCTTCCAGCCCCGGTGCGCAATTTCCTTTTGTATCATGGAAAGCGCGGACTCAGGGGTAAGCACAAGGTTGTATGTGGAAGCATCAAGCACCATAAAAACTCTCTAAAATTCAAGGCGATCCCATTTGGCTCTCCATCTACCGCCCGAATATTACTTCTCTTTTTTGGTTTAAATCACTTTGCCCAAAGCAAGAAAATCTATTTATACCGCAAGCGCTTTACAATTCCATGCCCACAAAAGGAAAACGTAAAGGACTAGCCAAAGCAACGGCAAAATTCAAACCCCAATATAAAGAAAGCACTCCTGCAGGATTATTAATTGAAAAGGTCGATCCGGCCCCAAAAAACGCCGTAAATTCCCCATTATCAATTGCATCGGGTGAAAATGGCAAGCTTAAGCGCGTCCTTGGCCTTTACGATGCCACTGCGATAGATATGGGCGCAATCATCGGCGCTGGCATTTTCGTTGTGATTGGGGTTGCGGCGAGCGTTGCGGGTTCCGGTCTTATTTATTCACTCCTTCTTGCTGGCGCAATCTCCTACATCACCGCCCTAGGCTACGCAGAATTAAGCAAGCAAATCCCCAAGGAAGGAGGGGAATACGAATTCGCCTACAAGGTAATTTCCCACCAAGCCGGATTCATAGATGGCATCCTTTGGTCACTATCGACAACAGTAAGTGGCGCCGTTGTTAGTTTAGGCTTTGCGAGCTATTTCGTTGTCCTATATCCTGGCCTTGATGTGAAAATGATCGCCCTTGGGATTATTGCCATCATGGCGCTTTTGAATATTGTCGGATTAAAGCGCTCAAGCTATGTGAATGATGCCCTTGTTGTCATGAAAATAGCAATCCTGCTCTTTTTCATCCTCTTTGGCATCGGCCGCATCTCGTATGATAATTTCGAAGAGCCGCTCGGGAAGGGTTTGGGCGGCATCATTTCCGGAGCAGCCATTATTTTCTTCGCATTTGCAGGCTTTGGAAGGAGTGCAACAATTGCAGAAGAGGTAATCAATCCAAAAACCACCATCCCCCGGGCTATCCTTCTTGCGCTCACCGTTTGCACAGCAATTTACCTTCTTACGGGATTTGTTTCCATAGGAATGCTTGGTGCAGACAAACTTTCGCTTTCCAAAGCGCCAATTGCGGAGGCGATTTCCCTTGCAGGCAGCAGGTACGCGGTCATTTTGGTGGCAATAGGCGCCCTTGCGGCTACCGCATCAGTACTTTTAACCGAAATTCTGGGAATTTCAAGAATTGCCTATTCCATGGCAAGGAACAGCCAGCTTCCTGCCTTCCTTTCAAAAATCCACTCCAAATATGGCACTCCCTATGTTGCCATCCTCTCATCTGCAATTCTAATGGCCCTCCTTGCCCTCTTTGTTGATTTCAGGCAGATAATTGAGATGAGCAGCCTTGGCTTGCTGGGATATTACGCTGTCACAAACCTATCTGCATTCATGATGAAGCGAAAAAATGGGCTAATGGAGCATTTAAGCAGATTCAGGGCGCTTATCGGCCTTCTTTCCTGCGTTGCGCTCATGCTTTACCTAGCCAAAAACCTCCTTTTTGGGGCATAGGCTAAAAAAGGATTATTTTCTTTATTTCAATTCCGCCGGGTATCTGATTTTATTCACTTTTCATGCGTTTAAGCGATGTAAACCACTTTTAAACCCTCTTGCGTAATATTTTGCAACCCATTTTGTGAGCGCCTTATGTTCGTCGAATCCGTAGAGCTTAGGAATTTCAAATCATTCAAGGATGCGCGCATCCACCTAGTCAAAGGCTTCAACGGAGTCATAGGCCCAAATGGCTCAGGCAAGAGCAACATCGTTGATGCCATACTTTTTGCGCTTGGGGAAAGCCGCATTCGCGCCCTTCGCGCAAAGAAAACAATAGACCTAATCCACACCCACTCCAAAATCGCCGAGGTGAACCTTTCCCTCTCAGATGGGAAGGGCGAAAAGGTTGTTGTCAGCAGGGCAATTAGGAGCGATGGGAAGATCCGCTACCGCATGAACGGAAGGCATGTGCACAAATATGTGATTGAGGATTTCCTTCGCTCGCATGGAATCAGCACATACAACATCATCCAGCAAGGCCAGGTGCAGCAAATAGTCGAGATGAATTCGAGGGATCGCAGGACCCTTGTTGACAACATCGCAAACGTTCTCGAATACGAGGAAAAAAAGAAGGAATCACTCTTTGAACTAGGGAAAGTGGATGATCGGTTAAAGGAGGCTTCTGTAATTTTAGGGGAGCGCGACGGCCTTCTTGAGCAGCTAAAAAAGGACAAGGCAGATGCGGACCGCTATTTGCATTTGGTGCATGAGCTTGATGCCTACAAAGCAACGCTTCTTTCAATCGACCTAAAGGCAGTTGAAATCGAATTCGAGAACGCCATCAACTCGATGGTCGACCTCAATTCCAAGAATGAGCAAATAGTTGCGGAAATGAACAAGCTCGACGATCAGGTCAAGGAATTGCAGGCTAAAAAGGACGAGGTCCACCGGAAAATATCGGAGCGCAGTGAAGGGAAGCAGCTTGTCCTGGAAAAGGAAATCGAAAATTTCAGGGGGGAAATCGAGCGCAACCGCGCCCAAATCGATGAGAAAAAATCCCTCCTCAAGAAGAATGATGAAAAAATTGCCGCAATGCAGCTGGAAAAGATGCGCGCGCACGATGAAGTGAAGGGAACGCTTTCGAAAATTACGGAAATCAAATCCGAAATCAAGGCCATCGATGAAATTTTGAAGGAGGAGCAGCGCAAGGTCGATGCCGTAACCAAGGAAAGCAACAAATTCTCGCAGGATTTCTTCAAGAGCAAAAAGGGCTATGATGATGCGCAGGCGCAAATGCTAAAAATAAAGGAGGAGCTGAATGCGATACAGGCAAAATCCGGAAGCCTTGTGGAAATTTCCCATTTGAAGGAAAATGAGATGAAGCGCCTTCGCCAAGGGGGAAGGGAGGATTATTCGGAAAAGAGGAAATTGGCGGAGGAGGCAAAAAAGAAGCACCAAAGCGAACTTTCAGGCATTTCCAAATCCCTCGATGACTTGTTCAATTCCGAAAAAGCGCTCAACAAGCAAATTGCGGAAAGTGAAAAAGAGCTCCTTACAGCCAAAATAAAAAGCACCGAAATCATGACCCGGCTCCAGCATTCCAAGGAGGCGGAAATTTCGCGCGGAGTGCAATTCGTTTTGGAGCAAAAGGCAACAATTGGAGGAATTCATGGAACAGTCGAGGAACTAATCGAATACGACGCCAAATATGCCCTTCCAATCCAGGTCGCAGTTGGCGGGAGGCTCAATTATGTTGTTGTTGATGGCGTAAAGGTCGCAGAAAAACTTATTGATTCCCTAAAAGCCCGCAAACTTGGCCGTGTCTCATTTATTCCACTTGACAAAATCAAGCCATTCGAGTTAAACAAGGATGAACTTTCCCTGGATAAGGAAAAAGGCGCCCTTGGGTTTCTCCTAAATTTAGTGCAATTTGATAAGCAATACCAAAAAGCCATGAAATATGTGCTTGGAAATACTCTTCTTGCAAAATCGCTAAGGGAATCTGAGCTCCTCATTGGAAAATCCCGCCTTGTCACGATGGATGGCGAATTAGTTGAGCAGGCCGGCTTGGTGACGGGAGGCTCCTTCCAGGAGCGCGTGAATTTCCAGAAGATGAAGGAGCAGCTGGAAGGATATGAAAAGCAGGTGCAGCAGCTCAAATTAGGCAAGGAGGCGCTCCTTGGGGAGCTTTACTCATCGCAGGAAAAGATGGGAATTGAACGAAAGAAAAAGGCCGAATTCGAAGTCAAAATTCGTGCAATAGAGCTTGAAATCCAAAATTACGACAAGCTGGAACGCGATTACGATGAGAAAACCAAGAATGTGAGGGATGCGCTCAAGGCCCTCCAGGATGAAATCGAGGATTCGCAAAAGCAAATTGAAAAATTCGATGAGGATAAAAGCGCGCTTGTAAGGAAGCTTTCCGAACTCAACATCCTTTCTCTTGAGCTTAAATCCAAAATCGATGTCGAAAAGGAGCAGAACTTTGGGATCGCCCTAAAAGAGAAGGAAAAGCGGCTTGCCGACCTCAAATTCCAGATGAGCGATTACCAAAATAGGCTTGATTCGCAAAACACGCAATACGCTGCTTATGAACGGGAATGGAAAAACCTCGAGAAAATGGAAAATGATTTCAAGGAGGAGATCAAAACTGCAAAAGCCGAAATTGCAAAATCCGATCAAGTGATAAAGGATAGCGCAAAACTTGTGAATGCGAAAAACGAGGAATTAAAATTAGTTTCAGGCGCGCTAAAAGATTTGATTGAGGAACGGGAGCGCCTTGACTCTTCAGTTTACAAAATTTCAACCCAAAAGGGCAAATGGGAATTCGAGCGCGAGAAAATTGTTGGTGAAAAGCAAAAGCGCGATGTTGCAAGGGCGGTATCAGAAACCAACCTCACCAACCTCAAAACCGAATTTTCCAAATATGGGCAGGTGGAGCTTCTTAATATCTCCGATAAGGCGGAATTGATGTTCAAAATCAAAGCCTCCGAAGAGGAAATCACTTCAATTGGAACGGTTAACCTCAAGGCAATTGATGAATACGAGATACGCGCAAAGGATTTGGATGAGCAGAAATTGAAAGTGCGGCAGCTTGCAAATGAAAAGCAGGCAATCCTCGATATGATAAAAGCAATCGAGGGAAAGAAAATTGCAACATTCATGGGCGCTTACCATTCCGTCAACCAGAATTTCATGGCCCTATTTTCCCAAATTTTCAAGGGCAAGGGAACGCTTTTCCTGGAAAACGAGGCAAATCCCCTTGAAGGGGGCTTAACAATAAAGGCGCAAATCGAAAACAAGGAGGTAAAATACCTCGAGCTCATGTCCGGAGGCGAAAAATCCCTCATCGCAATCCTGTTCCTCTTCGCCATCCAATCCTACAACCCCTCCTCCCTCTACATCCTGGATGAGGCGGATGCCGCCCTCGATATGGAAAATTCCCGCAAGCTTGCCCTTCTTGTGAAGGAAATAGGCAAAAGCTCCCAAATCCTATGCGTCACCCACAACCAGATGACCTACAAGAATGCGGACTGCCTCATTGGGGTGAGCATGATAAAGGGCTCCTCCCAGCTCGTGGAAGTTGAGCTTGCGGAAAAGCAAGTTGCAATTTCGGAGGCAAAAACAGGATCCCCCGGCTCAGAGGATAGGCAGGTTGCAGTTGCGGAAGCTAAAGTCTAATGGTTTAATATCGTTCCCAAAAATACCGCTGTTTTTCCATTAAGCGGATTTTGCCAAATTATCAATTAATTCTCCTGTAGAAATCACTTCAACGGTATTTTGCTCCTTAAGCGCCTTGTCGTTTGACCAGATGGGGCAGCCTAATTTCAAGGCCAGGGCAAAATATTGGATGTCATCCGGATCAGGGCATATTGATTTTGCTTGATGCATTAAACTTGAATATTCATTTAGATCAAAAATATTGCAGCAGTTTTTGATTATTTCGTAACGGGTTAGTTTTGTAACTCACCGAAAAGCGTAAATTCTAGCTCTGCCTGCT
>JBBSVW010000060.1:0-6041 GCA_038046605.1 Microcaldota archaeon | reverse complement strand
TTCATTTATTTTGCATTTTAGGGTGGTTGAATATTGCTGCACATTCCTAAGCTCCTCCACATTTGATGTGAAAGTGATTGCCTCACCGTTTTTCCCAGCCCTTGCAGTCCTTCCAATCCTGTGCGCATAAACCAGGGCATCTTCCGGCAAATTGTAATTGACAATTAATTCCACATCATCAACATCAATTCCCCTCGAGGCAATATCTGTTGCTACAAGTATATTTGAATGCAAGTTTCGGAAATCATGCATCGACCTATCCCGCCTTGCCTGCGTGAGATTGCCATGCAAAAGCGCAGCTTTAAGCCCATTGCGCTCAAGCGAATAAAATAGGTTATCTGCGCCCCTCTTGGTCCTTGCGAAAATGATGCTAAGCTTTGGCTTTCTCGTATTGAGCAAGTGCAACAATATCTGCACCTTGTGCCTTGGATCGGTCATGATGTAGTGTTGGGATATTCCCTCCACGGTAATTTTATCCGCGCTCACATTGACCGTTTCAGGATCATGCAAATAATGCTTGGCAAGTGTTGTGATCTGTGTAGGCATGGTTGCCGAGAAGAGCATCGTCTGCCTTTTTTGCGGCACGTGCGAAAGTATCCTCTTGATGTCATCTATGAATCCCATATCCAGCATGCGGTCGGCCTCATCCAAGACAACCGTCCTAACGTGGGCAAGCGAAATGCTGCGCCGCTCCAGATGATCAAGCAGCCTTCCGGGTGTGCATACTGCGATTTGGACGCCCTTTTGAAGATGGCGGATCTGCCTATCGATATCCTCGCCGCCATAAATTGCAATCACCGAATGCGGGGTATATTTCCCAAGCTCGCGAAATTCCACTACCACCTGCATTGCAAGTTCCCTTGTTGGCACAAGCACAATTGCCTGGATGCTGTTGTTTTTTTGCAGGCCCTCGAGGATGGAAATTGCAAATGCGGCGGTCTTTCCTGTTCCCGTGCGCGCCTGCCCTATAAGGTCGGACCCTTGCAAAAGGAGCGGGATTGCCTCGCGCTGGATGTCGGTAGGCGCAACAAAGCCAAGCTCCCTCACTGCCTTCAAAATGCCGGGCTGCAAGCCCAATTTTTCAAAACTCATGTTATAACACCTGATAATTAGGAATTGAATACGGGTTTATGCTGCCACCGTTTTATAAATCCCCAACCAATTGCCCTTTCTTTATATACGTCGATAAAAGATGCGTATTTGCCTATTTTGGGAAATATGATCCCTTATCTTCCTATGCCTGCAATTTTTTCCTTTTGTTCCTGCCCTATTTCCTATGGCGCCATTTTCAATGCAATACTTTTTCCCTCGCATTTTTTGGGAACCGCTCCGTTGCATACCTAAGCAATATTCTTGGTGCATCCTTGTGCCCAAGCAAAAAGGCATTAACCTCCTTGAAGTGCGCTTTTGCCGCCTCCCGCAAAAGCCAGCCGGTCCCCTTTTGCACCATCTCATCTTGATCGTAACAATTCATTCCCGCAATCTGCAATATTTCCCTAAGGAAAAGGCCCAGTTTTGCCGGAATGATGAGTGTTACCGATGCCGCCCTCCTTTTCCAGCGGTTTTTTGATTTGGTCCATTTCAGCAATCTCTTAATCAAATACGGGTTTTTCTCAATAGCATACCAGACGGAATGTGTGCAAAACAAATCGCAATGCGCCCAATTTGAAACGTATTTGCCAATCCACTCCTCGAATGCATCAAAAGTGCCTCCATCAAATTCCTTTGCATGCCTCTCAATCAGGTAAACCCCGAAGATCTGTTCCTCGAAATATTTTGATGATTGGAATTTTTCGGATAGGGCCATAATTTCCAGAAACGATTGCTTCCCTGAAATTTCCCCATCAAACTCCCTTGCCAGTTTTTTCACTTTTGGGAGCCTAACGCCAATTGGGTTTATCTGCTCCTTGAAAAAGCGAAAGACACCTATGCGGAATTTTCTTTCCGATAATCCTATCAGATCATCCCGAATTTTAAAAATAATTGTATTCATTATCCATCTAGTCCTCAAGGCGCCGTATGAGGCTATTGATGCCCCGAGGAATCCCGCCATGTTTTTTTGTTTCGGGTGCGTCGCCTGCAAGAAGGGGCCGCAGAGTATTAATGAGGTGCCAATATAAATTGTGGTTTTTATCCAGGGGAATTTTCCTTGTATACCGCCCACTGGCCTTGAAATGCACTTTTAGCGCATCGGATGAAGGTTCAACTATGAAAATACCCCTTGCGTGAGGAGAATATATCCGGACACTGCGAATTTCGTGATGTTTCCGCGGGTGGGTAGTAATCCAATATTGCATTCCCCTAATCCTTACCTGATGAAACATTCCTTTTCGGATATCATTTGTCTTCCATCCAATATTGTCATGAATATGGTTAAGGTGATCTGCGAAGTTGTTGAGTGCCAATGGTAATGCCTGATAGAAAGGCTTGAATCCAAGGGCATTCCTTAAAATATTCTTAATTTTATTTCGATATTGCTTATTTGCATCCCCAACAGGTTCCCACCTTCCGCGTTCCTTCTGATCCAGGGACTTGACGCCATCCCAATTTAACCTGAACCTACCCATGAGGGGAACATCTATTTCGACCCTGTCAATGTGCAGGCCAGAATCAAAATATTTCGAGTAAACATTCACTTTAGAGCCATCTTCGAGATAAATATAGTGGCGATCCAGAGATCTGGTCGTTAATCCTTTCGTTGTTTTTATACTCCTCTTCGGCCCCTCCATTCGCCATATATTAACTTGCGGATTATCCGATTCTTCAAAATAAGGCATAAGATTATTTGGTCAGTCAGATTTAAATGGGATATAATTATTGCAATTTGATTTTTATTATTTTGTTAGCCTGCGAATTATTCCTCTTGTAGCATCAACCTCCACCATCTCCCCATCCTTTAGCACTTTTGTAGCAATTTTGGTTCCAATCACGCAGGGAATCCCAAGCTCGCGGGAAACAATTGCGGCGTGGCAAGTGACCCCCCCTTGCTCCGTAATAATTGCCCCTGCTTTCTTCATAGCCGGCACAATATCCGGATCCGTCGCATAGGCAACAAGGATATCGCCCTTTTGCATCTTGTGCAAATCCTTGGCGCCCTGTATGATTCTAACCCGCCCCTTCGCATATCCCAGGGAGGCGCACTGGCCCCTAAGTTCCTTGACGTCCATATCAAAATCCGTCCTTTCCACTAAAGCCGCAATTTTCCTTGCCTTTTCGCCGGTGCAGATGAAATCCCTCCCCTTTTCAACCCACAAAACGGAGAATTTGAAGCGCTCAGAGAGCTCGATTGGATCGATTTCCCCCCCACTGAGCAATTTTTCCATCTCATCATACAGGATGCAGCGCACCTTGTCAATTGACAATTTGAACCTTTTCCCAATTTCCAAAAGCAATTTTTGGATGTGGTATAGCGCAAGTATCTGGGAGTTGCGCCGGTACCATTTTGTCACCATGAACTCCCCGAAAATCTTGAACAGGTGCGCATGGAACGGATCCACCCGCAATTCCAATAGCAATTTTTCCTTCCGGGATTTCTTCTCGTTGAAATCCTCCTCCACTTTTAATAGCTCTTTTGATGCGGATTTGCCAAAAGCCATGAATTCCTTTATGTGCTCGTAGTATTCCTTTTGGCTTTGTTCCACCCCGTGGTACATGAATTTCAAATGCCTGTACCTCTTCCAATGGGCATTGATCTCCTCCCGAAGCATGGGCGAAATCATTTGGGTGATGAGATCGTATTGTTTGGCAAATAGGGCGGCAGTTTCCGCATCATTTTGGATTTTGATCGCAATCTCAAGGAAATCGCGGGTCTCTTTTGTTGCAATCGTCTCCTCCTCCGGCGCGGTAAGGATTACTAAATATGTGTTCGCTTCCCCCTCATCTTTCGTTTTGGTTTTCAAATACCCCAACAATTTCCCCGTGAATTCCGGAAAGAACATATCCGTTGCATTGCTAAGCCATCCATACTCGTAAAGTGAGGTGTGCAAATCGTACTGCTCCTTGTATAAGTGCCACAAATCTTCATTGGGTAGTTTGGAAAGATCCTTTTCGTATGTATCTTTCGCATTCTTTACCAGCGCATCCGACCTCCCCCTAATTTTGCGGTTGATCTCATCCCCGAATTCGCCATTCGTATCCAGGATTTTACTCAGCACGTGCATCGTGAACTTATGGCAATCCTCCTTCCCGTAATAGAAATGGTACCTAAGGCCCTCGTTTACGCCAAGCACTTTCCTGTAGTTGATGCCAGCGGAATTTTCCATCGCATTGACAAACGATCTTGTCCAGATCTGCGCAAAATAAAGGTCCATTTCCGGAATATCCTCCCCCAGCATCCACTCGTCCTTATCATCGAATGTGGATAGTTCCCTCTCATCCTTTACAATTGCCATGATTTCCTCTCAACTTACCTTTATTCCTGCAGTTTGGCTTTAATTACCCTTTACCCATGCATGCGTGGTATAGGCGCAAATGCGGCATTGATTGAATGCAATTCTTTTTTCCTCCAATTGCAATTCCGCAAATTTTTAATTCATTTCAAATGCCCGAATGCATCTGCCTAAAGGCAAGCGGCATGAGCGCATTTTCCGCAAATCTTACATGCTCCCTTACGGTCGCCGGAGACAAATGCAGTTTTTTCGCCAGCTGCTTGAGATTGATTCTCCGGGGGAATTCATAATACCCAAGCTCCACCGCCCTCCTTAGCACTTCGCGCCTTTTTTCCGGAAGCCTCTCCAATATATCCGGAACAAAAAAGTCCACCTCCCCTTCCTTCAAGGAGAGCAGTTCCATTTTCGCATGCTCGCTATGCCTAGCGATCCGATTTTTCAATTTCAATAGGTTTTCCTTCCTCCAGCTCCCAACAAACCAGTATTCATATCCTCCCTTCAAAATGAATGGCTTGACAAAAAACACATCCTGCTCCATAATGAGCACATGGTATGAATACGAGGTGTAGGGGATGGTGAAATACACATGGTTACCCTCGATTTTATTTATGTGGTACCGTTTTTCATGCTTCAAAAGCTCCTTCAAATATTCTTTCCACTGCGGCCCATTCACTGCAAGCGCCTTTGTGATATATGTGTGCCCGCCCCTCCTGAATTCATTCAAATAGATGCTGGTAACAACAACATCGTACCTGGCGGTAAGTTTCATTGTTTCGCTCGTCTCGTGCCAGACCTTGAATTCAGCTACCCACATGTCGATCAACATTTTCCAAAAGCCACGAATTTTGATTCGCGAATGTAATTAAGGGGGGTAGGGGCGACACGCGTAGGAGGGATGCTCCAGAATTTTTAGAATTCTGGGCATGCCTAGAATCTCAGGGATTCTAGAGCATATCCCTCCTAGAGGTGTCGTTTCGTGCCAGACCTTGAATTCGGCTACCCACATGAATAAACACTTCAAGCTATGGCTCAAAGCAGGTTAATATATTTCTCCATTCACTAACCCTTTCGAGCCTTTATGCCAACAATTCCCCAATCCACAAGATTTAGGATTTTCCTTCGGGATGATAACAAGTGCGCCAATTGCAGAAAAAAAGCCGAGGATGGCGCGATGCTGACTGTTTCAAACATCATCCCAAAAGCCGCCGGCGGGACTGATGGCATAAACAACCTCATGACGCTTTGCAATGAATGCAGCGCCCTATCGGTTCAATTAAAGCCAACATTTGCCCCCCTCAAAAAGCACAACCGCATCCCCCCCGAATACGCTCTAGGGATCCTAACCCAGGCAATCAAGAATTTCCGGAGTATTCACGGAAGCCATAATTTAAGTTTTGAGGAAGCCAAAATTGTTGCCAATGATATGAAATACGTTTCCGGCATCAATCCCCTCTTTTCCCCCCTTCCAACCCCGGCGATAGTTTCCGCGGCGCTTGTTTTGCACCAAGAGGGAAAAATAAGGCTGGATTCGGGGCTGATCCGAATTTGATACCTTAACTTTTCCGCCTAGAAAACAAAATCCAGATTTGATTGCTTAGCTCTTCAACCTAGAAAACAAATTTCCCCCCGGGCACTTTTGCAAATGGCGCAACT
>JBBSVW010000059.1:0-3987 GCA_038046605.1 Microcaldota archaeon | reverse complement strand
GTTCACCGATGCAACAGATCTCAAATTTGGCGATCCGGATGTGAGTGATGAATTCAGGATACGTGCAACGCGCCTCCTTTCCAATGAATTTGATTCCTCCTCCGCTGATTTCCTATCCGACCCCAAGACATTCATAATCCCTCCAAATGCCCTGATTGTACCCCGCATACAAAAAGATGAGACCGGGAAATTCATGCTCTACGGGATATTTGGGAAGGATCTTGCATATACCCTCCCAACCGGTGTCAATCTGGAGGATGTCAAGGACACCAACCTGAAATTTGTGAACCTCAAGAGCTGCACGCAAATAAAAATACAGGTCGGCGAGCGCAGCTATTTGCTTCCGCCAATCCGTTCCATCCAATTCCCTGATGGCGCGCGCATAATGCCTTATGATTCATCTAATGCGGAGGCGCTCCAGCAGGTAACTGTCAGGGCCAAGGAGGAGGTTGCATTCGAGCTTTGCGAAGGGAAGGCGCGCAAGGATGTTGGCGCGGCAGTTGAATCCTCAATTAGGGCGCTTGTTGCCTTTGAAAAGCCATTTGATGCCAAGGTGAAGCCGGATGTCAACGATAAAATAATCGATTTGGAATTTGACAATAACAAGGTTTCATTGCCACAAGATGCGTTCATTTGCGTCCAGAACTGGGGCTTCAAGCCGCTTTATGTTGAAATGCGGCTGGATGATGATTCGCTAAAAACGCAGCCAACCCTTGAAAACAGGAAGGGGGGCCTATCCGGGGAATCGATTTCCTCTGACCTTGCCGGGGCAATTAAATCAATCACGCGCCCCTCGGATTGGGCAACCGGCCCAAGGATGTTAATTGGATCTGTTGATCCCGATAAGCAAAAATGCGACGCCCAATCATTCAAATTGGCAGTTGGTATCCCAAGCAAATACCTCGATGAGGACGATTGCATAAAACTTGCATCTGAAACCGCAAAGGAATATGTGACCGATCCGGAAAAGGAGACCTTTGTCACGGTATTTGGCGAATATGAGGGAATCCCTGCCGCCCAAAGGATTGGCCTTCGAATCAAGCTCAAAAAGGAGGGCGTTTGCGCCGGCGCCAATGCAAAGCAGTTTTCGGAGATGCTGGGCGGATTCTTTGTCAATTATGCGAGCGGACAGGGTGTTGATTTCAAGAACGCACGGGATGGATTGCCCATGAAACTCCACTTCAAGGGGCCGACATCAAACCACCAGCGCGCATTTGCAGTGATTAATAATTTGGATGAGGACGTCGATGTTTCATTCGCAAAGGTCGGCGATTTTGTGGACCTGATTGGTGATAAGGTGTTTTCACTTAAATCCGGAAGTGGCAGAATTGTTTGGCTAACTGCAAACAAGGTATCTGGCAATGACGATTATAACGATTATATAGAGGTAATTGGCAAGGGTGTGAAGACCGGCAAGATTTTCAAGCACGAAGTTGGGATCCAGGTGTTCCCGCTTGATCCTTCCATGGCCAAAATCTATTATTCCTCCCCGCTTGGGGACCTTGCGCCTCAAGCAGCATCAGCTGATAATTCTGGGAATGGGGATGCAACCGGCATTGGCAATTCTGCAACTGGTACAACCCAAACTGCTGGAAATGGCAAATCTGGAAAAGGGCAGTCCGGATCAGGATCCCAACCTGATGGCGGCACAACAAATGCCAATAAGCAAACCAATTCCCCCGAAAGCCGGATTGTATTTGCAGCTGAAAGCAAGATTTCTTTTGTAGATGCTGTCCCAAAGGATGCCGCAAATCCAAAGACTGATGGGCTTGGAAATGAAGTTACCCCTGCAGGCTCCCAAACCGCCGCACCTGCAAAAACAGATGATTCCCCCGTTGAAGCCTATTCGGAGGAGGCAAGGAAATTGCCTGAAGCTGTCATGACCTGCCAGACCAATTTCTGCTCATCTGCGCAAGTTGAGGATTCATTCAGGGGCTTTACTGAGGAGTTCCAGTCATACATCAATGTGCTTAGCGGGAATTCGGATGAGATGTTCACAAAGGAAATTGGCAAGTTCTGCAGCAAGCTTGGCATTAGCGGCAAATATGAGAAATCAATCGTGATCCAGGCGGCGAATGCAAAGACAATGATGGATAAGGGGAAGGCCCTGGATATTGCGCTAAAAACCTTCAAGGATAATGGCAGGGAATTCAAGGTTCAGGCTAGCGAGGTCAATTTTGACGGCTGCGGCATTTACATCCTGACCGGATCCCTCAATATCTGCACTCCCCTGCCGGCAACCAAGAAGGAATGGCTCAAAGGAGGCGCTGGGATCGAATTCAGGCTGATTTCAACCCAGAAGGAAAAGTGCGAGGAGACGATTGCAAATGCGCCGCTTTTGATGGCTGAGAGGGACCAAGTGGAGCCGGTAATTGGACGCGATCTTACGCCAAATGGAATCAGCATGGATTACCGTGATGATAATCAAAAAGGCGGTGGAGCGGGTATTACAGCACTTTTAACCGGACTTCAATATCTAAATATAGGGCCATACAAGCAAAAAGTCGACAAGATAGATTTGGCAACAATTAATTCATTGTATGGGAACCTTTACTTGAAGCCAAGGACAGAGCCGATAGGCGTTGCTGATTTCTATTCTGACAGCAGTTTCTGCAGGGCCTTTGGAACAAAAGCGCTTATAGGAACCGGCCTAGCATTCCTCGGAGTTGGTTTTGGCGGGGTAATTGTAACGGCAGCCAAGGCCTCATCTGGAGTTGGGGCAATTGATGCGATCAATAGTGGCTATATCCTGACAAAAACGCTTTACGGCTTACCTACGGCAATGTCTCTTTGCTTTACTGCATTTGCCCAGTCAGCTGCGCCTTTAACTGGATCCAAATTGGAAACATGCCAATTGATGAATGACTGCATTTATTCTGGGATCGCCGGCACTGCAGAGGCGTTATTTAGTGCTGTGCCTGCCGGAGCAACAGGAGGAATGTTGGTAAGAAAATTTGTTGATGAAACCGTTTCCAACATTGCTGCAACTGCTCTTATTGATGCAGGAGTCGCCGGTTATAATGCTCTAAAAGGGACTGATGAGCCGATTTACGCTCCTGTTCCTTATGTGTATGCCGGCGGAAAGCTTGTTTCAGCGGGAATATTCAGGAAACCTTGGGGATCAAAGGCTTACATAACTGATTACCTGCAGAGGCAGGGTTTCAAATCTAGCCAGGCTAAATTGATTGCAACTGACATTGCCTCTCTTAGAAAAACAGACGATCTAGCACTATTCGCAAAGGAGTGGGGCTTTGGTGCAACTGGTACGGGGGCTGCATCAATCTCGAATATTGATGGACATGTAGATGCAGAAGCAAGAAAGACTGACTTTTTAGATAAATATGCAAAGACCGCCGATGCCGATGGATTAGCCCAGATTGATGAATTAAAATCCTTCGAGAATGATTTAGCGAAATTGAAAAATGAGGATAGGATACTTGCCCAAGCTGAGGAAGCTAGCAGAAGGGCCGATTTCAGATCGATTGACCGGAGTTTAAACCGTAAACGAGTTGAGCTTGGAACGGTTTCCACAGACCTGGCAATCGAAAATGCAAAATTCAGGCCTGATCCTGCAATAGTTGGTCCTTTGGCATCTAAAAAGGCAATTCTTGAATCTGAGATTACAACACTTTCTACCCGGGTAGGGAATGCAGATGATCTTTTACGGCTTTCACAGGATAGGCTTAGGACTATAGATGCAAATATCGATATCCTGCAAAAGCCAAGAACAGGAAAAATTGCAACTGCAAGAAGCAAACTTGTTTCGGATGCAAAAACCGCCGTAAAAACCAAGCTTAAATCTATTGGTAATCCAGCTGCAATAAATACAAAAGCTGCAACTGCACTTACAACTGCCGAATTAAAGGCCAAATACCCGAACCTTAAAGATGAGCAAATAGCGGGGATCGCAGGTGAATATGATTCAACAACTGGAAAATGGTCCTCTGGCGTGGGCAAATCAGGTAAACAGACTTTGAAGGCTGTCGG
>JBBSVW010000058.1:0-11936 GCA_038046605.1 Microcaldota archaeon | reverse complement strand
TTCCAAGTCATACTGAATTAAAAGAAGTTCCAGTATTTATACCTTTAGCTATAGTTCTTTCAACACCTCTACCGCAAAATGAGATGTGAATTCAGGCGGTGAAAGGAATGCCGCTTGAGCGTTTTGGGCAAAAATGGAAAAAAACGGGTAATTATTTCAAAAACCCCTAAAGATGTCATCTCGTTTTGTTATAAAAGATCGAATAAGTGCTTAAAGTTTTTTTCTTTCTATCATTCATCATACCAACAACATCGACAGTATATATACCATCGTTATAGTCAAGCATCCAATCGCCTAAATACGCTTCAATTTCAAAAGGCCCCCCTGCATTTGCATTATACCTAGTCGAATATATTATTCTTCCATTGAAATTATTGAGGAAGTGATCAGCTTCAATAATAACCGCTACATTTTCGCCCTCAGAATATGATCCGTTATAGGGCCATTCTTTAAATGAACCAAGATCCAGCGATTGCGGAAATTTTTCATAATAAATATATACATCATAAAGTTGTCCTTCCAATACTTTGCCTTTCAATTTTATCCAGCCATTTTGAATAGTAGGAAGCTGTTCCCAAATTATATTGTCAGTTTCAAAATCTTGAACTAACGCCAAAGTCTCATTGTTATAGGCAACTCCAATATTGACTTTTTTATGATATGGATTTAGGATGGTATCACGATGCCCCCAATCCCAATCAGCATCATCGTACATCATACCATACTCATGATTAGCGATTGCTATCTTGGCATCAAAAAGAAGATTTTTTGAGTCTCTTTGGTAATATGAAGTTAAGGCGACATTTTCCGCAACTGCTTGTGTTCCATTCTCAATGCTATATCTGACATAGGGTTTTTGTCCTAATAAATTCCAATGAGAAATATACTTATTATTCATCATCTCTTCAGCATGTTTTTGTGCAGCTGTTTTGTTATCCATAAAAACAGGCTTCAAACTTGCATTTTTTCTATCTGCATTAATTAGATTTAAAACAAATTGTTTTAATTCGTCTATAGAATAATGAGTATTAATGTAATTATCTACTTCCTCCACCTTAGGAGTTGGAGAATTATTTTCATAGGGATCGATTATTTCTTTTGTAGTAGGGTATAATGTAACCGTAATCTTCTCTGAAACAGATGGCGTTACTGATGTAGCAATTATTGATTGAGGTTCGGACTTAACTTGAAAAATATTACTAATGATAAATAATAAAAGTATGCCTGCTAAAAGGATTGTCAATTGAAAATATTTTTTCATGTAACTATTATTTTTTCTTTCCCGCATATTATCAAGAATTTGATATTTCAATATATTTTATAAGTATGCTAAACGAGCCTTTTCATAAAATGCTACTTTTTAAGAGGCAACCCAGCAGAGATACTCACATCACATGCAGCCCCACCACATCCTCACCTTGCATCGCAAAATCTCCGGAAACCTGCCTGCCCATATCAAAATCACCCTATTCTTACAATCTTCGAAACCCGTTCCCTTACCCATGCGGGGCATCGCTCAAGCAAATCAGCGAGCTTTTTCCGGTCAGCGCGCTTGCGAAATTCCGTTTTCAATTCTTGAGTAAAATGCTGCCGGAAATAAACCATATCTATAAGCGTTTTTTCAATTGTTGAAACAGGTATCCAGTATTCGCCGTATTTCATGGGCTCGGACCCGAAGAGCATTTTTTTTGAAACCCGCCTTACGACAAAATTAGAGCCGAAAAATTTCCGAAGGCCGCTGCGCACCTTCCTAGCGGTAATCACCACCGGATTTGTTTCCTGCTCCCATAATCCATGCAAAGAAAGCGCATCCTGCAGCCCATAGTAAAAGGGCCGGAAGGCAAAGCCAGCCATTTGGGAGTCATCTGAAAAAGAATAAACTCCGTTCCTTATCCGGAAAATGCGCTTTTGCTTTGCGAGCTGGTGCAGCAATTGGCTTAGGTATTCGCGGCTCACCTTTTTGCCAAGAAGCCTCCCCATATCCCCTATTGTAAATGCCGGCTGCTTCGAAAATGCCTCCCGCATTATTTTGAAATTGCTCATTTCAAATGCCCCATAAGGTAATTGTGCATCTGCGCATAGGTTGGAATTGCACCTGAATAAATTATTGCCTTCAAGTTATCCTCATCAAACGGATCTAGGAATTTTTGCACCAACGGTTTCAACCTGGAAAGGATGACTGCATCTGTAATCTTTGGAAGGAGAAAATATACATCATAGATGTCACGGATAAGTTTCCTTGAAATATAGGCGTTTGCCTTTTCGATTATCAGATCATCAACAGAAAGGCAAAGCACAATCATGGAGGAACCGTCGATTTTCTCGAAGGGAATTGGAACTGCCTTAACATTTGCGGAAAAATTTATTTCCAACCTAATCTCCGCTTCCGGAGAGGATATTTTGCAGAATATGAGGTTTTGCGTCTTCTTGAATTTTTGAAGTTGCAAGGCCCGGGATTTTAGGGCGTCAGCAAGGGTAGTTTCAAAGTCATCCGGCAGCTTTGTGGCGTAAAGGTCAATATCCTCGGAAAACCTGCCACCACCATAGCACCGCCAGATTGCAGTCCCGCCATGCAGGGTAAATTTGTCGCTTATGGAATAAAGTACATCCATGGCTTCGTCTTGCAATGAGCCTATTTGCACATGCATGCGCTTACGAAGGCGCTTTTCCAAAGGTAGTTTCATGTATTCTTTAATTAACGTAAATTATATAAATAGATGAGTTTGGTTGATTTGATAGTGAATGCAACCCATAATTCTTGGAAATGATCAAATCCCAATAATCAGATTAAAATGGCAAAAAAGCAGGCGACTTCAATTCACTTCATATGCAGCTCCACCACATCCTCATCCTTCAGGATGAAATCGCCGGAAACCTGCTGCCCCTTGAATTTTGAACTTCCCCACAGCCGGGCATACTTGAGGTTCTGGTAGAATTCCTTGTGGATCTGCTTTGCAATGTCGGAAACCGTGCTCCCCTTAACCATTACGAATGGTTTGAGGTAATCGGTTTCGCCGCGGGGGTTTTTCGTATAAACTCGTATCAGGTCCAAATGCCTAACGAACATCTTCTTTAGCTCGGTAATGCTGCTCTCCAGATTTACATCGTATTGGAAATCGTTGCCATGCACGTCCAAATATCCCTTCTTCGAAACCACGAAAATTTTCTTTGCAACTAGCTCATCAAAATATTTCTTTTGCTCCATAATATCCAGGAAGGGATCCAAGATAATTATCACAAGGTCGGCTAGCCGGGCAATTCCAAACAGCTTGTTCTTGTTTTGCTCGAATATGGAGGGCGTATCCAGAATCTGCAATTGGATTTTTTCAAATTCAAGCATTCCTGGGGAGACTATTCCGGTTTCATACGCCACATCCGATGATGAATGGTGCATGCCGCAAAGTTTGTTTAGGAGGGCGGTTTTGCCGCAATTGACAAATCCAATAAGCGCAATTTGGGCGGCGCCCTGCTTTTTTATGAAATCGCCCCCTCCCTTTTTGCCCGCTTTTTTCTTCTTTTCTACGACAAGCTCTTCGCGAATGGACGAAATCTTCTTCTTGATTTCCATCAGTATGCTTTGCGAACCCTTGTGCTTGGGGGCAAGGCCAAGCATCTGCTTGAGGGCGGCCATCCTATCCTCGGGAGTTTTTGCCTGCCGGTAGCGCTCTTCCGCCGCGTAATATTCCGGTGTTGCGTTCAGGGATGCCATGATTTTATCAGCTAAATTAAATACGAAAATGGAGCCGAAGGAAATCAAAGGCGCAATTAATCAATCGATACTCCTCAGCTCCCTTCCCCCTAGTCAATTATAAAGAAATAAGCAGAATCCCAATTATAATCATTCCGACAAAGGCGAGCTGCTCTTTTGTCAGCCGCTCATTCATGAAAATGAAGGCGAGGAAGGCTGTGAAAACGGGGTACATTGAGGAGATTGGCGCAAGGAGCGAAATTAGGATGGTGCCGGCGGCAACGTAGTAGCAGATGATGCCAAGGGAATCCACAAGCCCAGCTGCCATAACCGGTTTCAAATTGTTCAAATCCCTCGGAAGCAACCTATTACCGGTCAATATCACAATCCCAAATGAAACGAACTGGGAAAAGAACATGTGGGACATCAAAACAACTCCAATTGGATGGACTTTGAGGATAGGCGCAAGGAAGAAATAGGATGATCCCCAGCTAAGCGCTGCAAGGAAAGCCATGAAAATGTTCATGTCGAATTTGGCTTTTTTGAGAGAGCGAAAGCCAGAAAGAAGGAAAACTCCACAGACGATGGCAAAAGCGCCAAGCACCTGAAGGAAGGTTGGCTTTTCACCAAGGAACAAAACCGCTAAAATCAGAGTGATGAAGCCATATGAGGCGCCAACCGCGGTTTGAAGGGTGAGTTTTCCGGATTGGAGGGATTTCCAGAAGAACCACCAGCCTCCGGTCATGCTGATGGAAACTAGGATTACGGATGGGACTATTGTGAAAAGGGAATAACCGGGAGTGGGATTTAGCAAATTATATCCGATGATCACCAATAGGGCAACGAAGTTGGAAATGTGGATGGGGATGAATTTCTTTTCCCGCGTCACGGCAATTTTTGCAAAGAAATCCGCGCATCCCCAGAAGAAGGCGGCGGCGATGCCCAGAAGAATTCCTGTTGAAAGCATATTATTAATCACACGAAGCGGAATAGTTTAATGAACATCATGCCTGGAATCTTTTTAACGTGATTCATATGAAACTTGTTTTGAAAGGCATCGGCGCAAGCCCGGGGAAGGCAACTGGAAGGGTTAGGATAATCCGGGGAATTGGAGATTACAGCCGGTTTTTAGATGGCGAAATCCTAGTCACGAGAATAACCGACCCTTCGATGACGGTTATGATGAATAAAGCAGCCGCTATAATTTGCGATATGGGGGGATTGATGTCGCACCCATCGATTCTTGCTAGGGAACTAGGTGTTCCATGCATTGTGAACACAAAGAATGGTACGACCAAGCTGAAGGAAGGCATGAAAGTGAGCGTGGACGGCCTCAAAGGGGAAATTTATGAAATCTGATGATTGGAAAAACCAACTTGCAGAACAATCATTGAATTGGGCAACATCAATGGACTTCCAAACCCTTGCGCCATTTTCCCATATGCAATTCCATCCCCTATTTGCCAAAGAATGGTGTGAATGGCTCTTGGAGGTATGCAAAAGCATAGAAAACGGCAACATATCCTGGGAGAATATTTACAAATTCACGGATAGCCCTTCTGAAGCATTGGACCAGGTTTACTTTACCTCCCTGGATATGAAAGTAGCTAAACTAAAATTCGAGGATCGGGAAAGGATTGCCCGCCTGTTCCATTCAATCATATCAGGCTGGAGGCGAACGGATGCATACAACAGGAAAGCAAACCGGGCCCATTCCCAGGAGGAAATTGATAAAATCATTGGGGAATCAAAATTCCAAGAGGGGAATCCTGATATTGCCAAATTGCTTGGAAAAATCACCAATTCGGGGTATCATTTGACGGACGGATTGTTCACAGACATCTACATGGGGAACGCCTTCGAATATGTAGGGCCATATAAAAGCAGGAATTTGAAGAAGAACCAGATCCTGGTAATTAAGAATTTCATGAACCTTAAGCCGCTTTCCCTTTGGAAGGGGGCGCGCAGCTTCCCGGCTGACCGCATAGCAATCTATTGCATCTACGAAAATGTGGATTTCTGGCTTGAGGGGATAACCTGCCATTCTCAGTACAAGGGCGATCCGATTAAGGGATTGAAAAAATGGGCGCTGAAAGTGGACGGCGAATTTGTGGGCGATATGGGAAGGATCATTGATATTCACGAGAAATTAGCGCAAATAAGCCAGGAGCAATGGATCAAGCTCCTTTCCCTTGATTTCGAAACGCTTAAGCAAAAGGGCCTGGAATTCCGGTGCTTTTTCCTTAATAGATTAAGGAGAAGTCTTGGATTGACGGAAGGCCCATCCGCGGCCATGATCAAAGCGGTTAGGGGAAAACCCTTTGCCGATAAAAAATTCTGGAACGTACCAGGGGATAGGGAAAAACGGGATGCCCATTGGAGAAAACTGATAGATTTTCGGGAGGATTACTTCATCAAAAACTAGAACCTATATCCAAGCGCCCTCAAATCTGCCATTAACTGCTCCATGTCCTTGAACAAAATTGTGTGCATGCCTATTTCCGAAGCGCCGGTCAGGTAGTCCGTCCTATCATCAACCATAACCGATGCGCCGGGCCTGGAATTAATATTCCCTAGGATGATCCGGTATGCCTCGGCAAAGGGCTTGCGGTGCTTTATGGAGCCGGATGTGTACTGAAAATCAAAGAGGGAATCAAGCCCTAGTTTCTTGCTGAAAACCTGGTGCGCCTCCCAGGGGTTGTTGGAAAAGAGCACAACTTTGTTGTTCACCTTTAGGCGTTCAATCAATTCGCGCATGCCCGGGCGCACAAAAATGTTGCCCATGTAATAATCCTCCATCGTGCCGATATTCACAACACCAACAAAATCAAAGATGACGGTTTTGGAAAAGAAGTACTTCTTGAAGTATGGATAGATAAAAATCGCAAGCAGGTATGAAACGGCAATCCAAAGAAGGTAGTCACGGGTTTCCTCAAGCAAGAGCCAGCCGGAAAAAAAGAGCAGCAGGGCTATAATTATGGTCAGCCTTTGCGTCCAATAATCGAAGCGGAATAGGCCCATGTTATGAAGATGTCTTCGAGGTAATAAAAAGGTTGGCGAAGGCGCGGATCGGATGATTTTCATCGGTGACAGGCAGGATTATTTGGTCGGGGCGAAGGCGGCAGGCATCCGGACGATTTATTTCCAGAGTACGGAGCAGGTAATGGCCGAATTGAGGAAGATGGGGGTTAGGTTTTGAAAGGGAAGTAATTATACTTTATCACATCAAACGCGAGAACGGACTCATCTGATTCCAAGGCTTCCCCGAACCTGCCGCGAATGCCAACGAGGAATTCCCGGAGTTCAATCGCATTCCGGAAGTGCGCTTCAAGCTCCAAATCGGCTTCGCCGAAGCATTCCTCAATGTACACAATATTGGGGTGGAATTCGAAAAACCGCAGGAACTGGGATTTCCTTTCATCGGTGACATTTGGGCGGAGTTTCAGGATTACATGAAAGTATTGGTAGCCGGTTTTGTTGAAATCAAGGTGCGGCATGAAGCCTACGATTATTCTTCGTTTCTGCAATTCCTTCAGCCGGTAGGCAACTGTGGAAGCTGGAATTTTAGTTCTTGCTGCGAGTTCCAATAAGGAGGCCCTGCAATTTGTAGAAATTATGGATAAGATTTTGCGGTCCAGTTCATCGATCGGCTCGGCAGTTTTGCTCTCCCTTAGAAAACGAATTGCGGGTTCCTCCCCGGTAATATACTTGTGATTCAGATGGCGCCAGGAAGTGTAGACGGAAAAGGCGGTTGTTGCGATGAAGGGCGAGAATTCGCGCATGAGCGCCTTCAAATCCGAATCGAATTCTTTAACGGAATGCTCTGCAAACAGAATCAGGAAATCCCAACTGCCGGTGCAGCGGATGCCCCAAATTACTCGGGGATGGTTGAGTGCGTAAGTTACAAGCGCTTCCTCTTTCTTGCGGGGAGCGCTCCTGAGTTTCAAATAGAGCTGGAAGCCAGTGTACCCCAAGAGGGGAAGATTGATAATTGTCAGGAAACCGGAGATGACGCCATTCTTCTGCAGGCGCTCCAGCCGGTAAGCAGCGGCCTGCTTTGAAAGCGCGACCTTTTTTGCCAGAAGTGAGGTCGGCGAACGCGCGTTCCGGTCCAGGCCTGCGAGCAGCCTCCGATCCTTCTGATCCAAATGGAATTCGCTCATGTTTAGATTAATCACAATAATATTATTAAAAGTTGCTATTGGACAAAAAAAATGAAAATAAATCATATATTTTACAAATCCCACTGGATTCCGGTGGTAAATTATGGAGGGGAGCGAGGGCGACGTGGAGCGGGGCGTGGAGTTGAAAACGATTCAAAAGCGCTATTTTGGGCCTAAATACGACGAGTGGATGAATGGGTATTTGTCCCTGCTCGACCAGGAATTCGTGCATGAATGCGCCCGCACCCATCATTCCGCGGCATGGCAAATTGCGAAAAATGGCGGAGGGCAGGTGGTGGAATTAGCAGTAGGGAGCGGGAGAAATATAGAAGCGGGTTATTACTATCACCCAAATCTGCAAGTGTTGGGATTGGACATAACAAGAGGGATGCTGGAAGAGGCGAAGAGGAAAGTGAATAAATTGCAATATGAGAACGTTCAGTTGCAGCTCGGGGATGCGCGTGATGCACTGAGCTACGTTGGAAGGGGGAAGGCGGATCTGGCAGTGATGACTTACGGCCTTTGCGTCACCCCCCAGCCGGAAATTGTTTTGGAGAACATGCTGGAACTTACGAAGCCCGGAGGGCTGATTCTTATCGCGGACTACTTGCTTGCAAAGCGCCCCAAAATCCAGCAGGAGCAGTACGGGATGAAGGGCCCGATAAAAACCGGAGGGATGCGGTTCTACGATCAAAGCAGCAAGGAGAGGGCCCCAAAAGGGGAGGCGGTGATTCCATACAAGGAGAGCATCATGCTGATGGGTGCCGATAGGGAAGGCCATTCAATTGTATGGGACCCGACTTCTAGCCTTCGCGAATTGCTCTCCGACGTGTTCGGTGGGAGGGTGCAACCCTTGAAGTTGGTAGAATCGGAGGAGGACAAGGTGCAGAGCAACATGCTGTACCTGGGGAGGAAGCTCTGATTCTTTGCCGTTATACCTTTTGGTTTAAAACCAGCTGGTATAATTTAACCGAATTTTGTAATAATAGCTGAATTTTGTCTTATGCCTTTCGCTTCACCATCAGCACGGAAAGTTCCTCGAAGAAAAACCGCTGTGATGAGAGGGTTTGGATGGAAAATCCGTGCTTCGAAAGGAACGAGAGCGTCTTTTCAGTGTTGGTGAGGGAGCTGTTGAGATAGAGCAGGCTTCCGTTTGCTGTGAGATGGGAGCTGAATTGCAGGAGGAAATTATCGATCACCTTCCGGCCGTCCTTTCCTCCGTCGAACGCCCGGTTGATGCCGCCCTTCAGCTTTTCTTCCTTGCTTGTGGGGAGATAGGGAGGGTTGAAGAGGATGGTTCCGAATTTCAGTTTTTTGAGGTTGGGGAACAAATCGGTTTGAATGAATGATATTTTGATTTTATTCATTTGGAGCTGATTATTTTGGGGATTTAATTTGGTCGGGAGCATGGTTTCGTCTTTCCTATTTTGTTCAAAATTCAATTTCGCGTTTTCAAGCGCTTTTTTTGAAATGTCGGCGAAAACGATTTCCGTTACTTCTGGGTTTTTGGAAGCAAAGATGCCGGCTATTCCGGTGCCGCAGCCCAAATCCAGCACCTTTCCGGATGCGTGCTTTTCCGCCGCTTCCGCTAGCAGGAAGGAATCCTCATGGGGGAAATATACTTCGGGAAAAACCAGCAGGGAATGGCCGTTCCACTTGAGTTTTTCGATTTTCCTTTTTCTGGCTCGTGGAGCAATATATCCAACCCCTGCCTCTTCTTCCTTAAATGGAGCGGAATTTGAGGCGGAGCGCTGAATCTTGTCGGCTTCGTCTTTCTTTGAGGGCAGGGGATGTGAAGCATTTCGCTTTGCTTTAGGTCGAGCTCCTTTTTGATGCCTTTCGGGGGAGGTCATAGTAATACCAGATCGCATAGTAAGTGACAATCACAATAATAAGGAACATCCGGAAGAGGAAGTCATGCAGTGCCGCGGTCCATTCCAGCGCGCCCACATCGAAGTAATAAATTGTCGTGGCGATGCGGATGGCGTTAAAGGCGAGCATCACAAGCACCCCAAGCAGGAAGCCCTTTACCCGGTAGCCCATTCTTTTCTCAAAACTGGCGAAAATTATGCCGAACATCACCGCAAGCTCGATTTTTCCGGAGCATAAATCCACTATCTGCGCGAGGAGGTTTGGGGTTTGGATGAGGGGGAATTGCCCATTGAGGATCAAGGCGGAATTCAGGTTGAAAAACACTTTCAGGGCAAGTTGGGAGGTATAGGCGGCTACAAGATTGGGGATGTTCGTTAATGAAAGCACTAGGTAGGCAAATAATGATAGCGCTAAGAATAGCGAAACGAATTTAAACGTCAAATACAGATTATTTACCTTTCGCTGCTTGGCGCGCTTTTTGGGCATATGCATCCAATACTTATGCCGGTCAGGAAGTAATAAATAATGAGGTTGAAGCTGATGAAAAGGAAAATAATCACGCGGAATGATAAGGGAGGCAAAATGGCAAAGGTTGACCCCGTTAAAAAGGAGAGGATGGATAATTCCGATAAACTGCTCCTCTTGCTGGCAATTATCCTGGGGGTTGCTGCATTCTTCTGGACGGCAACATCCACCCTTAATAATTTCATCAAGGCGCCATTGATCCTCCTGATCCTTTTTACTTCCGGCAACCTAATCTCCAGGTTTGGGAAATTGGAGAACTATTACGGGATCATCATTTTGCGCGGTGAGAAGGGCTTTTCCGCGATGAGGTACTTTGCAAGGCACCCAAAATTAATGCGGGCGCTTGCGGATTTTGGATTGAGTTTGGGCTTTGGCATGATATACGGATTTTTGATCTATAGGAAAAACATCCTAAAATTCCTCTCACACCTCATAATCGTAAGCGCCATATTTGGGTTGCTGCTTGCAGGCTCCAACATCACCATCTTCGGCGATGAGCTAAAGAGCTTCATCCTGCCGGCAATTGGCGTGCTTGGCGGTCTTCTTGCCTTTGGAATCGCATCCCTCTTAATACAGGCGCTAAACATCCTAACCGTTCCAGGAAGCACTGCGGGGGCAGCGCTTGTTGTTCCAGGAGTTACTATCCCATTTTGGGAGGGACTAATTGCTATCATCATAGCTGCAACCATCCATGAGGTTGCACATGGCATCCTTGCCATGGTTGAAAAATTGGAGGTCAAGAATTCGGGGGCGATTTTATTTGGCGTGCTGCCGGTAGGGGCGTTTGTGGAGCCAAATGAGCAAAAGCTTGCGAAAATGAAGATCCAGCAAAAAAGGCGGATTTTGATTGCGGGAACCACTTCCAATTTCATGCTTTTCTTATTGCTTGTGCCCCTTACGAATTTCCTTTGGGCGCCATATGTGATGGGCTTTTCCGATGGGATTAGGATCACGGGCTTTGGGAAGGATGCGGTTGCAAATGGAATTTTGAAGGTTGGCGATATCGTGCAGGGAATTGATGGGAAGGCGATGAACACCCTTGAGGAATTCCGAACCTACATGGCAACCAAAAAGGAGGGGGAAACCGTTTCATTGATGATGGCATCTGGAGCACGGAACGTTGTTTTGGGCAAGGATGGAAAACTTGGCATTACCATGGAAAACTACTTCCCAAAAGATGATGGCTATGTCGCCACTTTGCTATTCATAACAAGCACCCTAGGCCTTATCATGCTCATCAATTTCGCGCTTGCGGTCATCAACCTGGTTCCAATTTTCCTAACCGATGGCTACCGGCTGGTGTTTGAGGAGGCAAAGGAGCTTTTCCCAAGCAGGAATGACAGCTTTGCCAAGAGAATTGCGATCGTTGCAGGCGCGCTTTCCGTAATCTTGCTCCTCATCAACTTCATCCCTAGCTTCAGTTGAGAAAATATGAAAATAAAGCTTGTGCAGGGAGGCAAATCAAAGTCAGTGGAGGTTGGCGAGGATAAAAAGGTAAAATCGCTAATTCAAAAAATGGGCCTCAATGATGAGACATTCCTAATCAAGCTCAACGGCAAAATTGCCCATGAGGATACCGAACTTAATACGGGAGATGAGCTCGAGTTCCTGAATGTAATTTACGGTGGATAGGAAAACGAATGGACGATTGGATTTTCAATCCCTATAGCTTTGCTCTAGAAATCAAT
>JBBSVW010000057.1:0-10972 GCA_038046605.1 Microcaldota archaeon | reverse complement strand
AGCCTAACCATCGTGACCACATTCCCAAAATAACCCACATACTGCTGCATCCTGGATGTAACATTTAGGTCAAAGGAGGTGCCATTCTGGGATGGGGTGGCTACGCCCAGGTTATCTGTAACGATTAGGGCGGATTGGGCGAATTGAATCAAAAGAACAATTACAGCTAAGCCTGCCAGCCACAAGTAACTACTTCTCATCTGCATCACGCTCTGTTTTTTTGGTGGGTAATAAAGCCGCAGTAAAAATGTGGATTCCGCGGAAAAAAATAATTAAATGTTAAAAAGCAACCTAGTATATAAATCTTTCGATGGTATTTAGTTTTTTTCCACAATATTACTGAGCTTTTGATAATATCAACTCATCGGTAGTTACTAAAATTTAGCAATAGTTTGATGCATGGGGCCGGGATTTGGCAATGCAAAATGCAAAGTAATTAAAGGGGATGGCGGTGAGACGTGGAAGGGGAAAAATATGATTAATTAATTGGGCAAATTAGACCTGGGTAAGGCGGCAAACCAGGGGGGGGAACGAGCACTCGCCTTGCCCCTTTCTTCCGCAAAGACCTTTGGTCTTTGGGGCCGCGCAGACTTTGTCTGCCCGGTTTCCTGCAAAAGAAAGCGGCGGTGGCGCCGCTGGAAATAAAAACTTAACTGATTCGCAGAAGTAATTAAGGGGGGAGCGAAAACTTTTTTCAAGGGGGGATGTGCCCCCCGACGAAAAGATGGGGATGCCGAGATTTGGAACGCCTTGCCTTTCTTTCCAGAAAGAAAGGCGGTGGCGCCGCCAAAGAAAGCGGATTTGATTTGCGAATCACAATTAGGAAGGGGAACGACCAGGCTGGTCAAGGGGGAACCTTGGTTCCCCCGTCGCAGCCATGGGGATGCCGAGATTTGAACTCGGATCAGCAGCTTTTCCCGCCCGCATTCCTCATTGGAATTTAGGTCCCGAAGCTGCCAGCATTCTGGAAAATGTTCTTTCTTTCCCAAGGATTTCTTTCTTCCTAAGAAAGAAAGGCTTACCAGGTTGGCCCACATCCCCGTTTAGGAGCAATATTTGGCTGCCCAAGAATAAAAAGGCTATCCGCCAATAATAATATTGGCATGCATTCATATTGCCTTGATGGATTTGGCTTGAAATGGAAATCTGAAATGGGCAAGCTAGATGTTGTTGTTGCCATTTAGGGTGTTTCCAATTTGCCTTAAAATGCCCGCAATTCCCCTTTGCATTGGTTAGATTGATATGGAATTCAAATTCCTTTTAGATAGGATAATGGAAAAAACCCTCCTTCCCGAAGAGGAGGTGCTCCACAATATAGAGCTAAAAAAGGCCGAATTCCAGGGGCTGATAGATTCCAATTCCGCCGCCCGCCTTATTGCAAAGGAGCTTGGAATTGCGCTTAATGAACCCGATGATACCCAATTCCTGAATTTGGCGGACATAATGCTTTCAAAGCCAATTGAAGCCAATGCGATTGTGCGCGTGATGAATGTCAATTCCCCCAAGGATTTCGAGACGGCGGCAAGGAAAGGGAAGGTTTGCAATGTGGAGATTGCGGATAATTCCGGGAAGGCGCTCCTTGTTTTGTGGGACGAGGACGTGCGTTGGCTTGAGCGAGTAGGCCTTGAACGTGATGATGTGCTGGTGATAAAATCCGGCCAGGTAAAAAGCTATAATCCCCTTGAAATCCACTCCTCTTTGACAACCGAAATTTTGCAGCAAAAACAAATGGAATTCATCGGAAGCATTTATTACAGGCCTATTGCGCAAATTCCATCAAAGCTTGCAAAAATCAAGGACCTATCCGACGGGCAAATGGTGGATATTTTCGGCCGCATCCTGCAGATTTCGCATTTGCGTGAGTTTGCAAAGGAAAAACGGATGGGAAAAGTCCTAAACCTGCTTATTGCAGATGGCGATGGCGGGCAAATCCCCATTGTCCTATGGGACTACCATGCGGAAAACGGATCGAGGCTTTTGCGCCCTGGAATTGCAATCAAGGCGGAAAACGCGCTTGCCAAAAAAACGGGGGGCGGCCTTGAACTGCACCTTAATTGGGCATCTAACCTAATCATCTCCCCAAAAACCCATAATCTCATGGAAGAGGATGAGATGCTAAAAGATACCCTGCCCCAGGTGCGCCTTCTGGACATGAAGGCTGGAACTCGGGGAATTGTGAAAGCCTACTTTGGCAAAATCAGCAAGGTGGAATTGCGGATAGGAAATCCGCAAAGTAATGGCCGCCTTTCTGGGAACCGCCCTGGGGAATTGGTTGGCCATTCTGGCATATCCGATGAACGCACGCTGTTTGTCATTGCCGACATACGCGATGAGATAAACGTCCCCGTGGAATTTTTAGGAAGGCAGGCGCTTGAAATATTGCAGCTAAGGGGCGTTCCGGCCATTCCCCTTGATTTGGCAATCAAACTAAAGGAAGAGTACATAAAAGATAAGCGCGTAAGCATGGTTGTCAGGAAGGAAAAGGACAAAACCGGCAAGATTACAAAGTACATTTGTGAGCATGTTTTGAATTTCATATGAGAAAATTGCCACCAATTGAATGGATGATTTTTAAGGATTTTACACTCCTTTATTATTTGTCCGGAACTCTTTTTTTCTAACAATCCGCATATCCTTTTTTTGGGTCGCATCGCTGCCTTTTTATTCGTTTGATTGCATACTATTCCGATAATCTGATTAAAGGTTTGGGCGATCCATATGGCTTCAATTATCCGGCGCGAGGAAATAATTCGGAAGGCAAAGGCAAAGGTGAGGGGGGAGCTTACCCGCAAGGATTTGCTCCTGATTCAAGCCATCCGCACTCTTGATGATATTGACAAGGCAAAATCGCTCCTGCTTGAGCGGCTGACCGAATGGTATAGGATAAATTTCCCCGAGCTCTCCGTTGCCGGGGACGAGCTTTTCCTGAAACTTCTTTCCAAAGCCGGCTCCAAGGAATCGCTTGCCAAAAAGGAGCTTGAAGAAATTCTGGGCGCCGAGAGGGGAGATGCAATCCATTCGCAGGTGGATGGATCCATGGGCGCGCCATTTGATGAAAATGATGCAAAGGTAATAATGCAATTTGCAAGGCGGCTCCACGAATTATTCCTCCTTAGGAAGGATATCGAGGCCTATATTGGGATTGAAGCGCAAAAGACCCTTCCAAACATTACCTACCTGACAGATCCCGTGCTGGCAGCGCGCCTAATTTCAACCGCAGGCTCCCTTGAGAACATGGCAAAGATGCCTGCAAGCACTATTCAAGTGATTGGAGCGGAAAAAGCGCTCTTTAAGCATTTGCGTTCCGGCACCCGCCCGCCAAAGCACGGTGTAATATTCCAATCGCCAATGGTGGGAACCGCCCCCCTAAACCAGCGCGGCAGGATGGCGCGCGCACTTTCAACGAAACTGACAATTGCGGCAAAGGCCGATTACTATTCCCACAACTTCATTGCAGAAAAGCTAAAAGCGGATATGGAAATAAGGATGAAGGAAATTAGGGGAGGATAAATCATTTGGCTTATGCGGCAGATCGGGGAGGAACTTATTTGAACCGATTAATCTGCGCTATTGCCCAATTCCCCATGCGGTTAATTGTCTTTTATAAAATATCCGCCATGCGGGTGCCCTTCGCAACAATTTTTTTCGTGGCATCAATTTCCAGTGCACTGGCTGCTTCCCGATAGTGCCTCTCCACCTGCCTCATCTTGTTTGCGATCTTGAAATACGCTTTGCGCGCAGCAGAAAGTGCGTCTCGTTCATGCGCATTCTTGAAATTGCAATTTCGCGTAATCCTTATTTTTTCCATTTGCGTTGCCGACTTTGATGGGAAAGAAAGCCTGCATTTGAATGCAGCTGCCAGCCATCTGCTCAGCTTTGAAGGCGGGTTTGTATCGCTAGCTATGATTACCGGCTCGAATGGCTCAAGCATCCGGATAATATCCTCCCTCCTCGCATTCCTCCTACTCCTCAATGCAATTACTTCGCCATTGAAATTAAGGGCTGCGAAAGCGAATGTTGCGCCTGAATCGATTCCGATGATTATGGCAATTACCCCTTTGTTGCACTATTCTAGGAAATAAAAAAGTAAATAAGGGAGTAGGCGGCGACCGCAAAATCTATTTTGCGGCTCAGCAGACTCAAGGTCTGCGTGGCACGTGGTAGGGGGATGCTCCAGAATTGAAAATTCTGGGCATGCCTAGAATCTTTGAGATTCTAGTGCATATCCCCCTATGGGGTGTCAGCCTTTCTGGCTCTTGAGGTACTTCAGGGTATTAATGAACAGTTCCCTTCCGTTGGTGAGGCCCGCAATGCCCGGATCATACGCAAAGTACACCGTCTTTCCTCCAAGCAATGCCGAGTTCTCAACAATTGCAGGCGTTGTAGCCGAGCTTCCTCTTCCGGAAGTTCCGCAGTCAATGTATGCAATGATGTTTCCGTTGTTTGGAACGGTTTCAATTGTCTGCCCCGTGAATGGGTAATCCTTTATCCCATTTACAATCGGGTGGCCAAAATTTGCAGTTGTGAATGTCCCAGAAGAGCACCCTCTCCTAATTGGCTCTGCCTGCGGTGTTAGCCCGCCAACAGTTACTGGCATTATATCTCCAAGAAGCCCAACACCAATGTTCCAGCCAAGGGCTGAATTGTCATCATTAACACGGGTGCATGCATCCCCGACTACTATTAGTTTCCCTCCTCCCTTGACCCATTCGGTAAGTATCCTCCTTGCCGTGCGGTCGCAAACAGGCTGCCCTTGGAGGATGATCACGTCAAATGTTTTTAGCGCTCCGGAAGCCTTTAGTGATTCCGCCCTCAAAATGCCCGAAAGCTTGATTTTTTGGAACTGTGCATCGGTGCTTGCAAGATAGGATCTAATTCCCTGGGAAGGCGTTCCTACAACACCGACCTTGATTTGATTTCCTCCGCCAAAGATCGAACCAACTCCTGGTATGTCGCCTAGATTGATTACCCCTAGTTGACCCGCAACAAATATTGCAAGTATGATTATCAGAATCAATGGAATTGAGCTCTCAAGATGAGTGCTTCTGCCAGCGACCGGGCCACCGTACATGCGAAATCACCATTTTTTTACGAACTGTAAGCTTTTACTATATGGTTTTAGCTATTTAAAGCTAATTGTTCATTTCGTAATAGTCGTGGAAGAAGTTGGTCTATTATGCGCGCCCTCCTTTCCATTGATTTCCTGATTTCCCTGCTGCTTAGCTCCTTTACCCTAATTCTCCTAATTGGCGCTTTTTTCCTCCAAGCCAATTCCCTATCCCACCAGCTTTCCCAAATCGAAAGGGAGCGGGATGCAATTTTTTTGGCGGACATGCTCCTTTCCTCCTGTGCAAATGATTTTGGCTTGGCGGATTGCAGCAAAGGATATCTTGATGCCAATGTGATATCAAATGAAGATTTGATTGAATTCAAAAAAATTCCAATTAAATCCGTAACTACCTTTTTTGGCTTGGAAAAGGATAGCAAATTCGAAATTAGTATTTTATTAGGCGATGGGCAAAATATCCCAATATCTTCCCTTCCTCCTAATGGCGAATCAACATGCATCAAGAGGCTTGCAATCCAAGGGGGCAGGCATATCATTCTCGAAGTTTGTGCCTAGAGGCTGTTGTTGCAAGGCTGAAGTGGGTGGAAAGAAATTCCGCTCCTTCCTCATTAAAGGCGGCAAGGTCCCCTGGCGCTTTCACCTTGCCTTTTTCAGTTGGAACCTTGTCAAGATCCCAAGGCGTAGAGAGATGGAGGGTGCTGGTGCTTTCATCGAATCTGTCAATTACTAGGTGGTTTAATCCAAATCTTGCATTTCTTTCGGATAAAAGGGCGTGGAGAACACGGGGATCGGTGACCCTAAAGTTCCTCTCCCGGTTGTTGTGGAATTCCACTCGTTTTATCCTTCCCTTTGCAAGCGTCTTGATTTCCTGTAATTTCTGAACTGGCAGCAGTTTATCAAAAGATTGCTCGAATGTTTTGACATCGTGTGGCTGCTTGAGCAAGCTTACCAGGAATTTTGCCTTGTTTGTGTCTATTTGAGATATTCCCTGGGTAAATGTTAACAGCATTTTTCCCTTTGTTGGGCCATCTGATATGCCCATATAATTGAGCGCCCCTTTTTTTCTTGCATGGGTTAGGAATGAGCGAAGCATCAATGGATCGGAAATAACCGAATGCGGATTAATTTGTCCAGTTATTGGATGTGCCTCCCTGGTTTTTTCAAGAAGCAGCATTTTTATCCCTTTTGGGATAGTTGTTTTTGGGAAAAACTCGCGCAATACATCCGCTAAATTATGGTTGTTTGATGCCATTAATCTCTCACTCTTGTTCCATCGAAATGATTTCCACTAATCGCTCCCTTCAAGGAAATTAAATCCTTCCCATTCACGAACCGCAGTTCGATATTGCTCCTTGCCGCAAGCTTTGCTGCCACCAGGTCAAACACGAAATGCGTCCCTGCCCTTCTTGAATCGTTTTTCACTGCCAAATCAACCAATTCGCCGTGCGTCATTATCTCCAGCCTTTTAGCATTCCTGTCCTTTTTTGGATCCGCCGTGTAAATGCCATCGGTATCCCCAAGATTCACAACGCACCTTGCCCCTAGCTTTTCTGCAAATAGCACGGAAACGGCATCGGTTGTAAGTCCTTCCAGCATCCCCCCTCCCAGCGCAATATTGTGGGTTTTGAAAGCGGCATCGATGTCATCGAAAGCCATCATGGCCTTCCCATAAGACGCCTTTCCTATTAATTTGATCATCTCCATGGCATTTTCACGCGTCGCCTTTATTGCCTCCCTATCCGCGAAGAATTCGCTCCCGTATTTTTTCCTTGCGGCATTGGCATATTCCCTTGCCCGCATGCCCCCGCCGGTGATTATTGCCAGTTTTTGCCCTTTTGCCGCAATTTCCATAAATACTTTGGCTAGTCCTGCAGCATGCTCCCTGTCGAATTTACCCTCCTTGAAAAGCAGCGATCCACCAAGGGAAATTACGATTGCCTTCATATCCATCAAAACGGTTATTAATCTCAGGTTATTAAAATATTCCATCAATCACGGAGACTGACACATTGGTTAACTGGGCGAAAATGCCGCATTTCCAATGCTGCAATCAAATGCTTTTTTAGGTGAATAAATTATGGATGCTAAGCTGAAAGCTGCGATTTCAAAAATTACCAAAATACTTGATGAGCGCGAAAAAAACCAGGACGTTGTCCTTCGCCTTTCGAGGGAAACCATCCGCGACTGCGCGCGCGCAATAAAAAGCATCCACATGCGCGAATACGAGGAAATGGAAGCCCTCGTCAAGCAGATTGATGGCAAAATTGGCGAGCTTAAAAAGCACGATTCTGATTTTGGCCATATTTCCCAGCAATGCTACCAGGAAATAGTTGAAATAAAGGTCCTTTCCGCCATTTTGAAGCGCAGGGAAATCCCCGATTATGAGGAGCTGGAAGTCGAATTCCAGCCATGGCTATCTGGCCTTGCCGATGTTGTTGGGGAATTAAGGCGCGCCTTGCAGCTATCGCTTCGCGATGGCAAAAAGGAGGACGCCCAGTACTATTTCGACAAGATGAACGAGATTTACGATAACCTGATGGTGCTAAAGTATTCGGGTTCGCTAGTTGGCGGCCTTAAGCACAAGCAGGATATGATCCGGGGGCAAATTGAAAATGCCAGGAGCGAAATGCTCCGCGCGCTTTAGTTTTAGCGTTGCCCCGCTTTTGCCTTCCCCGTTTCGCGCCTTATTTCCACACCGATTTTCAAAATCATATTTATGGAGCAAAAAAAGAGCAGGCTAATTCCACTGCTTCAAAAGCATGCGCAAGCCCTGCCTTATTTTGGTGCAAGCGCAAGTGCCTCCTTCCTTCGGGCGGGCATTGCAAACATCGCCTTTAGGGTCGAATCGAGCGCCAAATCGCTTTTGGTAAAATTCGCCGTTGCGCCCGCAAGCAAGCCCACGGTTTTCATCCAGGCGGGATATGAAAAAAAGCTGGCGGAAAAAATTTCCAGCCTTGACATTTCGCCCAGGTTCCTCTCATTTGGCTCAATAACAATATCCGGAAGGAAATTCCCCTACAGCGTGCAGGAATTTGTCGATGGATCCGATTTGGATTATTCAAAGGATCTGCCTTCTGTTGCCCGCCTTCTTCACAGGCTTCACCACAAAACCAGGGGGAAAAAGTCAATTTGCCAATACCGCGTCGAGGATGTGGAAACCTACCTGGAAAAAAAGGCGCAAATCGATGCCGTACGTTCCCCCCAAAATTCCCCAATCAATAAGCTTGCCAAACTGGCAAAGGCCCGCCTGGAAAAATCAGAGCCATCAACCGGCAATTATCAGTGCCTCATCCACAACGACCTCACATCCGAAAACATCCTCATCTCGAAAAACCGCCCCTATTTGATAGATTGGGGCTGGGCGATGTATTCTTGCGCAGCGCTTGATGTTTGCAACATCCTCTCCCCCTTCAACTCCTCCTGGGCAAGGCCGTATTTCATCAATAAGCCGCAGGCAATTGCCTTCCTGAATTCATATTTCAAGGGATTTGATGAAGGCGATAGGGAAAACATTTCCTCGTCCATAAAAGAATTCTGGATTCCATACAATTCCTTGATTGCGAATTGGATTGCAAATGATTTCCTGCCAATCCATCCCATTGGGGAAAAGCACTACTTCCACACTAAGCCATTCCAGGATAAGGCATTCGCACACACCCTATTATTGCAAAAGTTTTTCGAAAAATCCCTTCCGGTATAAATATGCTTTATAAACCGGGAAGCCGCTTTTAACCTGCCCAATTCATATCGGGATCAGTTGAAGGCGATGGGGGAAATTTCAAAATTCATCATAATATCCCTGATACTCTTAGCGGGAGCCTTGTTAATAACAAAAATAACCGAAAAACCCTCTGTCCGTAATGTGGATATTGTGGTGGTTGGAGGGAATGGCGATCCCCGAAATATGCCAACTGTTTCCCCGGCGATATTTTCATCGCCCTCCCCCCTTGCTGCAAATTCGCCTCCCCTCCCAATCCGCGAGCTTGTAATTTACACCTATGATGGCATCACATCGGAATGGGGATTGGGCCCAAAAATATTCCCCAAATTCGAGGGGAAGTGCGGCTGCAAATTGAAAGTGGTTGCAAAAGGCGATGTGGGCGCGTTCATTTCACAGCTTATTTTCGAGAAGGAAAATCCCATGGCGGATATCGCCCTTGGCACCGACAACACTTTCATGCAAAAAGCAATTGATGGGGCCCTATTTGAGCCATATGGGCCAAATGCGATTGACTCCATCGATCCTTTTCTTTTTCCCAAACTCCCAAATACAAATCTGCCAGATTACCGCTTCATCCCCTTCGACTGGGGCTACCTCGCCTTTGTCTATGACTCGAATAAAGTAGGCTCGCCGCCAAAATCCCTTGAAGATCTCACGTTGCCCGAATACCGCAAAAAAATAATAATTGAGGATGCGCGCACTTCCTCGCCTGGCAAGGTTTTTCTGCATTGGGTTGCAAGCGAATATGGCGATAAGGCCGGTGATTATCTTTCTCGGCTAAAGCCGAACCTATTGACAATCACTCCTGGCTGGACCGAAGGCTACAACCTCTTTTTGCAGGGCGAAGTGCCAATTGTGCTTAGTTATTCCACCTCCCCGGCATACCACATTGTGAATGAAAACACTACGCGCTACAAAGCCGCATTATTCCAATCCCTTCCAAGGCAGGTCGAATTCGTTTCGATTGTCAAGGGATCAAAAAACCGCAAACTTGCCGAAGAATTCATCGATTTCATGCTTTCCGCCAATGCCCAGATGGAAATCCCCCTTGGGAATTTCATGTATCCTTCCGTGGCAAAAACCCCCATTCCCGATGCCTTCAGATTGGCGCAAATTCCCATCCCTTCCAATTACACAATTGTTGATGATGAAAAAAGGGAAAAAATATGGGAAGAAGCGCTTTCGAATTGATTGGAATTGGCTTTTTTGCAATTTTCCTTTTGTTTCCACTAGCCCTGCTTTTTTTCAACCTCGCAATTTTCCAAATCCCCTATTCCCTAATAGCGCGGAACATTTTCCAGGCATCCATTAGCGCAATTTTTTCGATATTGCTTGGGTTTCCACTCGCCTACATTCTGACCAAGCGCTCGCCCCTAGCAAAACTCCTCTCCGCCCTCTCACTAATCCCCCTTGTGCTTCCCCAGCCCGCCATGATCCTTTCACTAGTTGCCCTATTTGGCGCAAACGGGTTGTTCGATTTGCCTTTTTCCCTCTACACTCTTGAGGGGATAATCCTTGCGCATTCATTATATAATTTCCCCCTGGCAGCAAGGATTATTGGCGCAAAATGGCTTTCCAATTCATCGCTTGTAGGCGCTTCAAGGACCCTTGGCGCAAGCCCTCGTCAATCTTTTGCGCGAATTACCCTTCCATCCCTTCTTCCGGCAATCCTCTCCTCGTTTGCCATCGTATTTGCTTTTTCGTTTACCAGTTTTTCCATCCCGCTGATTTTCGGGGGCATTTCCAATTCCACTTTGGAAGTTGAGATTTTCCGGAGTTTCTTTAGGGATTTCAATATTCAAAAGGGGATTTTCCTTGCGTTCCTGCAAATGGCAATATTCATTCCGGTTGCATTTGCATGGAAAAGCGTGCCCTGGCATTTATCGGCAATTCCAAGGAAAAAAAGCCGCTTCGCCTTTTTGCTTTCCATCCCTTACCTTGTGATTTTTCTTGCGGTCCTTTTTGGCCCCCTGCTTAGGCTGAATTTTGCGCCAATTCCCCTAACCCCTATTTTCAATTCCCTCCTGCTTGCATTTTCATCCGCAACCCTTTGCATCCTGCTCTGGCTTGCAATTGGGGAAAAAATCTCCAAATATTCCTTCCTGCTCCTTGGCGTATCCCCGGCAGTGCTTGCGGTTTCATATTATTTCCAGTACGTCGGATTGGACATATCCGGGATGATG
>JBBSVW010000056.1:0-3072 GCA_038046605.1 Microcaldota archaeon | reverse complement strand
ATGAGGGCGGGACATTCATTGGTTCATCAAGGACAAACCCATACAAATTGGAGGATGGGCCAAAACAGGTTGCAGATGGTTTCAAGGAGCATGGCTTGGACGCGCTTGTTGCAATTGGAGGGGAGGACACGCTTGGGGTTGCCGGAAAGCTTTACGAGCAATTCAAACTGCCGATGGTGGGCGTTCCTAAAACAGTCGATCACGATATCATGGGGACGGATTACACGATTGGTTTTGATACGGCGGTTAACATTGCAGCGGAATCAATAGATAGGCTGCATACAACCGCAAGGTCGCACAATCGCACATTCATTGTAGAAATAATGGGAAGGCATGCAGGCTGGCTTACATTAAGGGCGGGAATTGCCGGAGGCGCGCACATCATTTTGATTCCAGAAAAGCCATATGATATTAGGAAAATTTGCGATGCAATCAAAAGGAGGCAGGAGGCGGGAAAATACACATTGCTGGCTATTTCAGAAGGCGTTGTTCCACCCAAGCAATTGAAGGAAAAGCATGATGATTTTGGGCATGTTGGATTAACTGATCGAGGCATGGGCCAGGCTTTCAAGGAGGTAATTGATGAAAACTGCAAAATCGATTCCCGCGTGATGGTGATGGGCCATCTTTTGCGTGGAGGGACTCCCACAGCCTATGACCGGGTAATGGCATCCCGAGTGGGCGCTGCTGGAGTCGATCTTATAAAGGAGAAAAAATTCGGCATGATGGCAGGTGTTTCCGGCGGGGAAATAAGGCCATTCCCGCTCAAGGATGTTGTTGGCAAATACCGAACAGTTGGCAACCAGGAATACAATCTTCTTTCAAGCCTATTTGAGGGGGATATCATCTAATATGCCGCAAAATAGTTTTATCCACATTTCGTTGCCTGAAGGGTTAAAGGAAAAAGTTGAAAAAAAAGTTGCTGCCGCTAAAAAAGCATTGGGCACTTTGCCTCCGGGCGGAATACCGGTTAGGGCTATTGAAATTCAATTAAATCTTCCAAAGGGCAGCTTATCCCAACATCACATCTATAAAGGAACAAATAGGATCAGGCAATTTGAAGGCCACCTATCGGGTGTGCTTAAGGATATCCATTCCGCAATTGAAATCAAGGCAATGGTGGATCGGAAGGTTAAAACTGCAACAAATGGCAAGGGTTTGGGCGAGGACGAACATGCCTTAACCAAGGCATTCCCTATCAAGCATCCGGTTCTGAGGCATGTTGATTACCATAGGGGCAGGTTACTAATCGCCCTGGCAACAAGCAGCAAAAATCCAATGACTTTGAATCAATTGGCTGAAGCGTTCAATTCCATGAATTTAGTGAAAGACTTAAATTGGGGAATCGATGCGCATACGATTTTAATAAAAATGAGCGGCAGATGGAAAGGGCTTCTTCGGATACAAAGATAGGCAAAAGGACTGCAAAATAAACTCGAAAACACCCCAATCACCAACAAGACCTTTTTCCCGTACGGCTTATTTCTTGGAAAAATAAATGGGGAATAAAATCAGGAAGAAAATGCCTATACCCGCAAATACATATTCGAATGGCAAAAACCATGCCAGTATGAAAACGGGGATGATGCCAAGGCGCAAAAACACCTCTCTTACAACCAACCTGGAGAGGAGATCGTTTTTCTTCCGCCCTTCATCATAAATTTTATACATTATGGGGGTCTCCATTGTCATGAAGGCGGCTTCTCCTGAAATATTGCCAAAGAGGATTCCGGCAATTCCCCCGAATATCGCCCGCCCAAACCATGAGATTCCCCCAAGCAGCCATGAAATGGAAAGGAGCACATCGCGGCTTATATGGTCCGTCTTTTTGCCAAGCCAGAGGGAAAATATTGCAATTGCAAGCCCGGCTACAAAGCTAAGGGCGCCTAGGTAGGCGTACCCCAAAACAATGGTGAATGCGTAAAGTCCCCAAAGGAAATCGCCAGCCTCAATTGCAACCCCCTGGGCAAACCATGAGAAAGATTCCCTCCAATTGACCTTGCCAACCATCCCAAAGAAGGAGGGCGCCTTTTCAATGATTGCGTTTTTAGGAAGGGCAATAACTGATAGGAGCTGCAAAACAACAAGCATCCCAAATGCGTACGAATATCCCACGAATTGCAAAATGACGCCCCCGGTTAACGGACCAGCCAATACTGCAAGCCGCAAAACAGACCATGCCTTCCCTGTTGCCTCGCCGATTCTGCCCTCCTTTGAATTGCGCGCCAGGTAGACGTGAAACGAAAGGAAATAAATGGATGCAAAAAGTGCGCGTGAAATGGTAGCGCCTAGGAGGAATAGGAGATTTTGCGAAAGGGGCATGAACAAATATGTGAGGAATGAGAACGGAACGGATAGGAGCATTGCATTGCGGGTGCCGAATTTGGCGATGAATTTGCCGGCAAACGGGATTATCAGCGTGGATGAAATTTCCTGAATCAGGTAATACACCAAAACCTGCTGCACTGAAAAGCCAAGTTCCTTGTAAAGGTAGGCAGGAACAAAGAGTGTGATAAGCGCTAGCCCGAAGTGGCGAAGGGCTACGCTCACATAGAAGCGGCGGAGGTCGGTTGAGAATAAATCCATCTAATTCAAAGGGAAAACAGGAATAAAAAGAGTTAGTTGAATGGAAAAAAACAAAAAAAGCAACGGGGGGGTTTGGGCATCCGCGACGGGGGAAGGCTCCCCCTTGACCGGATTGGTCGTTCCCCCTCATTATTGATTTGCGCATCAAATTAAGGGGGGAGGCGGCGACCGAAAAATCCATTTTTTGGCTCAGCAGACACCAAGTCTGCGTGGCACGTGGTGGGGGGATATCCCCCCATGGGGTGTCGTCTTATGCGTCATAATAGAGATACATCTCATACGGATGCGGCCTAATCCTCACCGGATCGATTTCCGCCTCCCTCTTGTACTCCACCCACGTGGTGATTAGGTCCTTCGTGAACACATTGCCCTTGAGGAGGAAGGAATTATCCGCTTCCAGGGCCTCCAATGCCTTATCAAGGCTGCTTGGAACGGATTTGATCTTCTTTTTGTCCTCCTCATTTAGCTTGTAGATGTTTTTGTCCC
>JBBSVW010000055.1:0-36963 GCA_038046605.1 Microcaldota archaeon | reverse complement strand
GTGTCGATCAATGATTTGGCGGAAACCAATTAATCGCTTGATTGGGAAATTGCATATGTGTATTCGGTTGAGGGGTTTAAGGAGGATGCGCCTGGCTTTATGATTTTTTTGAGCCTCCCAAAATCATCATAAGTGTATTGGGTCGATTGGCTGTTTTCATCAATAATTGTCGAAAGCGTTTTGAATGCCGGATCGTAAGTGTACCTTTTTGTTTGGGGCATCCCATTGATTGGGGGATGCGCCTCCGAAAGCAAGCTTCCGTCTGGATAATATGAGAAATAAGTGGTAATGCCCGCATCGCCTGGCTTTTTGCCAGCTGATGTAATGGAAAGGGGATTTGTAAGCTGGTCAAAATAGCCGTAAGTGGCAGAATCTATCCAGCGGCTTTCGTCCACGTAAAATACGGATGATTTGGAGGGAACTATCCGGTCGAGGAATGCACCTATGCAAGCCGAGTTTTCAGTTTTTGGGGGTTTGGCTGCGCAAGTGCCACTATAAGTGCAAGTTCTTGATACTAAGCCTCCACTGCAAGCGCTCCATGAAGAGCAGTCCCATGCATCCTGGCAGGGGCAAATGTCTATTGGGTCATCAAAGCAAGAGCTCCATCCGGTTGATTCATGGCTGCAAATGCTTATTCCGCCGCAAACCTGCCCTGCATAATTATTTGTGCAGCTTTGAGTCGATCCAGTTGGGCAGGGGATCCCATCCGGATTATCGACGCAAGCGCCCCATGCTGAACCATCCGAAAGGCAGGTTTGGGTTCCGGGGCTGCTTATTCCCGAAATAATGTTTGTGCATCCTTGGATTGAACCAGCAGTGCAAACGCAGGCAAGGTCGGCGCCAGAGCAATCCTGGTCTATCCCATCGCCGCAAATTTCAGAAACGCCTGCATTTATCCCGTTATTTGCATCATTACAATCCAAATGGTCAAAAGTGCAGGTATTGCCGTAAGCGGGAACGCCATATTGATCCCCATCACTGTCAAAACAAGTAAGGGGTAGGCACATTGACCTAGTAGGCGAATATTGGCCGGTATCCATATAGTAGCCAGTTGGGCAGCTGCAAAGGGAATTGCCTACAACCCCTAAGTCATGGTCACTTCCAATAACATAGCATCGATCCCCAGTTTGCTGTCCTGCCCGAGGATGCCCCGGAAGGAATGTTTCACAGGTGTTTTCAACCAATGGCTCCCCAAATCTACCTAGGCATATCCAAGGCGCAGATAATGTTTGGCATGTTCCGCCATGAAAACAAGTATATCCTGGAGCGCAACCAGAAATAGTGCAATCGTAGAGCATTCTTCCCGTGTATTCAATGTTTGATCCATATGCCTTGCAAACCCTACCTGTTACAACATTATTGATGTCCTTTTCAATAAAACCAATTGGCACAATTTGGTCAAAATTATTTACGCAATAACCAATGTCAGCATCGGCGTTTCCAGATATAAAAATAATGAATGTAAAAAATAGGAATAAGATGGACTTCAAAGTAATTGCATCAATGAATAATTGATTATTTGCGATTTTTGCCACGTATTTTCTTATGGTCATAAATTTTTCAACTTGCCAAAATCTTGTAGGTCGTTTTTGCCTTCCCTTTTGGGGATTCCACATAGGCTGGGAGGGTGAGCATGAATTTTTTCTTGACGGTATCGCGGAAATTTGCAATGTCCTTATTTGGGTTGTTCACATCATTTTGGAAGGCATAAATGGTGGAAGTCGTGCGCACAGCGCCAATGCAGGAATTTGCCGCATTCACTTTGCAAGTGGAGGCGGATGTTGGCAGGAACACATTCATATTTGTGACTGTTGGATATTCAGAGGCGAAATCAGAGTAAGTGTAACTAGTCGAAGTTGCCATGTATTTGGATGGGTCGGATGGGTCATAAACCCGGCTGATGCTTTTTGTTGGCAAATCCAGCTTCTTCCAAAAGAGCCTCTCCGTCAAGAAACCAGCTGGGCCGACAACGGATGGGCTTTGCTCGAAAACCTTTGTGTATGTGGGGGAACGGATGGTTTCATCCATCTTCACAAGGCCAGCAGTGGTTGTACCATCAGATGAGCCGCCATTGGCATAATATTTAGTCATTACTGGAAAGCCGATCAGCCCATCATATTCATCAGGAGGCAGCATGCCCACATATGTTTCGCCATGCGATGGGCATAGCGTGTTTGAAAAATCATTGTTGTTCTTGTAGCAAATAGAGCTAGCAGAGATTAGCTGCGATTGGTCATAATAATTTTCAATGCCCGATCCCTCGAAAAAATAGCTGATGACATGTCCCGCAGATCCGGGCAGCACTAATTTGGTTTTTCCATAGAATACAAATTCACCAATATCGCTGGAAAATGAGGGCAGATAACCATATCCTGCTGAAGCAAGCTTAATTTGCACATAATTTTGCGGGATTTTGCTAATGACCCCAACTCCGCCAGCTGCATCAGGGAGGGGCCCATCTGGGGTTAGGTATTCTTGCGAGTAAATGTAGGTCTTGTCATTTGCAACAGTAATGCTGGTGGATTTTAGTCGGATGCCGCCCATTTTATAAATGTGGTTTGTTGAATCCGAAAAAATGCCTCCCGGGCCATCCAAATCAAAATCCTGGTATAGCACATCGTTTTCAAAATCATAGGAGTAAGTTGTTCCTGTCGGATACCTTATCTGGTTTAGGCTCCAAACCTTGGCATCATCTGTTTTGGGGATGCCATTTGATTCGAAGGCAATATCGAGCCCATCGGGGTTTGTTGTGTAATACCCGAATATGTCCCTTTTATTGAATGGGCTTGCCCGGCTGCATGAGGGCCTGCCGTCAACAGTTGTTGGTCCGGCGAAATATTTGAATTCGTATGGGGGCAAAATTGCGGAATTATATCCGTAAGTGGTAATTTTAGTAAGCATAAGCCTTGACATGGGGGTGTTTAGGGGGTAACCCGTTATTCCGGCGGATAAACAGCTTACAGGGCTGTATTCTTCAGATGTTGTTGTGATGCCATTATCCGTATTGAACTCGAACGAAACGCTTTTGATTTTGGATCCGCCCGAAAATGCATTGTAGAGATCAACGGATTGATAGCGGTAATTTTGCTCCTCAATTGAATTGTCCCCCTCCGAATCGGATGCTGGGTTGATTTCATAGGGCCACATCTGGTAATCGTACTGTTTTTCCATGAATTGCAAATTGAATACTGCCCGAGCAGTTTTTGATTGGATGAAAAGCGGATAGGCGAATTCCTTGTGGAATATGGGCGAGGAGGGTCCTTCAAATTGGTAGTGCCGGACGTATTTGGAGTAGGTTAGGGCAATCCAGCTTCCAAGGTTAGTTGACTGTGAATTAAGGGGATCATAATCGATTGGCTCAACTCCCGGGGGGTTTTCCTGGTAATCGGATGAGAGGATTGCGGTAAGTTTCCATTCCATGTTGCCCTTGTAGCTGCCAAATGCTGGAGAGGAGGTTCGGAATTCATCGCCATTGTCGTATCTATCTGAAACGGTTTCCTTCAATGGATAGTTGTAAACATATTTGGTTCCATCAGAAAGGGTCAGCACAAAGCCGGTATAGTCGCAGGCATTGTCAAAGGAGCCACCCCCCTGCTTTGGAAGAAGGCAATTGAAATCAATGATCTCAAGCCTCATGGGGGAATTTGCCGATTCGGGCTGGAAGTTTGGGGCGCTAACCGTGCCATAATTGAAGAATTTCATTCCTCCGGTTGGAAAAGTGACATAGAATGCATCGGGGACTGGGTCGTATGCATTGAAGGTTGGGTCGATTTCGCTTATGTCGTGGAAATCAACAGCTGGCCCCATCTGGATGCGCCTAACCGAGCCGGTTTCCAAATTCCAGCCAATTCCAATTGGGCCGGGTGCATCATCAACCCGGATTCCGGTTTGGTAGTGTGCAACAATTGGGAATGAGAGTCCGCCGGTTGCCGGAACATCCATTAGAGGAATGCTAAAGGACATATCCCCGTTGAATGCGACATCCCCCCGCGAATAAGGCTGCATTGCAGCTGGAGAAGGGGGCGCAATGGCTGCAAAAGAAATTGAAATAGAAAATAATAGCATTAGCGCTGCTACGCGTATTGACGAACCTTGTCTAATCCACATTGTATTCTACCTGATTTTTTTTATTAATAAATATTGCTATTCCCCTAATTTGCAAGTCCGAAAGGATTTTGCCCCATATGTTTTTTTTAAAAAGGAGAATGGAAAAAAGCAGTTCTTGGCAAGCGGCAATATTATTAAGGTGCAAATGCCCTATCGTTGCGTGGTCGAATGGATATAGCGGCAAGAAAGGGGCACCTGAAATCCGCCATCGGCACGATGCTTTTGCTTGTTGCAGTTGCAGCGGCAGGAAAGGGATTTTCCCCAAGGCCAATTACGCCCGAAGTCGAGCGCAAAGTATCCCTTACGGGGATTCCCCAAAGGTATGGCTTTGAAATTGCTAGGCCAGCCCAGATTGATACGGTTTTAGGGCTTCCTAGGGAAAAGACAATTTTCTTCAAATGGACGAGGGTCCCTCCGCCTCAGGGAAGGCTTCCTCCAAGGAACCGCATAGATTCGATGTTCAAGGAAATACATGATTCAACTGGAATTGGCCTTATTCCAAGCAGGGAAGGGTGGGTTAAGCATCATTTCGAGGGCAGATTCAGGCTGGGCGGGAAAGAAGTACCGGTCAATGAATTCAGGCCATCAGTTCCTGTGAGCAGGCGCCAAAGCCCGGTAATGGAATGGATTGGAAGACGGAGGAAATGAACGTTTATTTCTGATTATCTAATTGGCAGATACTCGCTACTTATTTGCTTTTGCTTGGTTGCGCCATACGGGCACTAGATTTTGAAGCACAAAATCCCTCTGCGCGTTGGTTATTAGGCCCGCATTGTAATCCGATTTGACCTTGGGGATCAGGAGCTCATCAATTGCATTTAGCTCGAATCCAAACGCGTTCCTTTCGGAGGCAGTGCTGTCGATTTCGCCCATCGTTTTGAAGAAATCATAATTATGCTTAAGTTCGTGTGGATACAGGGCGTATGGAAAATAATGGCGGGCGAGCTGCTCTTGGTCCAGGTTCGGATCTACCGGGAAGAAATAGCTGAAGAATTCCGGCTTTACCCGGACCTTGTTTGCAACTAAAAATTGGGCATCGACCACATCATTTTGCTGGCTTAGGCTGTCAATAACCCCCCTAGCCTCATCGTATGTCGAATAAATGTTTGTCTCAGTAATAGCGGAACTTGAGCCTTTTGGCATGTAGGTTATCGTCATTGCCAGGGTAAAGATGGTCTGCCCGTTCTGGCCAAGGTTTCCGTAAATCAGGGAATCGCCAGAATTTGAATCGAGAAACTCAACATCCAGCCCGCCTACTCCCCTAATCTTCATGCCCTTTGATTCCACATAGGAAATAATCTCATTGGCCATCCCGATTGCATCTGCATTAGACGAATCATAAAAGTAGACGTTATTTTGGGCTGATTTTTGCTGCCTTCCAGAAGGGTCAATGTATTTCAGGGGATTGTTGCTCACATAGCTGTAGCGGTTGAATGTCTGGGGAATGGCGGCCTTTCCTGGAAGCGAATCGGCGGAAACGAACCTGCCGATTTGGGGATCGTAAAAGCGCGCGCCGAAGTAGGCAAGGCCGGTGCCCTCATCCATGGGTTTTCCGGTGAATTCCGCGGAGGCACCGGTGGAAGCGCCAAATGAATCATAAGCGGCGGATGTGCCGGCAATTGCCGTACCGGCGGAGTCCGTTTTCAGCACGGGGCTGCCAAGGTTGTCGCCATGGATGTATTTCAAATTGGAATTTTCCTTTTCAGCTATCTTTTTTGAGCCGGCAAAATAATTGGCGGTTTGGGATTTCGCAAAGGCGCCAAGGTCAATGGGAGTTGATTGGGTTAGCGGCATTGCGCCATCCGGCGGCCCATCGCGGATGCACCCTCCTTGCACGCAGGCATAGCCGGATACGCACAAGTTCCCATCATCAATAAGCTGGTTGCAATCATTGTCCAGCCCATCACAAACCTCCTGCGTGCAACTGGCCGTTTTTTGGGGGGAAGGATCTGAAAAAGATGCTATCGGAGATGGTGAAAATGATGCTTCTGGAGTTGGTGAATTCCAGATTGGCTTGTTTGCCTCAAGGCCGGGGAAAAGCGCGCCCGCCGGAATAGCCATTAGCAAAGCTAGCGCAAACACTCCAAGGATAAACGATGCCATTCTTTTTTTCCCCATTTTGCCCCGAAAAACCTATTTGCATGGAAAAAAATATTAATGGGGCATATTGCGCCGCTTAATCGACAATCATCTAACATGAATATCCATCACCCGGCTTTTTCCTTTTCGATGGGTGTTTGCTTCCATTTCTTCCTTTTGCCATGTTTCCATGTAAGCTCGAATTGCTTGCGGTAGGAATCGGAAAGTTCCGTGCTGCGGATTTTTATTGCAACATTTGGGTCCGCCCAAAGGATGATCGTCACCAAATCCCAATCGATGTAAATCATTGTGGGATTGAAGAATTGTTCGGGAATGAACCTATACTGGGAGGTTTTCCCCCCCGAGAATACCTTTTCATTTTCATAGGTTATCATGCGCTCCCTGATTTTGTTTTTTTCAAGCTGCTTTATGAACCACCTAGAAAAGCTGGGCTCGTTTTTTATCCAAAGCTCCTCATCTATCCCAAGGCCCAAATGCTCAATATTGGGATTTTCCTTGAGGATGCGAAGGATGTCCAGGTGCGCTTTGCGGACCGCATTCTTTCCCTTGTAAACCTCAACAAATGCCCCCTGGCTTGCCTGCGCCATTTGCTTGTGAAGCTCGGGAAGGGCGCTTTCAACCTCGTCCATTTTCCCTTTGAGGTAATCGCGCAATGTGTCGGGGTTTGCTGCCTTGAACTGTTTTTTCCCATCTATGATGATGTTGGAAGCAAGGCCCCTTGCCATGAGCTTGTTCAGGTTGTCATAAACGTATGGGCGGTACATTCCCGCTTTCTTTGCAATTTCGCTGGCACGAAGGGGGCCGTTTCGAAGAAGGCATAAATAGACATCCGCTTCGGCATCGCTTAGGCCCAATTTTTTCAGGGTTTCCTTGACCATAAATTACCAGCTAAATTTCAGGCTATCAAATTAAAAACGAACGGAGGATTTGACCATCCAAAAACCGTTTAATCATTTCCCCTTTTTTTGAAGTTGAATTTTTTCCCCCAATCAATAAGTTTGTTGTCGCAAATAAAACGACAAGGCAATATATTAAAGTTTTGCCTGAAGCATGCGGTGGTGGGGATGAATGAGATAGGCGTCATGCTGGCAAGCGTTGCGGTGACATTCGCGTTTTCCTTGTTCCTGTTCAAGACCTACCGCGCCCTTCATTCGAGTGCAAATACGGAGGAGGCTTAAAGGGTTTTGAAAACCCGCCTAATGGGAAGGCGGGCTTTTCTTTTTTTTAATAAATGCAGGTAATTTGATTTCTGCCCTGAAAATTAGTAAAATCGATCCCCATCATCCAAGCCTATCCGTAAAGCCATTAAAATTCGAAATTGAAAAAACAGATTTCAAAGCATCCGTCCAATAAGCTCGCAAATCTTTTCCTTCCGGTTGCCAAGCGCGCCCTTGGGATAGGGAAGCTTGATTGAGCCCTTGAAGCCCTTCCTTGGGGGGCTTAGGCGGAAAAGCGGCTTGATTGAAGGCACATCCTTAAGTTTTGCTGAGCCATCCACAAGCGCTTTTGAAAAATCATCAATCGATTTGAATTTAGAGCTTTTTGAAAGTTCGGAATCAGTTAGTTTTTTGCCTCCTTCCATCCCTCCACGCGCCGCAAGAAGGCTGGAAACCAATTTTTCGTCAACTTCCCCCCAGGTGATGAAGTCCCTGCATTGGATCAGGAAGCCGTGAAGTTGCGGCGTATCCTGCATGAGGATGCAGCTGTGCTTTCGCCCAAGATGCATCTGTTTTAGGGAATCTTCCGTCCTGCTCCTTGTTTCCATGCTTCCACGGATCCGGATGATTGCAATAAGTTTTGACATTTGGTTCACCATGTAAATAATATATATTCATATCGGATTTTAAGGTGTGGCTGGCTCACTGGATGGTTTTTCAATATTTTCGGCTCCTTCGATTTTTGCCGCCCCTTGCGCATTTGCCTCCCCGCCCTCTTTTAATGCAATTTCCTCCCCTGATTTGGGCTCCTCCTTTATTTCCACTTCAATTTTTGCTATTTCCTCGACGAAATATTTGCCCTGCTTTAGCATGTTGGCAGAATTTAGCGCCTTTAGCGTTGCCAAAACCGCATTAAGGATGTTCCTTGTCCTTCCCCTTGAAAATGTCCAGCAATCGCTCACTCCGGCAAGCTCCAAAACCTTCTTGGTGTTTTCGCCGGCCACAAGGCCAATTCCCCTAGGCGCCGGCTCAATTGTAACCTGCGTGGATGAGCTTTTTCCGCTGACTTTTTGCCTAAGCGAATGCGCAGAGCCGCAGCCGCACTCCCATGAGCCGCATCCTAGGCGTACACGAATTATGTTTTTCTTGGCTTCAACAATGGCTTCTGCAATTGCATCGCGGACCTCCGCCGCCTTCCCTACCCCAACTGCGATGTAGCCCCTTTGGTTCCCCAAAATGACAACCGCGCGCATCTGCTGCTTCCTTCCGTATGCGGTCATGCGCTGGGTGCTCTTGATTTGCAAAACCTCATCCTTTAGGTCGGGCAATAGGGCGTCCACTATCTCGGTTTCCAAAATCCGCTTGCCGCTTGCAAGGATCTCATCGATGTTTGTGATCTCCTTTGCGGCAACCTTCCTGCCAATTTCGGTCCTTGGAATCCAATTCCTCTCCTCCCTATCCCTATCTCGTCCCATCAACATCATCCTCTACTTGACTTTCATGATTTTGCCCTTGCATTCGTCGAATTTCAATGCGCCATCCCCTTCAAGGTGCCTGCCGGCAAGGCGATTCTCATCGGGCAATATGGAATCGGAAAATGGTATCTTGATGCCGCAATCGGATGCCCCCTTAAGCGCTGCGAACAACAGCCCGCCCTTGGTTGCATCGTGCCTGCCAATATCCAAAACAGCCTGCGTAACTCCCTTTCCTTTTGCCAGCATTCCGCAGTAAAGCCCGGTTAAGTATGCCGAAGGGGTGTTGCATTTGCCGGGGTAGCCCAGCTTAAGAAGTGATTTGGAAGTGATGGATGCAATGATCCTATCGCCCAACAAATCAAAATTTGCGAACGCCACGTAAACGTACTTGTTGGTTTTGCGAACAATCATCCGAACCTTTCCGGATTTGAGGTGAGATAGGCGCTTTTGATAGTCGGTCCTGCCCTCCCTCCTTCTCCTGAAATGGACCTGGAATATTGCGCCAGTTGCCTTGGTCATTTAACGAATCACTTTTATAACGAATTATTTTTTTTTATTCAGGGCTTGTTTTTTTATCCGTGCTTGTTTTCATGACATAATCCAACAATTGCTTCCTGCCCCGGAACGCATTGCCGGAAACCATCCTGTAAATTATCCGGTAATCCGCGGATTCAAGCCGGAAAGAATTGTTCTTAAGGGTTTTCCTAAGGGCCCTAACCTTGCGCATCCATAGCTGCTTCCTTGAAACGCCAGCATACCTTGCGCCCTTGGTCTTGCCCTCCCCCCTGCCCCTTCCCGCCTGTTTCCTGCTTTGGGTGATGCGCGCCTTGCCCCTTGAAATTCCCCTCTTTGGAAGCTCGATAACTATCTTTTCCTTGATTAGACCCCTAACATCCTCGCGTGTGAGCGCCTCTGATGCGCGCTTTGCATCAAGTATCCTTATGCGGCTTGTGCCTGCTTTTAGGAGCTTTCCTGCAATCCTTCGAACGGTTTGTACTGACATAATAATTTCGCCAACTTTTCCTAGTTTAAGACAATAAATTTCATCTCCGCAGCCTTCCTGCGTATCTTTTCCTTGTTATGCTTGGAAATGGTAGCTGAAAGCCGGATCACATAATTTTTAAGCACCGCCTTGTTCTTCTCAAAGTCAGGAAGCCCCCGGATCATGAATTCCTTCTTCCCAAGCGGATGCAATCCCCGAACCAATGCATCGCCGCGGTAGCCCTTGTTCACAACTGCTCCAGCCCACTTCAATTTCTGCCGCTGCTTATTGTCTATTCCGCGGGGTTTCCTCCATGTATCCTTCACACGCTTGTCAATCGAGCGGTTTGGCCTTTGGAATTTCGGGTGCTTAACCATTTTTATCACGAATATTTTTATTTTACCTGATAGATCCCATCCTGGAAAACACGCCTATCCTTCCCCGTTATTTTCACTGACTGGATTATGTTGGCAGCTGTTTGGCCAACGGCATCCTTGCTTGCGCCCTTGACCACTATATCCTGCCCGGAAACGCTAACCTGCACCTTGCCCACGATATCGGCCTGGCGCGGAAGTTTTTCCCCAAGGAAGTTCTTTATTGTTACCCGTGCGCCCTTAACCTCGATGCTGATTGGGAAGTGGGCGTACACGACCTGAAGATTTTTTATGTATGGCGCCAAATCGCCCTTGAACACATTGCCAAGGTGCTTTGCCATGCTGTTGATCACCGCATGGGTTTCGCGCCGCAGTTTCTTGATCGGGGTGATCTTGACAAGATCGCCGGCAACCTCGACTTTTACCTTCCTGGAATTGAATGGGAATTTATGGGATTCACCCGACATGGTTGCAACTACCAAATTTCCTTCGACTTTGATGTCGCAGCCTGCCGGAACCTTGATTTCCATATTACCACTAATAAACAAAGGCAATGAGCCTTCCGCCAATTTTCCTATCCTTCGCATCCTTATGCGTCATGATACCGCTCGATGTGCTTATTATGATTGTTCCAATGCCCTTTGCAGGAAGGTACCTGCTCTCCCACTTGTCCCAATCCGGGGACTTGACGGAAAACCGCGGCTTGATTGCCTTGCACTTGTTGATTTTCCCGGAAAGCTTGACGTTGATCATTACGCCGGCGGAATCCTCCAATGACTCATACTTTTCAACATACCCCTCGATTTGGAAAATCTCAAGGATGCGCATGAGTATTTTCGAGGGCCTCCTAAGGAGGGCGGTATCCCTGCCCTTTGTTTCCGAAACGGAAATTGTATTCAAGGCATCTGCCAAAGTGTCAACCATCAAATTTCACCCAAACTTCCTAAAGCCCAGTTCCTCCGCACGCTCACGGAAGCATTTCCTGCAAATGTACAGGCCGTATTTTTGTATTAATCCGCGCACGTTGCCGCAAATTTTGCACTTGCGTGTGCCGCGGTGCTTGAATTTCAGGTCAATGTTTTGCTTTGCCATCAAATTCACCAATTTACTTGACCAACCCAAGGGGGCACACATTTCCCCCTTAGTTTGGTCGGATGCCCAAACCCCCTTTAAGCACGAATGCCAAAGGGCTTATTCCTCAACCGGGAGCTCGATTTTTACCTTGTAGGCGCTTTCCATGAACACCTTTGCCTCCTCCCTTCCAACCCGCTGTTTTTTTGAAAGCTTTCGGCTTGCGATTTTTCGGACAGTTATGCGCTTCCCTGGCTTTGAAAGCGTGATGCAGACATCAAATCCCATCATCCCGATCTTGGGGTCGTATTTCATCCCCGGGAAATCGATGTATTCCTTGACGCCAAATGCGACGTTGCCAAACTTGTCGAAACTTGATTCCGCAAGCGCATTATCCCGCACATCAAGTGCTTTTACCAGGACCTCCTTTGCGGATTTGCCCCTAAGCGTGACCTTGCATCCGATATTATCCCCCTTCCTGATCTTGAAGGTGGGGTTTCGGTCCTTGGATTGCGTCATCACGGCTTTTCCTCCGCTTATGCGCTCAAGAAGCACCTTTGCGTTCTCAAGGCGCTCTCCTGGCGCGCCAATTCCTATGTTTAGCGTGAGCTTATCCAGCCGCACGCTTTGCATTACGTTTGCCATGATTTTTTTGCACTTATTAATATTTTTTTCGAATTGGAATGGGGCTTGTGAATCCCCTCTTACCAATTCCATTCCATAATCAATGTTTCAAATTTTTCTAACCCAAGTGGAACTCCTTGACACCTATAGGGGAACATATTTCCCCTACTCGTGTCGCCTCTACCCCATTATTTCAATTCATATTCTAACCCAAGTGGAACTCCTTGCTAACTGCAAAAAGATAATCCTTCCTTGTGATTAGCTCCTCTCCTCCGACCTTGAGCTTTGCATCCGAGGGCTGCCCGCCGGGCTGCTCAATGATTTGCTCGAGAGTGCCAAGCGTTCCGGAATGCTTGCCGCGGTAAATGTAGCAATTTGATCCCTTTTCGAGCTTAAGGAAGGCATCAACCTTGTATCCCGGGATGGTGATTCTAACCGTATCTCCGGTCTTGAACCTATCCTCCTCCTTTTCGATTATAATGTTCTTCCCATCGTGCAAATTGAGCTGCACTTTCCCGCCCGTAATGGGCGTTTTGTCAACGATGCGGCATGATTTTAGCTTGGCATCGTTCTCATCAATCGGAATTACGCGAAGCTTGCCCTTGATTGTAAAAATCTGGTAGAATTTCCTTATTTTGGGGAATGAAACAATATCCATTAGGCCAACTGCAAAATCGGGCTCCCGCCTGATTTTACCATCAACCAAAACTTCCCTGGATGTAAGCAGCCTTTTTGCCTCCTTGAGATTGCCAACGATTTTCAAAAGATCGCGCATGAGCACAAGCAGCGGTATTGATTCGTCCTTCTTGTGCGCCCCCGCCTGTGATTTGATAAGCCAAAGATCCCCCTTTGCGGGGATTGGGAGCATGGGGCTTCTTGCAAGCCTTTTCAAATGCCGGTTGTGTCCTTTCAATGCCATGAATTTTCACCAAATGATGGTCATAATTTTTTTAACTTGAATTATTGCGTGGCTGATGCCGCGGTTGATTTTTCCGGGGCGCCAATTGCGGAGGTTATAGGCGCATTTTGCTTATTTGGGTTTTGCGCGCTTGCCGCCACTATTGGCTTTTGGGAAGTTGCTGGTGCAGGCTTTATTTGGGATGGGGCCCTTGCAATTGATGTTTTCTGCCTCATTTCCTTCCTGCGCGGCTGCGCCCATTCAATCAGGATGCAGTTGGATGGCTGCATCGGGAAAAATTTTTCCTTGCCGCCCTGCTTTTTTTGTATGATGCCTTCAATGAATATTCTGGCATTCTTTGTATCGACTTCAATGATTCTGCCCTCCTTTTTTTTGTGCTCGCCGGTAATGATCTTTACCTTGTCCCCCTTCTTGGCAAGAAGGGCGCGCTTTTTGTATGTTTTTCGCAATTCCTTGCTCAGATGGATGCGAAGTAGCCGCTTAACCAAATGGACCTTCCTGGCGTAAAGCGCCTTCCTTTTCTTCCTTGGCTGGAATGTCAGTGATTTTTCGAATTTCATGCTATATCAACTTAAACTACCGATGCTGCGATTGCAACAACCTTTGGGAATCTCTCGGAAATTTCCCTTGCAACAGCGCCCTTGATTTCCGTGCCCCTTGGAAGGTTTTGATCGTCAATTAATACGCACGCATTGTCCTCAAAGCGAACGCGCTCCTTTCCGCGCCTAAATTCCCTTTTTTGGCGCACAATCAATGCAAGCTCTTTTTTCTTGATCATGTCGGGCTTTCCCTTCTTTACTGCAACACGGATAACGCTTCCAACTCCGCCGGATGGATACCTGCGAAGCCTTGCCTTAATCCCGATGATGCTGATGATCTCGACAATTTTGGCGCCGGAATTATCATCAACGATAAGCCTGCTTCCCCTTGTGAGGGCTTTTGTGATCCTTGCGGGTACTCCTAGCATAAAATATCAATCCTTCATCGTAGCTGCCATTATTATAAAAATAATTCCAATCACGAGGGCAACAATCCGCATAAAAAATTCAGGTTGCGCCGAACTAAGAAAAATCATCAATATTCCAATCCCTCCATAAAATTCTTTTTTTGTAACTAACTTTTCATCTTTCATAATAATTCAGCTTAATCGATAATTACGAATGTTTTTGTCTTGGAAAGCTTCCTGCATTCCATGAACCTGACGATGTCCCCATCCTTGGGCGAATAGCAATCAGGGATGTGTACGTGAAGCTTGCTTTTGCGCTTTTCGAACCGTTCATATTTTGAAACCTTGCGGAGGAACTGCAATTCAACAACGGCAGTCCTCTTAGCCTTCACACTGACGACTTTCCCTTCGAAAATCCGGCCACGCGTTTTTAGGGACCCATGCCTTGGGCAGCGGACATCCCCGCAGCCATCCCTTGGCTTTTGGGGTGCATATATTTCCTCATTCTTTTTAGTCGATTTTGCATGCGCTTTTGGGGCCTCCTTCTTTTTTGGAGTTGCGATTTCAGCGGTTGGTTCTTTAGCCATGAATCATCACAGTTTCAATTCTTTTGATAGCTTCTTGGTGCGGTCCTGCGGCCGAAAAGCGATAATATCGCCCTTAACGGCAAGGCGCATTCCTGGAAAATAAAAGGTGGTGCCCTTTTTGGGGATCCTTTTCCTTCCATTAGAAGTTGCGAGCAAAAACGTGTTCTTGCTCTCGTCCAAAACCTTCCCAACGATACCGGATAGGCCTTTGCCGCTTGCTTTCAAAACCTGCAATTGTTCGCCGATCAATTCATCCAGCAGGAAAGAATATTCCCTGCCCATTTTGTTTCGCATAAGCGCAACTTGGATGGAAATTAATAGCGATCTGTGCAAATCTTGAGGGCTTTTAGCCTCATCTATGGACCGAATGGTTCAAAGCGAATCAGACGCCTTTCATTTATTACGAAGTTCATTTATAAAGGTTTCTTTGGGACGCTGTTTGCACGAATAATGAACCCGCATTTAACAATCCTCGCCCTCCCGTTTGATTAGGGAAATAATCCAATATAATGCCTTTTTCTGCAATTGGAATTTACTTGCGCAATAAAACCTCATCTTAAAAAAGGTTGGGGATGAAATTATGCGGAGGGGATGGAAATGGCAGTTAGCAAATTGATTATCGCAGGCCTTGTTGCAGTGATTTTAATAGGCGGGGTATTGCTTTTCGCCTCGGCAGCGCCGGGACAGTATGATTCCTTTGCACAGTGCCTGACGAAAAACAATGCGGTTATGTATGGCGCGTATTGGTGCTCGCATTGCGCAAACCAAAAGAAGGATTTTGGGAATTCTTTTAAATATGTGAATTATGTGGAGTGCGATGCGGGGGGGGTAAATGCGAAGGTTGCGCTTTGCAGGGAAAGAGGAATCACGAGCTACCCGACGTGGGAAATTGGGGGAAAAATGTACACCGGGGAACAGAATCTTGCCACATTAAGCGCCCTGACAAGCTGCCCGCTTACATCAAGCACTGCGAAATGAATTTATTTTTAACCTGATTTTTTTTATTTTGAATTTTTGGAAGCACAGCTAATCCTTTTTAAAAAACCAAAAATACGTATTATTTGCGGTATTTTTTGCCATACTTCGCTTTGTGCTCGACACCTCCAGGGGGATACTCCCCCTACTCGTGTCGCCTCTACCCCTTTAATTAGACTTTGCGGTATTTTTTGCCATACTTCGCTTTGTGCTCCGGCTTTACCCTCTTTAATTCCTCTTCAGGCAGCGATGCTACTAATTCCCAGCAAAGCTCGAGTGATTGCCCGATTGTCCGGTTCTCGTATTTTCCCTGCGTCACAAACCTTTGCTCGAATGCGTCGGCAAAGCGCAGGAATTTGCGGTCGCGCTCGGTTAATGCTTCCTCTCCCACAACCGCCACTAGGTTTCGAAGATCCCTTCCTTCCGCGTAGCTGGCATAAACCTGTGATGAGATTCCGGAGTGGTCCTCGCGCGTTTTTCCCTCGCCAAGTCCCGAATTCATGAGCCGGCTAAGTGAAGGGAGCACATCCACGCTTGGATAAATTCCCTTGCGGTAAATATCCCTGGAGAGCACTATTTGGCCTTCCGTAATGTAGCCTGTAAGGTCAGGAATTGGATGCGTGATATCATCATCCGGCATGGAGAGGATTGGAAGCTGGGTGATGGAGCCTTTTTTGCCCTTGATCCTTCCCGCACGCTCGTAAATGGAGGAAAGATCTGTGTACATGTAGCCGGGATAGCCCCTCCTTCCTGGCACTTCCTGCCTTGCAGCGGATAATTCCCTTAAGGTGTCGCAATACATGGTCATGTCGGTAAGAATAACAAGCACTTGGTAGTCTTTTTCAAATGCGAGGTATTCGGCAGTGGTTAAGGCAAGCCTTGGAGTCAAGAGCCTTTCAACTGAAGGGTCGTTTGCCAAATTCAAAAACAAAATGGCCTTTTCAAGCGCGCCGGTTTTTTCGAAATCCTGGATAAAAAAGTTCGCTTCGGAGTGGGTTATTCCCATGGCGGCAAAAATAACGGTAAAATCCTCCTTTTCCCCAAGCACGGTTGCCTGCCTTGCGATCTGCACTGCAAGTTCATTATGCGGAAGACCGGCTCCCGAAAATATCGGAAGCTTTTGCCCCCTAACAAGGGTATTTGTCACATCAATTGTCGAAATGCCGGTTTGGATGAACTGGTTGGGTTCGGCCCTAGCATAGGGGTTGATTGCATTGCCGGTGATATCGCGCTTTTCCTTTGAAATTATTGGCGCCCCCTTGTCAATTGGCTCCCCCGAACCGTTGAAAACGCGCCCAAACATCTCATCGGAAACGGGAAAACGAAGCACATCGCCGGAAAAGCGGATCCTTGTTTCCTTTGTGTCAAGCCCCTGGGTGGTCCCAAAAATCTGGATTGCCGCAAGGCCCTTGGAGGTTTCGAGAACCTGCCCCTTGCGCTTATCGCCATTGGGAAGGATGACTTCGATAAGTTCGCCGTAGGCTGCGTTTTCGACCCCCTCGACGAACATGATTGGCCCGAAAATTTCCTTGACTGTCTGGTATTCCTTTATCATTTTATCAACTTGTTTTTGCAATGTTTTTTCAATTGCCAAATTTCCGAAATAAAATTTTTCCATATTGTCCAAAATAATATTTTTTCCTACAAATCTTAAAAATATCACTTCATAAACGCCGTATCAAGGCTTTTCATGATTTCGCTTATGCTCTTTTGGGCTTCCTCCTCCTTTTGCCGTTTTATGAGTGAGATTGCCTGCTTTTCCTTGACATTTGCGATCCTATCGTAGGGCACATCCGAATTGAGGGCGATTAACGCCTTGTCGTAGAAATGCAAAATCACCTTAAGCATCCCATATTGCTTTTTGAGCGACGAATATACGTCGATTTCATCGTAGGAGTTCTGCTGCAGGAAATCCTCGCGGATCATTTTGGTGACCTCGAGGACAAGGCGTTCGCGGTCGGGCAGGGCATCTGAACCAATCAATTGGACAATTGCCTGCAATTCGGCCTCCTTTTGAAGGAGCTGCATGGCTTTGTTCCTTAGCTCGTAGAAATCAGATGCAACTTTTTCACCATACCACGATCGAAGATCCTCCATGTAAAGCGAGTAGCTCTTAAGCCAGTTGATTGCGGGGTAGTGCCTCCTCCTAGAAAGGTTGGCATCAAGCGCCCAGAAAACTTTTGTTACACGAAGGGTCCCTTGCGAAACAGGTTCGGATAGATCGCCGCCTGGTGGGGAAACAGCGCCAACTAGCGAAACCGATCCAAGCCGTTCCTTGCTTCCAATGGTCCGAACCCTTCCTGCGCGCTCGTAAAATTCGGCGAGCCTCTTTGCAAGGTATGCAGGATAGCCTTCCTCTCCGGGCATTTCCTCCATCCTGCCTGAAATCTCACGCATGGCCTCGGCCCATCTGGACGTGCTGTCCGCCATCATGGCAACATCATAGCCCATATCGCGGTAATATTCAGCAAGCGTGATTCCGGTGTAAATTGAAGCCTCCCTGGCGGCAACTGGCATGTTTGAAGTGTTGGCAACCAGCACAGTGCGGTTCATGAGGGGCTTTTTCGTCTTGGGATCCATTAGCTTTGGGAATTCGTTCAAAACATCGGTCATTTCGTTTCCACGTTCGCCGCAGCCAACGTATATGATGATATCCGCATCTGCGTATTTTGCCAGATCCTGCTGGTTGACCGTATTATGCAAAAGCATTGGCGCATTGCCTCCCACCCAATTCTCTATGCCTGGAACGGACACATCGAAAACCTCATGCGGGCCTACAATTTCTTCAATTGAAACTATTTCATCGCAGAAAATGTGCTCCAATGCATCCGAAAATGCAGCGAAATGGCTAAGTTGCAGCTGGACGCCAGAATTGGAAGCGTTTTGCGAGGATACTGCCAAGAATTTTTTGAAAATTGAAACACTCATGCGCTCCTCGTTTCCTACATAGTTTGAAATTTCCACTCCCGCTTTCCTGAACTTCGAGTATGGCCTACCAGCGGCAGAATATATTTGATCAATTACTGCTGGCAAAACGGGCACGATATCGGTAGATGTGTATGTGCTCTTTTGGGCGCGGATATACTCCTTCACGCGATCAATTTTTCCATTAGTTTGCACTGAAGTGGAAGTCAGTTTCTTGAAATTTTCAACGCCCCTAACAAATGTCCGATAATAAGGAATGCCGTCAATACTCCTCTTAGATAGAGAGTGAAGGACGCCAAGGCGTGAGAGCAAATACGAAAGCCCGGTTTGCATCTTGACGCTTGCAGTTGTTATCTCTATTTGGCCATCGTAGAAGCTGCCATCACCAAAAATATATGCGAATAGGAAACTTCGGATGCACTCCTCGTCTGCTCCAAACAGCACCGAAGGTACCATTTTTCCTTTTGCGGTACGTAGGCTGCCAACGAAAAATTTAACATACTCAGCCAGCGCTTTGCTTGAAATGAGGACGTTGGGGGTTTTGCCATTTTGCCTTTCGATCTTTGATTCTAAACTAAAGAGCTGCTTTGCTAGCGAAGAAAACCTTTCGAGCAATGCCTCATCCAAATTCGTGAAAACTAGGGTTACAGGGCCGCGTAAATACCCTTCCGCAGCAAATAGTGCCAGGAATTCTGCTAGTTCAGGTGTGAGCTTATCTGGCAATATTGCCGAATTTCCACTTCTATCGCCCCTTATTTTTTGTATCCTGGGCAATGGTTGTGAGTAAAATTCGCAAATTCTTTTGATTTGAGAAAGCTTAGGCAATGTTTCCATGTAAAGCAGCCGCTTGAACTCCCCAAAACCCATTCCTAGCTCTTTTGCCGCATTTACCCTTCCAATTGCATTGGACCTGTTTCGTAGCATCTTTTTGATCTCCAATGCGATATGTTCGTCTTCACACCTCAAGTTTCCCAGGGTAAACAAGTCTATTTTTACTTCCTTCAAAGGCGGCAATTGCCTTACACCTGCAAGGAAATCGCCTTTTCTCAAATTTCTTGATTCGGTTTCCACGGTTTGCAACTCCGGAGTTACACGGAAGAGCTTGTGGATAGGCGTAACTTCAACTTCCCGTCCGGACCTTGTCTTGATTCTTAAAAGCGAATCCGAATAACCCTTATAGAATAATTTTGAGGATGTTTCAACTATTTGGCCATTGTAATATGAAACTAAATTGATGGGTTCTTTTAGCTCTATTGTCTCTTCGAACACGGTTCTTTTAATTATACCTTCCAGCTTGCTTTTCTCATATAGTTCCCTCATGGAGAGGATTCCCTTTCCGGGCAACAAAATCGGAGTGTCGCCGGAAACACATTTTCCACTCCCGAAGGGGCCCGGAATTGCGGCAGTCCCTCCTTTTGTGATCGGGAAAAATGTGTCGATAATCCTCTTGCCGGTGATTAGGGGCAAATTAAGGGGGAGTTTTTCTCCATATGGGCGCGGGATCCTAACTGGCCAGCGCTGCGTCATGGTGATTTCCTTGCCAGAAATTTCAGCAATTGTTTCGGTTACGTTGAAACTGCCAGATGAGATCGATCCGATTTTGCCCTCAATGCCATTTGGGACAAGTATCTTGTGGACGAAATCAAGCTCCTGGACGGCCCCTAGGATATCGCCAGCTTTAACGGAATCGCCCTTTTTGGCGGTTGCATCAAATTTCCATTTCTTCTTGCGGTCAAGTGCCGGAACGGATATTCCCCTGGCGATGAAATCGCCGCTCTTTTCCCTAATTGCCTCGAGTGGGCGCTGGATTCCATCAAAAATGCTTGAAAGCAGGCCTGGCCCTAGTTCCAAAGAGAGGGGCGCATATGTGCGCACAACCTTTTCGCCGGGGCGCAAGCCGGATGTTTCCTCATAAACCTGGATGGATGCGCGGTCGTACCGAAGGGCAATGATTTCACCCATGAGTTCGGCATCTCCAACCTTGACGATCTCATTGATTTGCGCTCCGGACATGCCAGTTGCCTGGACAACTGGGCCGGAGATTTTCGAGAGGACGCCATCATTTGTTGCCATAACTAAACCTTTTTTCTTGTTTAAAACCCAAATTTGGAAATCGAACTAGCCTTTAGGGCATTTGGTACGCATCAGGAGCGAGTTATTTAAAGGAAAAAAGGTTTTTATATATATTGGAGAAGCATTTAGTGATTACAAATGGAAACCGATGAGGAGCGGATTCAAGGAATCGAAAGGAAAAATACGGCCTTGGGTGAAATTGCAAGAAGGCAATCAAACCTTCATAGGCTTGTAGCACAAGCATGGGAACGGCTTAAAAGCGGGCCAAATGGAGGTGAATTGAGTCTTGGCGGGTACAGGCTCGTAAAAAGAAGAAACATCATCATAGCACTGCCATCTGAGTTTTCGGAAGGCCAACATCCGGTTGTCGTCTATCCAAATCCCAAACATTTCGATGTTTACGCTGCCTCGCGTACCCGAAGCCCAAAATCCGTATATTGGGGGGACATCAACCCCAAAGCCGTCGGAACGATATTTGCATTTCGCTATCCCCCGCCCGAGATTCCCTACAGCTCCAAGCATGGGGATCTCAAATTATTTATCAGTGACATACAAGCGCATTCGAAGACCAACGGCGAAAACCCATTACCCAGAAAACGAGCTAGGGAGCATCAAGGATGGGATGTTGCAGGATTGCAGGAAATATTTAAAGCCGCCCTCCGGCAGGGCCTGTTTCCCCTAAAAATATTGGGGGATACATTCGAAGAGCATCCAAAATACGGGCTCAGGCACGGAATCGCCAAATTGTGTAAAAGGTCGGGCCTCGTTAGTTTTCCCGGCCATAATAAAAGCATCATTATTGACAAAGTGAATCACGGTATAGACTATACGGGAGTGTAGGTTTTTTTTATGATCGATGCGCACTGCCATTTGATGCACGAAAAGTTCAATGCAGACCGTAGCAATGTGCTTGCCAGGGCCAAAACCAAGCTCAAGGCAATAGTTGAAACCGGAGGGAATATGGAGCAGAACGAGGCGGCGCTCAATTTCCGAAATCAGCATAAGAAGTTCGTTTACGCCGCAATTGGCCTTGCCCCGCATTTTGCGACCACCACCAATGTTCCGGCGGAATTCGAATTCATTGAGCGCAACGCCGAGGATGCAATTGCCATGGGGGAAATTGGGCTGGAGTACCATTATTTTCCAGATGAAAAAGACAGGGAACGGCAAAAGCAGGTATTCCGGGAGCAGCTCATTTTGGCTGAAAAGCTGGGGCTTCCGATAGTGACACACTGCAGGGAGGCGTATCCTGACCTGTTCATGATTTTGCAGGATTTTCCACATCAAAAGGTGATGCTCCACTTCTTCAACAAGCCCGCATTCATGCAAGAGGCGCTTAAAAGGGGGTATATGCTCTCAATTGCAACGCTCAAAAGCAAGGAAATTGACAAGATTATTAAAAATGCGCCCCTAAATAATCTCCTTTCCGAGACCGATTCGCCATACCTTTGGAGCGAGGGGAGGAACGAACCGGCAAATGTTGCCGCGGCTTGGGAGAGGATTTCGGAAATTAAGGGGATCCCCCTGGAGGAGGTAAAAAGCGCGCTTTTTGCAAATGCGGCGAAATTCTTTGAGGTAAGTTTTTGAAGCCAATAATAATTAAAAAAAGTAATTTGAAAAAAGGAACATTATCAATATTGGGAATGCAATTTGGGTTAGGAATTAACAATTATGAATATAGCAAAATACCCCCATCCCCAATTTCCAAAATGCATAATTTATTAGGTGAACAAGATGAGCAAGGAATCCGTTAGGCCAACAAGAATGGAGATGCTTAACACCAAATCCAAATTGACACTGGCAACAAAAGGCCACCACATACTAAAGCAAAAGCGGGACGCCCTGGTTCCGGAATTCTTCAAACTGGTAAAAAAAGCGCGCGACCTTAGGTCCCAGGTGGATAAGGAGATGCAATTGGCATTCAAGTCCATAGCAATTGCCAAGGCATTCCATGGCGATCTTTTTGTAGAGATGGCTGCAATTTCCTCGCAAAATGTGCCGGAAATAGAGGTCAAAACCAGGAACATCATGGGAGTTAAAATTGCCGAAATAAAGGGGATTGATGTAAAGAAGGATCTGGAAACTCGGGGCTATTCCATTCAGGGCTCATCGGCAAAATTCGATGATGCTGTTGAGCATTTTGAAAATTCACTCAACCTGATAATTAAGCTAGCGGAGTTTGAAACGGCGCTAAGAAGGCTCCTTAGGGAAATCGAGAAAACCAACCGGAAGGTGAATGCCCTCGAATACAACATCCAGCCGGACCTGAAGGCGACCATAAAGGAAATTTCCGCGCACCTGAACAGGCTTGAAAGCGAGGCGTTCTATGCCCTCAAGGTCACCAAGAGGAAACTTTCAAAGGCGCAGGAAACGGCTGCATAATGGAAGCACAGCCTACTCATATTTTTGAATTAGACGAAGGGATACCACTCGATATTTTGCTAATTCCCGGATTCCCCAATTGCATATCTTTTCCCTAATGCCAAAGATGCAGCGCCAGCTATAATTGTTGGGATCCAAATCCTTACGATATTCCAAAGGAGCATACCGGCGGCAATCAAGGAAAGGGGAGCCGTATTCCCAAGGATAATGATGCCCACGATTTCAGTAACACCAATGCCTTGAGGCACGAAAAGGGCTTTGGATGCAAAAAAGAGGAGTATGAAAACAAGGTAGGCTGAACTGATATCCAAAAACAAGCCAAAAGAGGCGAATGCGAGGTAAAATGAGGCGAATTCAAGGGCAAGGGAAGCTGCAAGCATGCCTAAAATGGCCTTTTGGGGATTTTTAATATAAACTTTGAGCATGTAAGAAAAATCCCGGGCATCCTTCTTGCTAATTTTTTCCAATGAAATGCCCGAAATAGCCATGGCGGCATGATTTTTTGTAAGAAGGATCACTCCAGCCAGCATGATGATAGGGACCCCAATCCCAAGAAGGAAGCTGCTGCGGAAGTAAGTTTGCGAGAGCAGGATTACCCCTATGCCAATTGATGAAAAAACCAAGGCAATCCAGATTTTATGGAATTTGGCGGCAAAACTTGCAGCCATCCCCTCCCCGAATTTTTTCCCTGCCTTTTTTGCAAAATAGCCCCGAAGGAAATCGGCGCCCAGGCTAAAGGGCGTAAGCCCGCCCAATTGGGCGGCAAAACCCATCAAAATGGAATCATTGCCGCCTAATTTGATGAATTTCCCCCATGAAAGGTTCCATAGGGCAATTGAGGACAGGTAAAGGAGGGCCGAAAGCAGTGCAAGGGGCAAATCAAGCTCGTTGAGGTGTTTTTGCGCATCAAGAATATTCAATAGCCCATAAATTACTCCTGCAAGCGCAATTGCAAACAATATTGCCCCAAAGCTTTGCAATTTCATTTTTTCCCTTTCTTCTCAATTTTGCTTTTCCTCTTGAAATATGCTTTAAGCGGTTCCCAGTAGAATTCCTCCCATCCATTCTCATAATTCTTTGCCTGCTCTTCGGGCACATTTTCCTGGACCATTTTTAGCAAAGTGCCTTCTTTTGAGGAAGTTAAAGTAATTGTCAAGATGGAAGGCTTGGCTTCTTCGGGCCATTCGGATGTTTGCCACTCCTGCACTATTTTCCTGCCCTTGACAAGTTGCAAATTCTTCCCGAATGAATAACCATCCCAAGTGGAAAATTTTCCTCCCTCCTTATCGGTGCCTTTAGCCTCGGTACCGGTGAAATCCTCATGCTTTTGCGGATCGGTCAAAGCAATGTAAACTTCCATTGGTTTTGCAGGGACCTGGACTTCCATAACAATTGTAACTGTTTTTCCCATAATTGCATCACGCTTTTCCAATCAGCATCCCCCCCATCCATGCGGGTTATGTTGTAGTTGAATTTGTAAATACCGCTAGATTAATAATCCTCCTTCAATAAAAACTTCTTTTATGCGGAGGTCGCCTAGTGGCTATGGCGGCAAACCTCTTTTTCTTTTCAAAAGAAAAAGACCTTTACGAGAAAAAGAAAGTTCTTTGATCTGAGAATCTGAAATCGAGGTACGTAGGCCTGCTATCTGGAAAAGTTCGATATCCCGGAAATTCCGGGCTTGAGAGCTGTTAACGAGTAATCGTTGCGTGGGTTCGAATGACACCTATAGGGGGATAATCCCCAACACCAAGGGGAAAGATTTCTCCTAACGTGTTGCCTTACCCCTTCTAGTGTGTCGCCTCTACCCCCTTATTTAGATTTGAAAATCAAATTGGGTAACGGCGGCACATGCTCGAAATTCCCACCCTCCGCGCTTTAAGATCCCTATTTTGAAATAGATCTGGACGAAAAGCTATTTAATCGGTTAAACTTAATGGTTTAGACAATTATGTTCAAGTTCTCATTCCTGGAAATAAGAAAAGTTAAGCCTAAGGAAGACACTAAATGGGCAGTATTGGCATACGTCGGAGCAAGCACAATAGGAGCGACATTTGGCACAATTGGACTATTTCTATTAGGACTTATTGGCGCATTTTTATTGCTTAAATTTGGAAATCCTTTTCAACAAAGGCATGCAAAATTTGCCATGATTTTGGATTCGATTGGATTAGTTTTGTCCATAATTGGTTATTATTTGGCAAGCTCCGCAATGGAATCGAATAACATTTCAATCTTATTGGAAGGGGCAAGGGCAATGTTCATTATTGGGTCATTGGTAATTTTACTTTATTGCCTATATGCTGCGTATTTATCAGTGACTTCTAGATACGTTGCAGTACCTAAATACATCGATTAATTTCCCGCAGCTAATATATGACATCAAGTCACATCCGCCCTCCGCGCTTTCTAATTTACCTAGTTGAACGAATAATTGGGGAATCAGTTCATAAAGCTTAATGCGAGTGAAATCGTGCCAACGATCCAGCAGTAATAGGCAAATGGCGCAAGGCCCTTTTTCCGGACGTATTTCATCATGAAATCAATTGAAATGTAGCCCACAATTCCGGAAACAACAATGGAAACAATGATGAGATCAAGGCCTATTCCGGTTACTGGCGCGCCTTTCCATTCGAATATTGTGGCGCCGATAATTGCGGGTATGGACATTAGGAATGAAAAAGTTAGTGCTTTTGACCGATCAACTTTCATTAGAATGGCAGTGCCAATTGTTGCCCCACTACGTGAAATTCCGGGCGATATGGAAATGCCCTGTGCGATGCCCATAAGGATTGCAATAATAGCACCCGACTTCCCCTTCAATTCAATAATTTCCTTTCCTTTGCCAAAATCCATGCTCGAAATCTGCATGAAAGCCGCATTAATCATGAGGGTGATGCCAATCCAAAAGAGGCTGAAAAACATGGATGCGAAATAATCATGGAAGGCAAAACCAATAATGGCGGTTGGTATGCTCGCGAGCACAATTAGGGAAAAGAGATTGAAATATTCGCTTTTCCGGTCAAACTTTAAAAGCGCAAGTGCCATTCCGGCAATTTCCTTCCTAAAATACAAAATTGCGGAAGCAAGAGTCCCCGCATGCAATAACAAGTCAAAAATGAGGGGAGTTTGCGCGTTCATGAAAATCTGTGCCAATCCCAGGTGTGCGGAACTGGAAATTGGGAGCCATTCGGTTATCCCCTGAATTATGGCAAGAACGATTGCATCGATTAGGTTAAGGGGCATTTCATCAACTGAAAAATTTAATCCATTCAATAAGGGGAATATTTGCATTCAAATAAAATCCTTACATTCCAAACAGTGATTCTGCCATTTTAAGGCGGTCTTTTACAGTAAGTGTTCCGTACTTATCCGGAAGCTTGGTTACATTGATGTAAGAGGCGAGCGATCCCTTGTCCACGTTTGCGAATGCGGCCGCCGTTGAAAGGGAGGCGCCATGAGCATATATCTGCGTGCCCGCCTTGATACGCGCCTTATCCACAATGTTTGATTGGAACCTGCCCTGCAATTCCGAAAGCTCCTGGATTGATTCCACCATCGAATCAATCACCGAATAGAAGGAATCCATATCCCCTTCACGCAATTCCTCCTTTGCGGATTGCAAAAACGCCCCGAATCTGGAATAAAATTTATCCCATTTCCCGGATTTTGAGATATAATGCTTTTCGAGGAATTTGGCCATGGAATAGGAAACAATTATGAGGGAAACCAGCCGGCGCTCCCCCCGGATATAGGCCTTTTCGGCGATCTGGCCGCCAAGCTCTTTTAGCTTCATCACATTGCGCTTCTTTGAGTTCAACTCCAAATCCGAGAGCATTTTCAACAGGAATTCGTCCATGGAATAAGCAGGCAATGATGATTTTTAAATGAAGCGAATTACATTGGAAAATATTCTGCACGGATCCGGAGGGATTCGAACCCTCGACCTTCTACTTTCTCCAATGGGCATTTGATTCGCAACCAAATGCCCTTCTTTTTGTAGCGACACTACTTTTTCTTCTGGGAAGAAAAAGCTGTGTCCTTAGGAGGCAGACGCTCTATCCAGGCTGAGCTACGGACCCGCAATTGTTCTGTATAAAACCAATAATAAACCTGACCCCTTAGGCACCGCAAATGATATTAATGTGAATTCGCAGGGAATTAAACTAATTGTTGAGGGTGGGCAAATGGGGGAGGTCAGGTTCTGGTTTCCGGCACTTGTAATTTGCGCATTTGCAGTCTACTATTTCACATTCATCTCCGATGGGGGGCGAATTTCAAATTACCTTGGATTTTTCCTTTTGTCCATCCTGCTCATTTTAGGCGCCGGAAAGATGCTCCTGGAATATTCCAAATGACTTAGTGCAAAATGTTCAGGGCACCTTAATTCCAAGCAGATTGAAGACGGCTAGGAGTGCCACGCCAAATAGGCCTAGAACTGCAACAATTAGGAAGGAAAGAAAAGTCACATTGATTTTCAAACCGACTGCATTGAGGATGATCAAGGCAACAATCCCCAAAACGGAATTTACAATCAGCTTTTTTAGTATCACCAGGACCGCTATTGCAAGTATGATTGCAACTACCGCAACAATAACCAATTCGGTATTCCCAAATGCCAGCGTCACAAAGCCGGATGTTGTTGAAATTTGCGCCATCTATGATTTCACCTTCTTTTTTATCGGTGCAGGAATGCGGATGTAAAAGATCCCGTGCTCGGAACGGATGACCAAGGGGCTTCCGGACATTAAGGAGTTGATATCGAGCACATACTGGCCCTTTTCAAGAATTGTGATGTTTTCAACGCCTTTTTCACTAGGGGATATGGGCGCTTGCTGGGTTTGTTCAAGAATTTCAGATGCCTCCATTGCAAGTTCGATTCGTTTCCTTTCAGATTTTGCGATTTTTTCCAATTCCCCTATGTTGGAAAGAAGGGGGCGGTTCATGGTTCCAATATCGATTTGGACTGCTGCCGGCGCCTTTTCAATTGAAATAGGGACGATTTCTGAAATTTCCTCAAGAGCTTCCTTGTTTTCCAAGAGCATGCTTTTGCTTTCCCGTTCCATGATGTCCATTTGCTCCTTGAGCGTGACAAGCTCGGGCTTGATGAACATGAAAATCCTCGAGCCGCAGCTGCAACCCTTGAAGAGCTCATCGGATCCGGTTCCGTACATGAGGCCGCACCGAACGCATTTATGTGGCATAAAACACCGCATTGATAGTGCCTGCTGAAGATTAATAAATTTGCGGATGGGGTGCTGCGGGTAATTAATGCTAGGTTTTTGGTTTGCAGTGCCCCATCATTAAAGATATGGAATATTAGTATTATTTTAATAATTAAACGAGTCTTAGGAATTTATGGCGCCGATAAAATATGTGTTTTTTTCGTTAATAGCCATATCGGCACTGTTTCTCCTATTATTGATCGAAAACTCATCAACTGGAAAGCAATTTCCATCTTTTTGCATAGGCAAAAACTCCTGCCAGCCCGCAATAACGCAGGCAGCGTTGCCCATTAACCCAAGATGCGAATGCAAATTAAGCTTCAACACGAGCAGGATGAACATCAGCATCTGCACCTGCTCAGATGCATCGCCCATACCCTTCCCTTCAGGCGAACCGATACCGCCGGAAGGAAGCTATTTTGGCCTAGGGGAGGATAATCGGGAAATCGATTTATGCAACAAGGTATCTGATCTTGGCAGCCGTGAATTATGCATCGCAGGCGTGGCAAAAGCAACAAAAAACCTGGATCTATGCCAAAAAATTTCCTTAACTGAAGGCAAGACCGTATGCTATATTGAAGTCACTGCCATCTCAAGGGATTGGAGCGCATGCGGAACAATGGCAAAGGAGGCGGATAATGATGAATGTTTCCATGCCAAAGCTATAGTTAATAACGACTTTGCATATTGCGATAAGGTTATCGGCCAGGATTCACGCAGGATTTGCAGAATATATTTTGCGCTTTTCGATACGGGGACCGGAGTGTGCGACGTAATAAAAGACCCTGAAGAAAGATGGGACTGCCTACTTTCCACCGATGTAAAACTTACTCCTGAATTGTGCAAACAATTCCCCCTTGGATCGAATGCGAGCGACCATTGCAACTATATCCAGGCAATTGGCAAAAGCAATTCTAGTGTCATGACGCTTATGCTTTGCAGAAGGGTCAAGAATGAAATCATGCACGATAATTGCTTGGAAATAGGGGCTTCTTTAACCTCCGATAAAGGCATGTGCTTTGAAATCATCAATGCTACAATAAGGGAAAGGTGCAGGGGTTGAGATGGACCTATAAGCCCCCGGCGAGAATCGCACTCGCGGCCTTTTGTTTACGAGACAAACGCTCTACTACTGAGCTACGGAGGCAGCGCTATATTTTGGGAACGAATATTAAAAAGAGGCGGGAATAATGCAAAACTGCGCCATTACCCCTTGGGATCTTCCGGAACAATCAGCCATGCCACAAGGTAAAGCAGGATTCCTGAGCCTGCCCCAAAAGCAAGGAGGACAAACAAAAGCCTAACTAGCACCGGATCTACGCCAAAATATTTCCCCATCCCTCCGCAAACACCCCCAAGTATACGGTCCTTCCTCGATCTGTAAAGCCGCTTAATTTCCGCCATACTATCACCTATTTTTTGAGGATCCTGATCAGCTCATTGTGTATTTTGCCGTTGCTCGAAATTGCGATGTTTTTTGAGACTAATGTGGATTTTCCGGTAAGGTCGGAAAAAGCGCCTCCGGCTTCCTCAACAATTAGTTTTGGCGCAGCCACATCCCAAGGGTGCGGAAATGTTTCGACGAATGCATCCACCCTGCCACTTGCAAGAAGGTAATAGCCGTAAACATCCCCAATTCCCCATGAATGGTAAACGGAATTCAAAAGAATGCGCAGTTTTTTCAAATAGCCCTTTTCCAGAAAACCTTTTCCCCGCCCATGCAGAATGTAGGCTTCATCAAGGCGCGAAACATTCGAAACCTGCAATTTTTTCCCGTTGCAAAAAGCGCCCTTGCCAATTTCCGCATGCATGGATAGGCCCATTGCTGGGATGCAGATTGCACTCGCGGTTATTTCGCCGCAATCCTCGAAAGCAACAAGGTTGCCATAGAATGGAAGGCCCCTGATGAAGGATTTGGTGCCGTCAATTGGATCAATTATCCATCGCCGTTGCAAATCACCGGCATGTCTTCCAGATTCCTCACCAAGGATAGAATCATTTGGGAATTTGGAACGGATTATCCGGATAATTTCCCTCTCGCACATCCTGTCGATTTTTGTAACAGGGGTATTATCAGGCTTCATTTCATAAGCAACCCCCCTCTTGAAATGCGCAAGGGATATTGTGCCCGCCTTCCTTGCGGCCAGAATTGCGGTTTTGAGCTCTTGGGACATGCGCATCATCAATATAATTCCGCTTCCTTGATATAAAATGCTTGCGAATAATTCGAATAAAACAAGTTAGGGCAAATTGAGCATTCAAACGGATCAGATAAACAGTTAGGGGTCTTTGCCCATATTTGATTTACGAGGGCAAATCACATCAATTATGGATTTCGGAGGGCAAAATAAGGGGCTAGAGGCGATGTACGAATTGGTGGGCAATTCGGACATTAGTAGAGGCAAACTCTACGAAACGCGAGATAGGGGGAAACTTATCCCCCTAGCGGTGTCAGCGGCATGTTAAAATACGATTCGTGTGAAAAGGTGTGGGATCCTAATGGTATTGTTTCCTGAAATCGGCTTTCTCATCATATTTGCAACAATTGCAGGCGCGCTGGCAATTAGGTTCAAGCAGCCCGCGGTCCTTGGCCTTTTGGCAATTGGCGCAATCATTGGCCCCTACAACCTCAAATTGGTGCAGGCAAGCGAACTTGTGAACACCTTTGCGGATGTTGGCGCAGTGCTGCTGCTTTTCACTATTGGAATTGAATTCAACGTATCAAAGCTTTCAAAGCTTGGAATGCGCGTTTTCCTAATTGCCCTATTCAAGCTGGGCATTGTTTTCCTCCTATCATATTGGTTTGGGGCGCTTCTTGGCTTTTCGCCCATTTTGTCATTATATCTTGGGGCGATCCTTTCAATCAGCTCAACTGCGCTTGTGGTCCGTGTCCTTGAGCAAAAGGAGATGATCAATCGCAAGGAGGTGCCAATCCTTGTTGCTTCACTAATTGTTGAGGATCTTTTCGCAATTTTCTTCCTGACGGTTTTTTCAAGCCTGAATGCTGGCGAGCAGGTTACATCATTTGGCCTTCTGGCTTCAATCGTAACGGCGCTTGCCATCCTTTCAGCTGCCTATGTAATTCTCCTGCGCGTGCTAAGGGTCGTATTCGATTGGCTTGTGAAATACCAGGCAGGAGAGACGATGGTTTTCAGCGCATTAAGCCTTGGGGTTGGCCTTAGCTTTTTTGCGGAAAGCGTACATTTGACCCCTTCGATTGGCGCATTCCTCGCAGGGAGCCTTGTTGCCTCACTCCCAAAAGGCGAGGAGCTGGAACGGGCAATATCCCCATTTGCCCTCGTATTTTCATCCCTTTTCTTCATGTCAATTGGCATGCTGATTGACATCTCATCACTTGGCCAGTATTGGTTGTTGATTGCCCTCATTTCGATTGCCAACATCATTTTCAAATTCGTTGGGACCAGCATTTCCGCCTATCTGTTTGGTTTTTCATCACGTTCCGCGGTTTTTTCCGGCCTTGCGATGCTATCCGTTGGGGAATTCTCACTACTGATTGCAAAGGAGGGGGCAAGCGTTTCATCCGGAATAATCGACCTTGTCGGAGTGACATCGGTTGTGGTATTCATTTCCTCCCTTGCAACATCGCTTCTTGTCGGCAGGTATGAAGGAATTCATTTGTTCACAACAAATATCATGCCCTATTCGCTCAAAAGGAGGGGACGGCGCTTTGCGGAATACATGAGGGAGATCACATCCGTTTTCGAGGGAAGCAACCGCTTTTCAATGGCATTTTCAAAAGTAGGGGCCTCCATCATTGACAATGCGGGAACAATTGGGATATTCCTGGGCTTAACTGGCGCAGGATGGTATTTGCTATCAAACTATACCGTCGAACTCTTTGGCATTACAATTGGCGCTTTTGGAATACTTGCGGGTTTTGCGGGAATTGTAATCCTGTTCCTAATCTATAAGCTCATCCGGAATTTTGCCATGGAATACAACCTGATCAGGCTCTCCCTTGCCCAGCATAGGCACGATTTTTCGGCAGCGCATATTGCAAGCGATTTTGCAAAGCTGCTGCTCGTGCTTGGGATATTCATCCTCTCCCCGTTCCTGCTATCCATAATCGAGGTTCCGGCGGATGCGTCAAGGATCATCATCGTATTCATCTTCCTGGTTTTGCTTTGGAGATTTTTGGACCTTATCGGATACGAGAAGGATAAGCCAGAATCAAGCAACAGGCTGTTTTTCAAGGACTAATTGCGGGGGCAAGGATCGAAATTAGGAAAAAATATCCCGCATTATCAAACAAAAACAAATTGCTCAAATAACGGAAAGCTTGAAGAATTCAACCCCGAAATATATCAGGGCTGCAACCTTGAACATCCTTGCAACAAGCACCCACACAAAGAAGCGGTAGAAATCCATCTCAAGCGCGCCTGCAACTATCAGGAGGGGATCGCCAACAAATGGGATCCAAGGCGCAAGCAATAGCATGGAAAAACCATACTTATTTATAAGGCCCTCCGCCCTTTTTTCCAATTTTGGGTCCCGCTTTGCCAGCCAGGTGTGTACTCCTTTGTAGCCTATGTAGTAATTTGAAACCGAACCTATCATGGAACCGATTACCGCGATGAAAAAAACCTCCAATGGGCCCATGAGCTTTAAGGAAAGCACAATTGCCGGTTCGCTGGGGAGGGGAACGATTGATGCGGAAAGGATTGTTGCGATAAATAAGTTGACATGCCAGATGGTAATGATTGGAATGTTCAGCAAAAGAATACGGAACTGAAAACTGCTAATCATACATCATTCCTTACGAACAAAAGGCATCCGCAATATAAAAAACCCCAAGTAGGGAAATATCCTAAAAATGCCCCCGGAAAATTGCCCGCCCAGGTAAATGAACGGATTGAACGCAACACCTAATCAGCTTAATAACGGCATTTGCCGCTAACAAATCAATTACTGCCCGGAAGGATATGCATCAAAATACCGGAAGCTTCTTGTCGACAATCATCTGCGTTATGCTGGAAATATTTTCAAGCCGGCTGTCAATTAGGCCATGAACGCCCTTTTTTATCCGGTCGAATTCCGGCCCCGTTGCCTTTGTTTTTATCCTTACATCGGCAATCTTGGGCTGGTCAACCGGCATCCCAATTTGGGATAGCAGGTAAATTTCGCAATCAGAAACCTGCGGGTATTCGCGCAGAATTTCATTTGCGAAATGGAACGCAGCGACATTGTAAATTTTCCCAATATGCGTCACGGGATTCTTGCCGGCGGCGGCTTCCAGGGACATTGGGCGGAATGGCGCAATTAGCCCATTTACCCTATTTCCCCTGCCCACGGATCCCGGATCGCCGGCCTCCGCGGATGTGCCAATGGCCGTCAAGTAAATGCTTCCCGTTTCATAATTATCGCCGGTATTCACCTGGATTACCGTATCGGCATCCCCGATAATCTTATCTGCCTCACTGCGGATTTTTGCGATTGCCTCCTTGTATCCCTCAATTCCGGAAATGTATTTGGAAACCATGGCGCTTGCTATTGTGATCTTGAACTTTGAGCCATCCCTAAGGCCCATGACCTTGATGTCCTCGCCGCATGCGGGCACGTGCTTTTTGAATTCGGGGGAATTGAGGTGCTTTTCAATTTTGAGCACCTTTTCCTCAAGGCGTGAAAAGGGCGCATAACCGCAGCCAAAGGAGGTGTCATTGCTGGCTTTTTTGCCCTTCCTTGAAAAAATGTCAACCAAATCTACAGATCCCCTAGCAATATGCGAATCCACCACCACATCATCCTCCACATCGATGAACCGAAGCACGGATTTGAGGTATTCCTTTGCCGCCTTGATTGCAACATGCGGCACATTGATTTCAAAATCGCGGGTCTTATAGGTGGCGTTGCCCGAAAGGACCAGATAAATTGGCTTCAATATCTTCCCATGGCCGTAGCTTGCCTCGGATTCTCCCGCATTTAGAAGAACCTTGTCAGTATTGTGATGAAGTATGGTGCCGCATTGCCTGACATATTCCCTGCAAAGCGCAACGCTTACCTCCTCGGCAATGCCATCGCACAAGGAATCGGGATGGCCAATGCCCTTGCGCTCGACAATTTCAACCGAGCCTATTTCCTTAACGCCCATCTCCACGCTTATGTTTCTTTGGACCATATGATCACCTGATTCTTATGCGAATTTACCACCGTTCTCTTAATAATGGCACTTACGATTCATTATTAAATTAAATATTCTTAAATGAATATTGGGCGAAATGAACGGATGCCTATCCAAAGGGCATATTTATCCGAGCATATAGGGCAACACAATTTTTGCCTTTGGGGGTATCGGCCATGTTATTTGAGCTATCTGAAATAAGAAGGATGAGGGAAAGCGCAGGCTTAACGCAAAAAACGCTTTCAAGGCAAAGCGGGGTTTCGCAGCCAACAATTGCCAAAATTGAGGGCGGCAAGACCGACCCCGCCTATTCGAAGGCAAAGGCCATTTTCGAAGCCCTCGAAAGTGCAAGGAAAGAAGGGGAAAATTCCGCTTCCTCGATCATGAATAGGCGGATTTTTTCGGTTAGGGGAGGGCAAAAAGTTATTGAAGGGATCCGCATAATGAAGCGCGAGGGTATTTCTCAGCTTCTTATCCTCGATGGGCATGGCCACCCAACAGGCAGCCTCACTGAAAAGGGAATAATTTCAAGAATGGAAGAGGAAAGCGCATTCAATCCCAGCAAAAGCAGGATATCGGAAATTTCCGAGGAGGCATTCCCAACAATTGCAAAAAATACCACTCAAACAACGATAAGGCACATACTGCGCGATTCCCAGGCGGTGGTTGTAATGCAGGGCAACGGGATATTGGGGATAATCACAAAGGCGGATCTTTTGGGGAAAATTTGATTGAAATTTTGCTAATTACTTGCGCTAAATATTCCCTGCCCTTGCCGAATTCACCTCATAGGCGATGTCGAATGCCAGGAATGCAACTAGATGGGAAAAGGGAATTACGCCAAGATATGCAACGGAAAAAACGCCAAGCTTCATGGTTATTCGCCTGCGGAAAAACCAGTTCATCAGGCTGCTTTTGATTTTGCCCAAGCGGTCATTGCCATATTCATCAACAACGCCGCAAAACGCCAGCGCAAGGACAATTGGAAGGTATGAAAGGTAATCGGATGCAATCGCCCTTTGGAGCAGTGCGCCGGCGGATATGAGAAGGCCCAGGATGAATGGCAGCGCATCCACCTTGCCGGATATGAAAACCCCAAAAAGGATTGCACCAAACAATATTGCGGAATTGGCATCGGCAATTATTAGCCACGCCATTAGAAGGGAGCAAATGATGGAAAGCAAAATGGCGGCGTTTTCGGATGCGCGCTTGTTCTCGTCAATTATCACATCAATTTCGGAGAGAAGGGCGCCAATTAGGGCGTATTGAAATGTGAGGAGCAAATCTATGCCAAACATGGATCCATTATCATTGCGCCATTTAATATTTTTCCTATGGGCGATAAAAGGAAAATAACCGGAGTATTGGCATCAAATGGGCCATTCCTAGGCAACCAACTCATCCTCAATATCATCGAGAATTTATTAGCCCAATAAGAAGAAATCAGCCCTTCCTTGAAAATTCTGACATGACACCCTCCCGCATCTGGCTTGAAAGTTCCGCATTCCTAGAGACAAGGACAGTGACGGGGTCTTGCGATTCAAAATAGAGCCGGCAATATTCCACAAGCGTCCTTCCGTTCAAATGATCCTGCCCGGAAAAAATACCCCTAAGGCCTTTTTTAGCCAGGTGGGATGGGAAAACCTGCAGGACGAAATCGCCAAATGCAAAAGTGTCACTGCTCTTTGGGCTCTCCGCCCCAAGGGAAATCTTTGCGCCGGCTGCCTTCCAAACGCTCATGAGCGATTTATCCAGGCGGCCTTTTCCCTTGCATGCGATATAGTGCTCGCCCTCGGAGAAAAGTGATTTTAACGAGGAATATTGGGCTTTGGAGATGCTAAGGGCTGGCCATGGATGGTATGTTAAGGCGTAGGATGAAAATGTCCCCCCGCTTTTTGCCTTCTGCTCGAGGGCTTCTTCGATTGCCCAGTAGAAAAAATCGATGAAAGAATCAAAAACCAGCTGGACGGATGAGTTTTGGGATATTTCTCCAAGGTGGAGCGATCGCCGCCCCTTCAAGGCATCCTCAAGCTCGTTGCCAAATTTGCGAAGGCTCGAAATCCAATCAGGGCTTAGGGAGTAGCGCGAATTCGCCTTATGCAAAACGCCTTCGGATTCGAGCTGGCGGATTGATTTATGGATCCCCTGGTAGGTGATTTCCGAGCCGTTTGCCCGGTGGATGCGATTGTAGATCTCCTTTGCCGGAAGGGGCCATTCCTTGCTTAGGATATGCACTATCCACGAGCGGGAATCCTTCCTATCCCCGTTTGATGCCATCCTTGGAAGGCTTATTAGGCCCTCCCTGAGAACGCCCATATGCTACCTAAGTCAACCAAACTGAAAAATCAATTTTATAAATGGCTTGGTTTTGCGATCAACTAAAAGTTTACGAAATATCAACCTAAAATTAGGAAAAATGAATCGATTACGAGTATCATCAAAAAATCATCAACTAATTTTTGATTATTTTTTTACCAAACAAATATAACGGAAAATTGGAAGAATAAGCATAAGGCGGAGGCGCCGGCGTAAAAGAATAAGCCTCCACGACAGTTCTTGCCGGCGCTTTCGCTTAATTCCTATATCCCGATTGTTTGTACTGAATCAAGTAAAGCGAGGTTCTGAATTATTTTAAGTAGCAATCTTTAACCACTAACTCGTCATATTTTAAATTAATGGATTCTTTTTTTACTTCAGGTGGTTAAATGGGAATTGGCGGATTTAGGCGACAACAGACTATAATCGGAAAAGCAGCCGAAGCGGTTGCACCAAGAGCCTACATTGCGGGACATGCTCGAATTCTGAAGGCTGAAGAAAGTGTTTTGGAAAAATTGGAAATGCATAAACCTACATTAATCATTGATCCTAATGAACGGACTCCTCAACAAAAGGTAATGGTTGC
>JBBSVW010000054.1:0-18397 GCA_038046605.1 Microcaldota archaeon | reverse complement strand
GAGGAGTCATACTATAACTTATGCGATTATTTGCAGCAACAGGCGCACATTCCCGTCTATGACTGGTTTGTTACCCCTATTGAAACGCGCGGAATACCCTCCTTTCCATTCTTCATCGCACTTCTTTTGCTAATTGTAGGCGGAGGCATTTTCGCGTTCATGGCGCTAACGCCAGCCACCACAACAATAAAAGTGGGAGTTGAGGTATCGGGCGCGCCTATTGCGGATATACCCGTTTCCCTATTCGTTGATGGAAAGCTGTTCAAAACCGTGAATTCGGGAAAGAACGGGGTTGCAATTTTCCAGGGAGTGCCACTTGGGAAGGAGGGAAAAATAGTTGTGGATGAGGAGGGCTATACGCCTTTTGAGCAAAAATTCCTAGTCGGGAAAAGCACACCTGAAATAACCGCATCCTTGCAGGCAGAAGGGGATGGGCCGGATGGGAAAACCAAGGTCAGGATCACCCTAAAAGTTACGGATAACAATGGTGTGCCGCTAAGTGGGGCAACCGTATCATATCTTGATTCGCAAAGCGGCGATTACGAAACTGTTGTTTCAGATGCTTCCGGAAGCGCCATTTTGATTGCGGATAGCATTGATTCGCAGCTTAGCCTTACGGTCTCAAAAACAGGCTATCAAAGCGCAACCCCCACAATTGTTGCCGCAAAGGAGAGGACGAAAACAATCAGCCTCAAGAAAAACGAGGATTTGGATGATGGCGATATCGAGCCAGATATTCCCAGGGGCGAAGTGCAAGTTACCGTTAAGGATGAGGAAGGCAATCCGGTTGATGCGGTTGTGAGCCTATTTTTGGCATCAACTGATGCACTAATAGATTCTAGCAGAACATATGAAGCCGGTAAGGCGGTTTTTGGTGAAGTGGATGCCGTAGGTTCAAAAGTATATATAGTGGCAGAGCCTCGCGATTCGAATACTTTGCTTCCGTACGATGGATCATCTGATCCCCAGCTATTAACCTCAAAAACACCGCTTGAATTTTCCGTGCAGCTTAAAACCAAGGAGATTGGGGAGGATTACAACCTCACAATTATTGTTAAGGATAAGGATGAATCGCCAGTGGAGGATGCGCAGGTCAAATTCTACAATCAGGAAACTAATGCCAGGCTATCATCCCAAATTACGGATATGGACGGAATTGCAACTTTCTCAACGGATTCACCCGCCTATGCGACAATTTACAAGGAAACATTCCTTCCGGCAATTGCCATCGATTTGATTGCGGGCGAGCCTAGGAACATCGAATTGGTGGCAATAAACGAGGACAATAGCGGCAAATTGTTGGCGATTGTCATCGATTACGACGGGAATTTAGTGCCAGGCGCAAAGGTCAACATTCACACGGAAAACGGCTTTTTCCTGGGATTGGCTGAAAAAACCACCCTCGAGGATGGGAGCGCCAAATTTTCAGGGATTCCACTCGAGCTTTTTGATGCCGAGGCAAAATACATATTGAAGGCAAGCGCGCATGGAGTGGCAGGGATTTCATCCTCTTTTGCGCTCGCAGTCGGGGAGGAAAAGGAAATCGTAATCCGCCTTGACCAGCCAAAAGGCACCGCAATAATCAGGTTGAAGGATGCAACAACGCAAAAAGCGGTGGGCGCTACAGGCAAAGTGGCAGCATTCCTTAGGGATGATGATTCGGAAATCCCGGATGGCTCTTGCCAATTGTTGAATGGCACATGCGAAATCAAGGTACCAGCAAACAAGAATGTTTATTTCAAAATCAATGCCAATGGCTATTTGCCGCTCACAACGGAGGATTTCACAGTTGAATTTGAGGAGGCAAAAACGCTCGAATCATCAGTAATCCCCGCTTCTCTCAAGAACGAATTGGTTGTTACTTTCGATGGCCTTGCGAACCCATCTGAAAATGCAGTATACTCGACAGCAATCCCATCCCTCATAAGGGGCTCTTATTATTTGGCAAAATTCACCTTAAACATCCCGCAAGGAAGCGAAAAGGGGGGGATTTTCCTTAAGGTTTCGGGAAGCGGCTTCGGATCCGCGGATGAGGATTATGCGGCAATTTCGGGCTATGAAAAGCCATCCGATGCAATCATAACAAAGGGAATCACATACAAGCCCTCAGCCGATTGCACATCCGACATTTCCGGGGACAGCGATTCATCCGATTCTCTATCCAAGTGGCTCAATTACGAGTACAAAAAGCAGGCGGGTACCAAGGGCATCATCGTAAAAGTGTTTGTGAAACCGGAGGCAAAATCAGGAAGCAGCGTAAGTTTTGAATATAGGGGATATGCGGCTGCAGGCAAAATATTCACGAGGGTTCCGGAGGATGCCGGCCTTGGAAGCGAGGAGAAAAACGCAGATAAGGATTCGTGCTATGCTGCGCTCAATGGGACAACATTCAAGGTGACCGAGGACAAATTCTCCTGCAAAGGTGGCATTTGCATGTCCATGCTTTTCGGGAAGGCGCAGGCAAAGGTTGCAAAGGGCTTTTCTGCAACAACTGGCGAGCCGTTCAAGGCATTTATTTCTGGGCGCGCATTGAAGGCCTTTGATGCGCCGTATTTCAAAATTTCAGATGATGATGAAATCATATTCAATGCATTCAATTTTGCCGATTCAAGCGGGGATGCCAGTGGCTCCGCCGAATACACATTCGATGTGGAAGGTTTTGGAGAGGGCAGCGCGGTTAGCGGGGATATTTCTGCAAAGGGCAAACTCCCATCCGCCTTCTCAAAAGTGATGCTCGAATTCGGGGATGCTTCGGGGGTTATTCACACATTGAAGAGCACCGTTCAGATTACAGGTGAAAATGAATTTGAAATGGGCGTTTCACCAATTGATTTGCAGGCAAATGAGGATGGGCGGATTACGGTCATTCTCTCGAATGCGCTTGATGGCGAGCCGGTTAGCGATGCAACGGTTTCAATTGAGGAGGACGAAAGCTCAGTTTTTGAGGGGAACACGCCCGAATCAATTATTGGAAATGGAAATGACAATTCCGGAAGGGATGGCAAATATGTTTTCAAGCAAGTGCACCCGCTAAGCACTGGCACATTCACAATTGTTGCAAAACGCGAAGGGTTCAAGCCTTCTGAAAAGCAGATCACTTCAAGGCTTAATGATTTCCTTGAATCCAGCTCGGACGCCCTCACACTCACTTGCGATGGCGGAAGCGTTGAAATTACCAACCTCCTTTCTGCGGATATTTATGTGCTGGCAAAAAGCTCGTGCCTCGAAATAATGGGCGATGGGGTAATTGCAAATGGCAACCAGGCGACATTTTCACTAAAGGGAAAGGGAACAAAGGAACTTGTGCTAAATCCCACAAAGCAAGGCACATTTTGCGATTTGAGTTTTGATTCGCAGGCTGGAGGAGCGCATGCGAATTTGAAAATTACAACAAAAGTGAATTGCGAAGTGCTCGATAAGGTGTGCCTTAGCGATGCCCAATGCAAAACCGGCGATTTCTGCGATTTTGATGCGGGGGCGGTTTGCAAGAAGCGCGTTCCTTCGCCCTCACCTGCCCCGACAGTGTCCCCAAGGCCATCGGTTCCGCCGGGGGAGGTTTGCACTAATTCAAATGATTGCGACGATGATGAGGAATGCGTAAGCGGCGCTTGCCAGCCAAGCACCTGCACAAATGCCAACCCCTGCAGCGCCGGCTATGAATGCGTAGAGGATAAATGCGAAAAGATCGCATGCTCTCAGGATAATCCTTGTGACACCGGATACATTTGCGATCCCTCAACCAAATCATGCATCGTTCCCGAATGCACAAAGGATGGGGATTGCGCTGATGGGAAGGTTTGCAGGAATAATTATTGCAAGGTTTCATGCACCACAGATGAGGAGTGCGGAGGAGGGAAATTCTGCGTGGCAAATGCGTGCGAGGCATTTTCGCAATATCCCGACCTTCCGGAGAATTTTGCAATTGAGCTCACGGAGGACCTGGAAAAGAACGACCTATATTACTCGATTGCCTACCTGGTTGGCAACAGCTCAACGTATGATTGCGAAATCCGAAGCTCGGAGCCAAATGCAAACCTTAGGATTAATAATTTCGTGGAGGTGGATTGCGATACCTATAGGTCGACAAAATCGATATTCATCAAGGCCGATTACAACGCGCACCCATATTACACCGATACGGTAGCTTATGTTGCAAATAACACCCAGGTTTCCGTTGGCCTGAATAAAACCCAGCTGCAAACCGGAAGGGTTCTGATAACAATTTCTGGCGCTGCAACCGAAACCGTTCAGGCAAAGGTTATTGGGCCAAAGAAATCCCTATCCGGCTCCAGCAACACGGTTTTAATAACCGACCTTGGTTTTGAGCCGGCAAGCATCCGGATCGATGCGAATTCGACGCTCACATGGATCAATATGGATGGCAAATATCACGGGGTTGCATCCTTTGCAACCGGCGATGACAAGCTCATATCAAGCAAGCTGCTATTTAGCAAGGATGTGATAAAGCCAGGCCAATCCTACTCATTCAAATTTGGCCAGCCCGGAGTTTACAATTACAGGGATCCAACCCGCACATCGGTTAGGGGGGTTGTGATTGTTGGCGATCCGGAAGCCGCCTGCAGGTACAAGAATTTGAACTATTTTGCGCAGCGCTTTGTGGGTTATTTGGCAAAGAGCACCGTGAGCTTCTTTGACCCAAGTTCCGGAAAGAGCGCGCAGATTGCATACAGCAGCGCATACAAAATCCAGGTGGGGCCCAACATGATGCAATTTGGAAGGGTTCCCGGCGGGCTTGCGCCCCAAGGAGTTTATGGCGGCGGATTTAACCCGACGCAATCACAGTTCAATATCAATGATCAAAGAACTAGTGGATATTACCAACAATTTAATCAACAATATGGCATGGGCGGAACATTCTCAGGCGCACAGGATCCTAACCTTTGCAAGGATAACGGCGGCGGTTACACATGCGAAGTGCATCTCTCACCCTTCCTGCCGGTGAATGGGATAGCATTCACGCTTGTAAACGATTATGCTCTTTATTCTGGCTCACCAACGCAGCTTTTGATCAATAAGGCAGGAACAAAAGACGAATATCTTTCCGCCATCTATGTTGATAAGCAAGGGCCCGATGGATTCATAGTCGGCGGGCTGCAGGCACTTAGCGAAGTTTTCCTGACGGCGCCAAGGTTTGCAACATTCGTTTTGACCAACGATCCCAAGAAGATGAAATATGACCTTGATGAGAATGGGAATGTGCGCCTTAGGTTTGGCGGGATTTCAGAAAAGGACGAACCCGAGGCAATTCAAACGCTTTCAGTTAATTTCCCCCAATCAGGGCAGGCATTTGTTATCAGGATTAAATTCGTAATTGATGACACATGGAACAAGTACGCTTTGCAAAAGGTGCCCGCAGGTACGAATGTGATTTCGAGATTATCCACCCAGACAACGGATACTACCCCCAATACAATCACAAAAGAACCATTCTACATTTTGAATAATATCCCAAACAGCAACCTGGCAAAGGTTTCGGGATCATCACTTGATTTGTCCAGGGCTGCAGGCAAATTGGATAAACTTTATTACTCGGAATTGAATCTTGCAAAGAAGGATGATGCGGCAAACAAGCTTAGCCTGAACCTTGTCAAATCGCAAACCTATCCGTTGAAGGATATGAAATTGCCATATGCTGAAATCATCTCATCAAACGCCACCTTGGATGTTATTGGGAATGCGTTAACCGATATCGAGAAAGCCGACGTAAACGAAGATGAGGTTGCAAACAAATGCCAGGGGAAGGACTATTGCAATAAGGATATCCTGGATGCTGAAAAGGAAATTGTAAAAGGAGAACTGATTGATGGGGATGGAAGCCTTGCCGAATCTATAACGGTCCAACGCCTCGATTATGCGGGCTTTGGGGAGTATGCCGCAAGGCGCTTTGCCGACGCACTTGCGCGGACGCTTGCGGATTATGCCGCCGACAAGGCGCAATACAAGGCGTGCGGAGGAGCAAAGGGCTGGATGGATATTTGCACCGGAAAAATTTCCGGAACAAGCAATTATGAATGCTATGCAGGCGATACGCACTGCGACAACTCCATTTCCGGAGGGGAATTCTGGGCGATGACGCAAGAGCAATTTGCAAGGGCTGCTTGCGATTCCGAAGTGGCTAACAATTATGAGGCAATCTTTGCAACGGGCAATTACGATCTTCTAAAAACCCTAATAATGAGGAAATTGCTTGGGGATTCGCTTTACAGCCCGCGCATCAGCTACACGAGGCCGATTGTGGATTTGGACGGGCTCGATGTAGATGTGCTCTACAAGGCGGCAGCGCAGGGGGAAAGTGCGGGCTTTGTTTTGGAGCGCTATAAGATTGGGGATGCACTCTCCACCGGAGGCGCCGGTGGGCTAATCTCACTTTCGGATTGGGTTGGCGGAAAGAAGGTATCAGATGCAACGCCAACGACGGTAACTGGGCCGGATTCGCAGGGAGCTTCCGGATCAGGGAAGTTTGCGCCAATTAGGTTTGAGGACAAAAAGGCGCCGCAGTATTTCTACCTAATCAAGGATGGAGATAAAACAACGGTTGCCGTTGATGATCCAGGAAAGCCCAACCTATTCACGATGAACAAGTATCCGCTTGATCTAACTGATGACAAGCTAAAGATATTCACGGAAGGAGAAAAGCCCCTCAAGGAACTTATTATCGAGGACAAGGAGGATAAGAAAGCGATAAAAGTCACATCCTGCTGGATTGAGCTTAAAAAGCAATCCGAAAGTGAAATCATTTTCGTTGACAATAAAGAGTACGAGAATGGATGCGCAAAATTCGGGATCGATTTGAAAGCAATCCAAGGGGCAATCAATAAGCAGAAAATAAACAAAGCAACTAGCTGGATTCAATTAAGCCCAGATAGCAGGAAACTAAGCATCATCGTTGCAAGCAACGTCCAGTCATGCGACCCCATAAAATCAGGTTCATTGGATTCGACCAGAATATTGGGGGCAACCGAGGGAGAGCTTTGCATTGAAAGCCCGTATGGGGATGAGGTAATGAAAACATCCCTTGAAATAATCAAGGCGCAAATGCGCTTCCTTTTGGATGAATCCGCGCCATCGGAAATAACAATAGAGGGCAAGAAGATACCCGTTACAGTTGAGCAAACGGAAAATGTCCAAAGCTTTGCTAAGGGGGGGGCGGAAAGCGATGCTGCTTCAGAAGGAACCGATGCCACCATTCAATTTCCACAAACTGCGATGAGCCTTGCGGATATGGATTATAGCACACCATTTGGTCCGCCCACACCCGAAGTATACGGCCCGCCAACACCCGATTACATAACCAATCCTCCCGTCACACAAACTACTTTTAGCGCAAAGGAGCTGATCCCGTCCATAGTGGTATCAGGCGTAAAAACCAATACGGATAAATGTGCAAATACGGACCAAATCACAATTGTAAACGGCGTCGCCCAATACCAATACGACCCGGCCGTTCACAAATACATATGCGTAAATATCATCGGATTGGATAAGGCAAAGATTGGGGCTTGGAGCAAAAAGCCATTCTTGGAGGCTCAGCTTTTTGTTGGTGTTTCGGAAACGAATGCAGGAGGTCACGCACCCACTTCAATAAAAGCAGACGGCACGGCACAAGCTTACCTTCCCATCAGCGAAGTGAAGGATAGGACAATATACGCAAAATTGATCTCTGGCACAAATGTTCAGGGTCGATTCTGGAGCTTGAAGGGAAGCCCCATGTTTGTTAAGCCAACCCCACCAATTACTTCAAACCAACCCACATACGATGGATCTGTAGCTGACGACCTTTCAATCCTAAGAGGGCCTTAAATTAATTGAAATTTGCCTCAAAATACTGCTTATTTAAACCTCCAAACCCCAAACAAATAGTTTTCCGTAGTAAAGGGAGTAAAATATGCCCGATGCAAAGCGCCTGCTGGTTTTGTGCGTAGATGTGGACAATGATTTGTATGAAAAGGCCAGGATGAAAGGGCCGGTCATTGGAAGGAAGCGCAATATCGATGCGGCAACCAAATTTTCACTCGCAGATCCAGGGGATACCGATGGCAATACAATCTTCCAGGCGGTTAAGACGTACGACGATCTCAAAAAGCAGGGTTATACAGCAGAGGTTGCAACAATCACCGGAAGCGCAAGGCTTGGGTATTACGCCGATAGGGAGGTTGTCAAGCAATTGGAAAAAATCATTGATGATTTCAAGCCTGAAGCATGCATATTCGTTTCAGATGGGGCATCTGATGAGCAGGTATTGCCGCTCATACAAAGCAGGGTGAAGGTCAATTCGGTCAAAACCCTCATCGTCAAGCAGAGCAAGGAATTGGAGAAGACCTATTTCGTGCTATTGGAAAAATTGAAGGAGCCCCAGTTTGCCAGGATTGTGTTTGGAATTCCGGGTTTGCTATTATTGCTCACCTTCCTATTCCAGGAGGCGGGAGTGCGCTTTTTCTTTGGGATTTTTGGCGCCTACCTCATTTTGAAGGGATTTGGGGTGGAAGAAGCGATCCTTAGGAGATTTGCAAGGGCTGAATTTTCCGTTGAGCGGGTCAGCTTCATCTTCCTTTTTGCATCCGCAGCGTTCATCATCATATCAATCTATTTGGCAATTGCCAGGGTTTCCGAATTGCAGGCGGTGGGAGTTGGCAATATCGCCAAAATCATAGCTTTTGCGCTTAAGGATTTCCTATTGCTTTTCCCAATAGCGCTCATCCTATTGATCGGGGGCAACTTCCTCGAAACCTGGAATGACAAGAAGGGATACAAGCTCCCTGGCTTTGCGGTTTCGTTTTCAGCAGTGGTGCTATTCTGGATGATTGCAAATAATGCCGCGGAGTGGGTGATTGGCAATATCAGCTTTGCGGATTTCTTCTATTCCCTAGTGCTTACAATTGCAATCATGTACCTTGTGATATACCTGGCAAAGCAGTTCAAGCGAAATATCATTTCCGCAATGAAATTGGAGGGCAAGGAGGTTTACACTGAAATAGGCGGCTTTTTGGGCAAAATTACGGGCGTCAATAGGGATTCCGAGGCGCTTATTGTGCAAACGCAAAAAGGGCAAAAGATTGATTTTGGATTTGAGAGCATTGCAAGCATCGGGGATAAATTGATAATAAAATATTGAACTGCTGATTGATTAGGCCATTGGGATTTGGGGGGAGTAGGATAGGAATTGATTTTGGCGCAATTTTTTATCCGCAATTTCAATAATTGCAATAATTTGCCCGACAATTTGCTTTTTTCATAGGGTTTAATAATTCATTTCGGATAAGGAATACTACTTATTCTTTTAGGGGAAAATGTGGTTAAAATGCCAATCGACAAGTCGGAGCTGGAGAAAATTTCACAGATGCTTGAACTCATGGTCACGGATACGTCCATCCCAAGGAATGTAAGGTCAAACCTCCAGAATGCGCAGCAAAAGCTTAAAGGGGGGACCGATCCGGACCTGGCAATTGGAAGTGTCATCTACACCCTTGATGAGGTCTCAAGCGACATCAATCTCCCAATGCACGCAAGGACAATGATCTGGAACCTCATGAGCGAGCTGGAGAGCATGAAGGGCTGACTAGTTCACCTTACAAATATGTTATTAGCTTCAGCTCTTGCAATATATTCTTATAGTTGCGCTTCTTTGCTTTAGTTGGTTGGAGAAATGAAAATTAAGGTCGCATTACGGGAATATCAGAAAGGATATCTCACAGCATGGGCAGCTGCTGCCAAAGCTGGCGTCTCTTTATGGGAATTCCTTGATGAGCTCAAGCGGCACAACATCTACTTTGCAACCTCTCAGGAAGTATTGCGGGAAATGTTATTAAAAATTTGACCGCCCACTTGATGATGAGATAATTATGCAAGCGTGCCAATGCAGCCCATTGAAACAGTGATTTGCAAATGAATATATGTATGTTGAATCCATTCTTTCACCCCTACCTGGGAGGGACGGAAAAGCATGTGTTGGAGGTTTCCAGAAGGCTTGCAAAAAAGCACGATGTCACCGTCCTAACCGCACAGGTGCCAAACACCCCCATTTACGAGGAGCTGGATGGGATCAAGGTCAAGCGCATCCCCTGCAAGGTATTCTACCAAACGCCCTATCCGGTGCCCCCACCGGCGCCGGTTTCGCCGCTTTTTCTAACCGAACTCATTAAGGAAATTCCCAAGCACGACATTTTCCACATGCACAATAGGTTTTTTTACACCCTCCTAGATGTTGCACTAATCAAGCGATTGGGAGGCAAAACAATTGGCCTCACACTGCACAACGCCAGATTGACGGGCATTGACTGGGCAACAGATACATTTGGCAATCTTTACGATGACGTACTAGGAAGGCAGACAATGCGGGCGGTCCACGCGCTTGCGGGGGTCAGCAGGGATACCCTGGAATTAACCGCCCCAAGGGATGTGACCGCCATAAAGCGCGTAATTTACAATGGAGTCGATACTGTGCTTTACAACCCCAAAAACAAGGAAGGGAATATCAGGAAGAAATACAACCTTGGCGAGGATAGGATCATCCTTTCAATTGCAAGGCTCCAGGTCCAAAAGGGCTTTGTTTACCTTCTAAAGGCCTTTGCGGATGTTGTCAAGGAGGAAAAGGATGTGACGCTCGTAATTTTGGGCAAAGGCCCGCTTGAGGGCTATTTGAAAAAATATGCCTCGGATTTGGGGCTTGGGAAGGACGTGATTTTCATCACCGAAAAAATGCCTGAATCCGACATGACGGAACTTTACGCGGCAAGCGAATTCTTCGCGCTGGCTAGCGTATGGGAACCCTTTGGCATGGTCTTTTGCGAGGCGATGGCAAGTGGAAAGCCGGTTATTGGGACAAAAATCGGGGGCATACCTGAAATCATCCAGGAGGAATCCGGATTCCTCTTTGAAAGCCGGAATGCTTCGCAAATCAAGGAGAGCATGCTCAAATTGCTTAGGGATGAGAAGGCAAGAAGAAGAATGGGCGCAAATGCAAGGAAAAGGTGCGAAACCAATTTCACCTGGGACCTTTCGGCTAAAGGTTATGAGGAGCTCTACAAGGAAGTTTTGGAGGAGAAATAATAGAGCGCCGGCTAATTGATTAGAAAAATGGGCCTGCCGGGATTTGAACCCGGGACATCCAGTTCACCTAGAGAGCAATATTGCGCTTTGCAATATCGTCATATAAGACTTGCACGGGACAGTTAGTTTTGTTTGAAGCGCTCCTAATAGTCCATTGGCGCTCTGACCAGGCTGAGCTTCTTTTCCAAACCTTTTCCACTCTATCCTCAAGGCAAATTGCCATCTTTCTTTTCCGGAGGGCAAATCTTTCTGAAGGAGAAAGAAAAGGTTCAAATACAAGCCCGAATCGAACTTTCATTTTTTTCGGTAAGGCCCGGATAGATTATACTGAAAAGGGTTTTTTAAGAGTGCCAAGGAAGGGCGGAGCCAATATTAATCCCAAAAATGGTAAAACATCGTATGCCAATAAGATGGAAAACCTCCAGAATAGGTGAAATGGAGGTATTGCACTGGGAAAAAACATCACCGGATGGAATACTTAAAGCGCTAAGTGAAAAGCCCAAAAAGCAGGTGGGGCAGCATCCGTTAGTAAACGTGCACGAATTGAATGGCCGCCTTCTTGCGGTGCGCCATGTGACAGGGAAAATGAGGCGGGAAATGGATCCGGTATTCCTGCCCAAGGAAAGGAATTTCAAAGCGATGCAAAAAGCCGCGGATTTGCATGCATCCGTGGTCGAAACGCCATTTGCGATGATAAGGACTCCCAAAGGCACAAGCTACCTTACCCTCTGGAAACGCGGATGCAGGCCTCTTTCGGATTACTTGTTTGATGATTCGGTACCAATCCAAAAGAAGGAGGGGACGTTTTTTGGGATCGCAAGAGCGCTTGGGAAGCTGCATGCAGCCGGCTACCTTCAAGGCCACCTCTACCAGAACATGATAGTGGATAAAAGAGGAAGCGGGCTTCTTATCGACTTTACCCAGATACGGCGCATTGCAAGCAAATTTGCAAGGAAATTGGAACGTGGCGCTCTCCTCGCACTCCTTAGAAGGGAATTTTCCCACCTCTATTATTTGTCCGATAATAATTCATTGCAGGCAAATGAGCTTGCGCACAAATTGATGGATCGGGGAGCATTGGAATATGAAAAAGCATTTGTTGCCCAAAAGAAAAGAATCGCAAGGCTTGGGCTTGCTTAGCGTAAGTAAGCCTTTTTAATGCCAAAACCATTACCCCGTATTATGCTACACGATGCGGTTGAGTCGCTTGAAGCGAAGGATTTCCTGACCCTGGCAAATGGCGCCTCCGGATTCCTTTCAATCTACTATGCCCTCTCCTCCAATCCGGTTGCAGCTGTGGTTTTCGTATTCATCTCAGCCGCATTTGATTATCTCGACGGGCAGGTGGCCAGGGATACCCGCAAGGGGAATGAATTTGGCAGGGAGCTTGATTCCCTTGCCGACATAATTTCATTTGGGGTGGCGCCAGCGGCTATTGTGCTTTCGGGCAATTATTCACCCATGGCGCTGGTTTTTTCACTTTGCTACGTGTGCGCCGGGCTGATCCGGCTTGCGGCATTCAACATCCAAAAGGAGGAAGGGGTATATTTTGGGCTGCCAATTCCGGCGGCGGCGATGCTTCTAGTCCTGGTCTTCCATTTCGCAAGGGGGCTTTCGCCTTTTGCAATGATAATTACAGCCATCCTGATGGTACTTAAGGTAAGGATCAAAAAGCCTGAATTTTAGGGGAGCAACATGAACCGCGTTAAATCGGGAATACCTGGCCTAGACGAATTGATAGAAGGGGGGTTCCCGGAAAGTTCGAGCATACTCATCTCCGGGGGGCCAGGAGCTGGGAAGAGCATACTTTGCATGCAATACCTATATAACGGCGCAAAATTGTACGGGGAAAAAGGGGCGTACATAACACTCGAGGAAGGCCCGCACAATATGTGGTGGAACATGCAGCGATTCAAATGGGACCTGCTTTCGCTGGAAAAGGAGGACATGCTTAAAATATACAAATTCGAGCCTTCGCTTGGCATGAAGGATGACATAGAAGGGCAGACGAGAAGGATAATTGAAAAGGCAAAGGAGATGAAAGTAAAGCGCCTTGTGATTGATTCAATTACGGCGTTTTCCCTCTGGCTTGATGATTCCTCCAAGATCAGGTACGCCATGTATTCGCTTATCGAGGAGCTTAGGAAAATGGATGTGACCACCCTACTAACCTGCGAAACCTCCGGGAAAAAGGATGATCTTTCCAGGTTCGGGGTGGAGGAGTTCTTGTGCGATGGGGTTGTGCTGATGTATTTCTTCCCGCCCCACCGCTCGATTTTTGTTAGGAAGATGAGGGGAACGGACAACGACAAGAGCGTTAGGCCTTTTACCATATCGGAAAAAGGAATTGAAGTCGATTCCCGTGCGGAAATCCTTTGGGAATCGCTTCGCTAATGAAAAAACGCAAATCGCTAATTCTGATAAATTCGCAGAGCTAAATAGGGGGGTAGAAGCGACACAAGTAGGGGGCTTAGCCCCCTCATTGTGTCGGAGGTTACGTAATATCCGTATTGCACTTCTTCTGCCCGCATTTCATGCAAATAAAGCAGCCGCCGGCTTGGACCATTGTTGAGCCGCAAAGTTCGCACAGGATGGAATTGGTTTTCCCCCTTGCAGCGGGCAAATCGTCATCTAATCCGTTTTGCATTTTCTTACACAATCAAAGCCGCACGCGGTAAGCCTTTGCTCGCAGATGTTGCCTGTTGCATTCTGGGAGGCCTCGCAGTATATATCCATTATGCTGTTGCCGCATGCATAATTGTCCTCAAGATTGGTTATCCAATCCAACATGTTGATCCCATATTCATTTCCAGAAAACGTGTTTCCCTTGATAACGGTTTCGAATGAATCAAGCACATGAAGGCCAACTCCTTGGTTATCAAGGACATAATTGCCCTCGATGCGGTTGCCGCTGGAGCGCGAGGTGATCTTGATTCCCGCGGAATTGAAGCTCACATTGTTTGCTAAAATGAGGTTATTGCTGGAACCCGAAAGCTGGATTCCAAATTTATTGCGGTAGATCAGGTTGCCCTTAAGGGTGTTGTCGCTTGAGCCCACCACCTGGATGCCATAGCGCGTGCTTTGGTCGATGAAATTGCCCTCGAGTGCGCTCTTTTCAACGCTGTTTAGGATGATTGCGCCCTCGGAGCTGTTGTAGAATTGGTTGCGCAGGATTTTCAAGCCGCTACTTTGTTGCAATAGCATGCCCCCAATGTTTGCGGTTAAAACGTTATCCTCAAGAGTGCTCGAATCGGCCTTGAAGAGCCTAATTCCTAGTTCGTACGAGGAGATGACGCAATTTTTAACTGAAGTTTTTGCAAATTCGGAATAAATTGCGCTCGAATTTTCGGCGGTTTTTCCGGTAATCTTGAATCCATTGCAATCAATAGTGACGCCCTGGGATGCAATAGTTAGGCACGTCCCCTGGGACTCAAGATCATTTTGGAGCGTGATGCTTTCCTTGATCGTCCCGCACTTCGAAATTTCCAGCCTTGTGATTGTTGGAATTGGCTCATCGGTTGGGGTTGCAGTTGCAAATGGCGTTGGAGTGGATTGCTTGGTTGGCACTAGAGTTGAAGTTAGGGTTGGAGCAGCAGTTGGGGAAGGATTTGGGGATTTTTGGTTAGCATTCAAATACAGTGCAATAGCAATGATGGCAATCAGAACAAGGGCTCCAATCATCCAGCCGGTATAGTCTTGCTTGTAGGGCATAAGGGCCTTTGGCGCATCCTTTCCGATCCTCTTTAGCTCCTTTTTCATCTGCGGCTGCGGCATGAAAAGGAGACGCAGCCATGATTTATATACGTAGCGAGAACAGAAGCCCAACAGGGGGTTTGGGAGTCCGACAAGACTATGCCCCAGAACCGGAGGTTCTGGGCATGCCCAGATTCTTGGGGAATCTGGAGCAAGGGGGATGTGCCCCCTTGGGCTTGTCATTTATATTCGTAGCGAGAGTTAATTTTCCATGGGCGATTTCCTGGATTCCCAAACAACCGTGATTTTGGCACTTGCAATGGTGATAATAATCTGGTTCATGAGCTACCCTAAAAGAAGCAAGCCAAAGCAGCCCGACGAATACAGGTTTTAGAGGCACAAATAACTAATTATGGGCCCATGAGGTTAAGGGGATTAAACGGATTCAGGCGGGAATTTTGCCACTAACTAAAGCTCTATTGTTTCGCCAATGTCAAGCACATGCACTTGAACCTTTGAATCCTTCATCGCCCTCTTCTGGAACTCGTATGGGTTTGCCTTGATGTTTCCAAAGGTGTTGTAGTGCATTGGGATCATATGCTTAACGCGCATCTTTGAAAGCGCCGAAAGTGCGCCGATCATATCCATTGTGTAAGTTCCGCCAATTGGGAGAAGCGCTACATCCGCCTGGATTTTTGAAAGGCCAAAGAAATCGTAAGTGTCACCGGCAAAATACACGCTTTGGTTCCCATCAGAAATTATGTAGCCAACAGCGCCGGAGGATTGGGGATGCCTTGCCTCAACTACTTTGATGTCAATTCCCTGGTAATTGAATTCATCCCCAACGTATGCAACAACCCGCCGGCTCTGCGGAATTGACAATTGCTCGAAAACGTTTTGCGGCGCAACCATGTGAGTGAAGGTCTTTTCATATATGCGCTTGACATCAGCGGGATCGAAATGGTCGAAGTGCTCATGGGATATCATGACAAGGTCGGCTTTCTTGACGCCCTCGGCAGTATGAGCGGGAGCAAGGAGCCTTTGCTCCTCTTTTGGGCTTGGATTTAACCACGGATCAAACAGGATTGTTTTGGAGCCAAGCGCTACTTCGAAAGATGAATGCCCAAGGTATTTGAGTGTTACCATTTTTACCCCGCTAACAACATCCCCAAGCAGAATTAAATACCTTTTTGTGAGAAGGGGGATCGCGCATTAGGGCGGAAAGAAGCCTATTTATTATCAAACGCAGTGAATTTGCCAACAAAAGGTTGAAGGCAATAATTTATGCCAATTATTTTTGGGACTGCGGGAATCCCATTAAGGCTTAAGGAGAGGGATGCCATTTCGGGAATCGAATGCGTGAATGAGCTTGGGCTGCATGCAATGGAGATGGAATTCGTGTACGGGGTGCAGATGAAGGAGGAAAAAGCGCTCGAGGTTCGGAAGGCTGCTGAAAAAAATAAAATTTCGCTTTCCATTCACGCGCCCTATTACATTAACCTGCTCTCGGTGGAAAAGGAAAAGAGGGTTGCAAGCCGGAAGCGGATTGTCGATAGCTGTAAAATCGGAAGTATTGCTGGCGCGAGGAGGATTGTTGTGCATCCGGCATTTTACGGTAAAATTGATAAGAAGCAGGCAATGGAGGAAATGAAGGCACAGATAGGGATGATCCTTGATGAGCTAAAAGCGAAAAAAATTCAAAACACCCAAATTGCACTTGAAACCATGGGCAAGGTCGCGCAGTTCGGAACGCTTGAGGAGAATTTCACCCTTGCAAATGAGTTCGGGATGGAAAAGGTGAACCCATGCATTGATTTTGGGCATTTGCACGCGAGGGGGAATGGATGCCTCAGAACAAAAGGCGATTTTTTGGAAAAACTTGAAATTGCGGGATCGTTCGGGAAAAAATACCTCCAAACATTGCACGTGCATTTTGAGGGGATCGCGTATTCGGAAAAAGGGGAGAAAAATCATCTGCCAATAAGCGTGAAGGACCCGGATTTTTCCTTGCTTGCGGCAGCGCTTGTTGAAAAGGGCTGCTCCGGAACAATTATTTGCGAATCGCCGGAAATTGAGAATGATGCGCTGGAGATGCAGAAAATTTACACAAAATTATTAGGCGGTTAAAATGAGGATAGTTGGGAATACGGAAAGGGTAACTGGCGTAGATGGCCCCTTTATCCCATTCATCATGACTATCCGACCTAATAAAAAGAATGTACTTATATTTGCACCAAGCCATTTTGCAGCCCAGGCCAGGAGGATGGAGGAAGGCATTGGCGCCGAACCAAATTCAATCGAGATCTGGGGCGCAATAAGGCAGGATATCAAGAGGGTGGAGATGAGACATGGGCCGCAAACAATCGCAGGCATACGGGAAGATGAAACACTAACTGCCCCCCAAAAAACAATGGTTTTGAAATGTCTGAAAAGGTTCGCAAAGGATTTGCTGCCTTTTGCTGGAGCCGATTACAAGCTTCATTATGATTTGGGCACTGGAAGAAGAGCCAAACCATCAGAGTTTCCATTCCATAATGCAACATTGGGAAAAATAATAGAACACAAAGGGAGGTTAACAGAATGGCAATGAAACTAAGCACAAAAAAGCGCCCAGACCGCGAGGTCAAGATGATCAAGGAAGGGCAGACCAAATTCTCCGAGAGGGTGTTTGACGATGTCACCATACGCACCCTGAAGGAATTGATGATCAAGGGCGTATTTTCATCGCTTGATTTCCCAATTGCGCATGGCAAGGAGGCGGCGGTTTACCGCGCAACAAAGGATGCAGCGGATGGAGGGGAAAAGGAATACCTTGCCGTGAAAATCTTCAAATTCGAGGGGCCCTCGTTCCAAAAGCGTGCGCAGTACCTGGAGGGCGATAAAAGGTTTAACATGCCGGGGAACAAAAGGGAGATGGTTAGGATTTTTGCAAAAAAGGAATTTGCTAACCTGAAGCTTGTGAACAAGGCAGGGGTGAGGGCGCCAAGGCCAGTCAAGTGCAAGGATAATGTGGTAGTCATGGAATTCCTAGGGGAGGAAGGCGTCCCTTCAGAACTGCTTATTGAGGCGGAGATTTTGGACCCCATGGGAACAGTATTGAAAATCCTCGAGAATATGAGGAGGATGCATGAGGCGGGGATTGTGCACGTGGATTTGAGCGAGTACAACATCATCAATTTCCATGATGAGCCATACATCATCGATGTTGGGCAGGCGGTTTTGACGCACCATCCACAGGCGAGCCAGTTCCTAAGAAATGACATTCACAACCTGCTCAAGTTCTTCAGGAAAATCGGCGCAGGCATCAGCGAGGAGATTGCGCTTGAATATATTAAGGGCGAAATCGATGCAATATCCTAGTATGCAATAATTACAGCAATCCCATGGAAATAATAAGCAAGGAAAATCCGGAAAAATATATTGGGGCAATTAAAGCCAATCCGGATCTTTTTCCAAATCTAACCAAATTAATCCACCTAAGGGAAATGCACGAGGACCGCGCATTGAAAGAGGCTGAATTCGCTAAAAGAGTTAGCATCCCGTTTCACATCGCAGTTGCAACCCTTGCAGGCGGAATTTTCATGGGAATGCGCCGCCCGATGGTCCAGGGGAAAATGAATAGGCGAAAATTTGGGCA
>JBBSVW010000053.1:0-17793 GCA_038046605.1 Microcaldota archaeon | reverse complement strand
GATATGATTTCTCCAGTAGATACCATGGACGAGGGCGAAACCCTCTCGAAGGCCCTTAGGAGGCTTGAGGATAGCGAGATTTTGGTCGCGACAAAGAATGGCAAGTATGCCGGAGAACTTAGGCCCGATATGCTCCTTAGGTTCAAGGGGGATGCGGATATTGAAAAAGTGAAGCGGATCGCACGGAAGGGGCAGGTAATTTCCGAAAAGGATGCATCAAAGTTTGCAAATGTCTTCGATAAATTCTCTAATTCGGGGATGAGCAGGCTGGTTGTCCTGGATAGGAACGATAAGCCGCTTGGGATCATACGGGCAAGCGATGTGCTAAGGCACCTTACGGATTCGCTCTCATCTGAAAAGGCAACTGAATTCATGGAAAAGGTTATCAGCGCGGATGCCTCAACACCTTCTGACAAGGCCGAGGAGATGATGGCCAGGAACGGGGTCAGCGAGCTTGCGGTGCTCGAAAAGGGCAAACTTTTAGGGATGCTGCATGTCAAGGATTTGGCAATCAAGGTAAAGCCTTATCTGCACAAGAAGATGCATAACGTAAAGCAAAGCCAAAGGATGGATGTCGAAAAGGAATCCATTAAAAGCGTAATGACGCCGGAATTCGAAATAAGGAAGGTGCTTAGCTCCCAAAGCCTTGGGGACGCGCTTAGGACAAGCAATTTCGAGGAGGCATATGTGTTTGAGGGCCAGAAAATGCTTGGCAGGGTATCATATTACAAAATATTGAAGGGATTTGAAATCAAGGAGCCCGCAAAAGTTGAGATATCCGGCCTTGGCAGGGAGGAGGAGATGTTCAAGGAATCCTTATATGGCGAGTGCGCCGCATTGCTTTCAAAATTCGGGAAGGGCGGCGAAATCCATCTTCGCATAAAAAGCGCGCGCAAGGGCAAGGAAAAGAAACTATACGATGTGCACGGGAGGCTTGAAATTGGGGGCAAAACGTTTGTTTGCGCTAGCACCGAAATGAAGGGGCACCGCGAAAATTGGGATTTGGGGATGGCGGTTTCCGAGGTCCTTTTTGAGCTTAGGGAAATGTACGTCAAGAGCAAGCGCTGATGTTTTTTTCTTTTTTACGATGATTGATTTATTAAAAAAATTGTTTGGTGGCGGAAAGGGGTTGGAAAGGGGGGAAGGACCCGCAAAGGGCGCAGCACCCTTGGAAATCCAAATAGGGGAAGTAAATAACCTAATCGAGCGCGGGCTTGATTTGAAACTTGCGCCGTTTGTAAAAAATTCGCAAAAAACAATTGGTGAAATCACCGCCCTATTCAGGGAAATCGAGGGGATGGCGGGCGAATTTTCGAAAAAGCCCCTTACAGTGAAGGATCCGCAGCATGAGAAGATCGCAAGCCAGATGCGGGAAAATTATTTTGTTAGGATCCCTAAAATCCTTGGGACCATAAAAAAACCCGAAAAAATTGATTTTATTGCGATATCGGATTTCCACTCGGAAACGCTTTCCGCGATGCTCCAGATCACGAAAATCACCTCCGACAATCGGTACCTGATATTTTTCTACAAGGAGGAATTCGGGCGGATGGGGGGGCCAATCAAGGAGCTTTCCGAAAAAGCGGATTTGCTGGGAGGGGAAATTTCAGAAAATGCGCAAAAATACCAGGAGGCGCAGGCAATATATGGGATGGCATCAGGGATTGGCATTCATGGGGCAAAAATTGCGGAATTGAATGGAAAAATTGCGGAATTGCGGATAAAAATTGCAAAAATAGGCGCCGAATTGGGGGATAAAAAAAATCGCGTAAATGATGGCCAGGATGGGGAAATTGAAGAAAAATTGGGTTTGCTTAAATCCGAAAGCGCAAGGAATGGGGAGGAAATTACTCATTTTAAAAACCGCATTGGTTCCCTAATCCTGCCGCTTGAGCGCCCCCTTAGGAAATTCGAGAAAATTTCGAAGGATAAAAAGGCATCCTTGATTGCACGCAAATACCTGCGGGATCACCTCATTGCCCTAAAGGAGGAAAAGCCGCAACTTCCAGATCTGATGCCCATTATGGACGCCCTTGAAAAAATGCTGCGGGATGGCGCAATTATTGAGGATGAAAAGGATTTGGCAAAGCATTTGGAGGCAATTTTGAAAATCAAGGGAGGCGCCATTGGGGGCTGGCTAAACGGGTTAAGGCAAGCGGAAATGATGGCCGAAGAAATCGGGGGCAAAATCAAAGGGGAGCAAGCAAAACTCGATGCGCTTTTGGCCAAAAAGGGGGAGGCATCGGCATTGGAAGTGGAATTGCAAAAAATCCAAATGGAAATTAATGATGCGGATGCGTTGGGGGTTGGGGAAATTTTGATGCTTTCCCAAAAGGCTGGAAAATTCCTCGGCAGGGATGTAAAAATTGTTGGGAATTGAAAGGAAGCGGGTCCTTGTTCCCGGATGCAGGAGGAAGCAATAGCATTATGGCGGGAACTTAGGCGCAGCAGCAAACACCCATATCCAAGCCCCATTTGCAAATAACCCAAATGAAATATGTTTTTAAGCAAGGAATGCTAATGTCAGCATGGTGCTGGAATTCCGAAGGGACGAATCGAAGGATTCAATTGTGCTTATTGCAAGTGATAGGGGCAAGCGCCCGGTCATATATGGCAGCCAGCCATCGTGCCCCTTTTGCAGGGGGTCGGAAAGCACAACCCCGCCAACAAGGTTTGCCCTTCCAACCCAGAAGGATTGGCGCGTTCGCGCATTTGACAATGTGTTTGCACTTGTCGGGACCGAAGGGAAGTATGTGGATGTGAATTCGTTCAATCCGGCCTCCTACGCATTTGGACGGCACGAAGTGATTGTGGAAAGCGATGTCCATGAGGAGCTGTTTCACGAGCTTGGGGAGCTGCAGCTGAAGTTTGTTTTCAACGTCTACAAGAACAGATTCGTGGAGCTTGAATTGGAGGAGGGTGCAAAGTATGTCCATCTATTCAAGAACCATGGCAGGAATGCGGGCGCAAGCATCGAGCACGAGCATTCGCAGATATTGACCTTCCCATTTGTGCCAGAGCTGATCATGAGGGAAATTAGCAGCATCGAAGAGTCGGGGAAAAAGGGAAAATGCCTCATATGCGATCTTCTTTCCAAGGAATCCGAAAACCTCCTTCTCGACAACGATCATTTCAGCGCGATATGCCCCAGCTTTTCGAGGTTTGCAAATGAAATCTGGATCATCCCAAAAGCGCACATTTCAAGCATAGCGGAGCTGGGGGATGAACAGGGCCTTGCCATGATGAAACTGCTTAGGGAGTGCATCAGGCGGGTGCATTTCATCGTGAAGGATTACAATGTGATATACCATAACGCGCCAAGGGGGATGAAATCGCACTTCCATATCGAGATTTATCCAAGGAGCGGCTATTGGGCGGGGGTGGAACTTGGGACCGGCATTATTGTGAACCCGAAGAGCGAGAAGGATGCATTACTGACGCTAAAGGCTGTGAAATAATTGATTGATTCTCAAATCAAAATAGGAAGGGTAGGGCGACACGGTAGGGAAACTACGTTTCCCTTGGTGTCAAGGATGCATTAAATACCCTCAAAGCGGTAAAATAAACTAGTTCTAAAATAAACTGCCAATTTGTTTAATTAAGCAAATTTGCCATCCTCATTTGGTATGCGCATAGTTTGCACTAGCCTAGAAAAAATAAGAAAAAAGCAAAACCCTAAACAGCCGAATAGGGATCGAAATCCGTCGAGGGCTTTGGTTTTGGGGACGAATCCGAATAATCCGCCTGCGGCACGGGCTCGTCGTTGGAGAGCCGGAAGTTTAAGATGCCTTCCGTGTGCTTTACCCAATTTTCCTGGAAGGGGCCAAGGTTATCGCTTTTCATGGAATTTTCGACTTTTCCAAATACACCGCCTTTAATCATATGGACAGCAAGGGGCGGATTCATGCTAAGGGTCCTGACAATCAGCCAGTATTTGCCGGGAACCATGGTTGTTTTCTGGGGTGTTGAGAATTTTACCCATTCGAATTCCCTTGGCATGGTGGAGTATCCAGATGAAAGGGTTATTGAGTTTACTCCGGATGGCTTGCCTACCGCATCTGGCCTTATGTCGACATACACATCAAAGCTCTGATAGTCCGAATTGAGCTTCTTGACGTAGAGTTCGATTGCCTTTACCGGCAGCGGATCGGTTATCTCGAATGCCTGCGCACGGATGGCGCCGGATGTTACCTCGAAATAATCGGTTCCGGTAACATCCGAATAGTAGCCGTATTGCTTGGCGGTTATGGTGAACGGATACTCATTATTTGCCATATCAGCCTCCTCTTCGGCTGAGCTTGAAACGGTGAATTTGAGGTTGAAATCGCGCGTTTCAGCCGGCGCATAATCGAGTTTTATTGGGTTTGAGGCAAGCAAAGCGGGAACTTGCATTTCGGCAAGCTTCCTTTTGCCATCATATAGCCCAATAGTTGCCGAAGTGGGAGCGCCCTGGCAAGAACCCTTGTCGAAGAGAAGGTTTGCCTCGAAAGCGTATTTTGCGCCATAAATAATCATGTCCGGCACTTTCGCATCGGAAAACTTCAGATCGGGCTTTACGCACTCCCCGCCTTGGGTTGGCACGGGTGTAGGCGTAGATGTTGCTTGGACAACTGTTGAAGGGGTTGGCGTCCCTGCTGGAACCGATGCGCTTGGGCCCCCGGGCTGCGTGCATCCAAAAAGCAGCAGAACTGCGAATAAGCCAAATAGGATAAAGCCATGTTTCATTCAAACGCACCCCAAATAGTTATGTAATACCTTAGGCGGTAGTGAATTTAAAGGTAACGAATTTTTTGTTAGGGGAGGCAAAATTTGCAATTATAATGAAACCGGGTAGCAAGGTGCTTTTTGGGCGCAATACCGTAAAATCCAAAATCTGGTTTTCCTGCATTTGGTTGGGAATTGGCATATTGAATTGGAAATATGGGAATGAAACCAATAGAATCAGAAAAGGTAAAATCAAAACGAAAAAGAAAAATAAAAAAGAAAAGAAAAAAAGGGAGGGATTAACCCCTCACGCTGTCCCTGTTGTCGTTTAGCCATCCAATCAAGGCATTCCCGGCCTCCTTGGTGTCGGCTGCAGAGTATCCTGCAACTACCAATTTGGTCGAGCCAAATACCTGTACGATTGGCTGATCGCCGCTCTTGAGGTCAACTCCTGCTGCCTTCGCAACGGTGTTAACGATTTGGCCACCAATGACGACCAGGTTTGCGGTGTCGGATGCTTCAGAGTCCAATACCACAAGCGGGTTCGTGTCGGTGTTGAGGGCTGTGACAACTGCCGCATCCTTCACGGAAGGCTCGAGCAGATCGATGCCGGTGATGTCACCAGAATCTCCGCCTGATATCGATGCCGTGATGGAGTCAACCAAAAGGGAGTAGCCGCCTCCTACTGTGTAGGGGTCGCCTTCCTTCAAGGTAACTGTTGCGTCATTGCCTGCAGAACTGCCGGCTGATCCGCCCGTTAGGGTAAATCTTGCCTTGGCGATCTTTGTTGCATAAGAGATGCTTGCAGACGTTGAGGAAATGCTGTTGAAGACGTTTCCTCTGTAGGTCGTGTAGCCTTTCTCTTGGGATGCAACGTTCCAGCCAATAAAGCCGCTTGAAAGCGATGTGCCTATCCCATAGCCAATCTTGTCTACGGTCGTTGAACCTGCCGAGTTCACGAACTGGTCAAGCGCAGAGTCGTAGATGAGGTTTAGGTGGTAGTCGCGAGATACGGTTGCTTGGGTGCCATTGTTTTCCTCGGTAATTTCGGGGATAGCAATGATGCTCGACCATCCTGGGAACGAGGTGCTGATGTTTTGCGATGTGTTCACAAAAATTATCGCAGACTCATCGGACTTGTAGTTATACAAGACCTGCCCCGCAGTTGTGCCGGTGTTGGTTATGTAGCCATTGCTGTCTAGGTACCAGACTGTGTTGTTTGCATTCCATGCCTGAATCGATTCCAATGCAACATAGACATCAGAAACTGACCTGCCATTGTATTGGAAGGCATTGCTCTTGCCGGAGAGGATGTACAGGAAGTTTCCTGAGACAGTTCCAGACGAGCTGTTGGTGAAAGTCTGTGTTTTTTGGATTGAGAACTGCAAGGTGTCAAGATCGACAGCCTCAACTCCAAGGTAATTCAGTTTGTAGCCTGGCATTCCTCGAATTATGTTGATGGACTCTCCAGGTAGCAAGGTCTGAGAAACCGGTGTTTTGTAAGTCTGGTCATTGTCGTTGTAGAGCTGCAGCTTCGAGATTCCTTCGTTGGATCCGATAGTTGCATTTACAATCTGTGCCTTCCAGTTCTTGTGCGAGTCTCCGCCGGTAATTTCTGCGGCATTGGTCAGGACAAGTTGGCTGGAGTACAGCGAAACGTCTGCGATTCCTTGCTTTGCGAATGCGCCTGGGAAGACCTTGTTAACCTTGACAACGATGTTGTTGGCTTCGGTAACAGTTGAAGAGTCTCCCTCACCTAGATAGAGCCTCTTTACGAGGTTTCCATCCTTATCGGAGATGTCAAGCTGCGCCCTTTGTGGGGAGAATGCTGACAAATCCTTCAGGGTGATTGTATAGCCATCCAGGGTTGTGACCTGTTCGTCGATGTTGAAAGACTCCTTTCGGGTAATCTGCTTTCCGAGTGTTACGGAAGAGATTACTCCCAAGGCAAGCGAATTCTGGTTTGAGCCTACCGTATAGTCAAAGATTGTCCACTTGTCTCCAAGGAACGAAATCTCGACGTTTGCCTTGCTTAGCTTGTCAGAGTCGGTTGTGCAGTTACCCCAGTTCTTGGATGTATCCAAGCAGGTTGGGATTGGGTCAGTGAAAACGACTTCGTAGCCGGTCTTCACGTACTGAGCCTGTACAGCCTTTGCAGTCGTATCATAAGTTACGAATGCGAATGCATATACCTTTTGCTCTTCTTTTGTGTTGGTGCTGCCCTTTGGATAGGTAATCTTTCCATCGGATGGCATTCCAGCTACTGGAGCCAAAATGGAAGTCACGTCCTTAGTTATCTGCTTTGGGCCGCTGTTCGCACTGAAGTTCGCAACACCTGCTGGGAACCTTGAACCGGATGTGGTGAACCTTACGATTTCAGAGCCAGAGTCCAAGTCATCTTGAACATACGCCTTCATCTCGTATGCGGATGCCGGGTTTACGCCGGGAGTTGTGATGGTCAAGCCCACTTCCTTATCTTCCAGAGCGCCTCCGGTTGCGGAAGTTCCGAGCTTGTCGGTGTTCAATACTTCAACTGCCGTTGTCTTGTACGCAAGGTTGCCTAGGACTGCCGCGATATTTGCTCCAACCACGACATCAACAGGCTGCGCCCTGCTTCCAATTACGACCTTCACGTTCGGTTCCCCAGCGGAAAAGAACGGGAAAGACTGGACGCCGGTAGTGTCGACGTTTACTGCCGCTCCCACAAACGCTGCGCCAAGCATGGCCGCTCCGCTTGCAATAGCCGCAATTCTCTTCACATTCATACTTTTCATTTATTTCACCTATTTTTTACGGATGCTTTAACAAAACAAGCGCATCCTCCTAACTTGCCGAATTTAACGCAACTGCAGGAAGCAGCCGCGCCGTTAGCAGAAAACCTATGCCCCCAATAGGGCTTCTTGCCTTCTCATTTACGCATCAAGACCATGTCGCGAAGATAATAATAATCGCGCTCAAAGGCCCTCAAGCCGGATTTGCATCTTTTAAAAAAAGAAAGATGCAGGTGGCAATATGCTATTCTGCTAAACTCCTATTGTTCATCTTTAGAGGGTATTTAAAGCTATCATTCCTTGCAAGGCATTTGACGATGCCGCCTTTACGAAAAGACGTATTTTAGCCCTTTTTTGGTCTTTTTTTGAGGCGTTTTTACGAGCTAAAATCACTTTTTGCCACAAATTTAGACAGGTAACGAATCTAGTGGTTGGGAAGGCCCAAAAACACCACATGTTTGGTTAGGGGATCGTAATTTAAAATGATGCGGTTTTAGAGCTTATTTTAACTTTGTGCAACACGTGATGCAAAATAAAGTCGGATAACCGGAAATCTATGATTTTGGTTTGCCAAATCTTGCTCTCTCAAATACAGTAAGCATAATCTTGATATCCCTAAGGAGGGAAGTGGACCTTGCCCGAAGGGGGGAAAAGCTGGGAGCCTCTATTATATATTGGACGTTTGACGAACCTTTCTTATGCAATACGTGAAGCACTGCATTTTTGGACTTTTGGGGCAAAATGATCCTAAGAGAATTTTCAGCTTCCTTTTGGTCCTTGAACTCAATATCGAACACTGCTCTCATTGCAACCACTCCCTCTTGCTTAATTGACTATACAGCTCCTCGGTAGAAATGACCTTGATTTTCTTTTGTTCCTTGAGCCGCTTATCGTTGCTCCAAACAGCGCACCCTTTTAACAGCGCAACTGCAAAATAGGGCCAGTCATTCCTATCGGGAACAAACTCCAGTGCTTCTTTCTTCTTTTTTTCAAAATATGCAAGTGGCAGTATTTCCAGGTTATTCAAAAGCGCCGAAGTGAGATTATCAAACTCTGCCTTTCCGACTCCCAATTTGCTTATGAATTCAGTTTCATGTTCCATTATTTCCAAAGATAGGTTTTCTGGGCCATAGAGATACAAATTACTATTGAAAAGCAAGTTGCGCGTAAGGCCATCCTTCAAAATGGCTGCTACGACTATGTTCGCATCGACAATCAATTCCATGCTTACGCCTTTTTTTCATATGAATCAGCGATGCCCTTCTTGATTTTCTTGGAAAGCTCTTCAATATCCTTATCCGTCGCAGTGCTCTTGGCTGTGAGTAAATCAAGGATCGCCAATAGCCGCAGCTTTTCCCTCCAAGCCTTCCTAGCCTCTTCCGACCAGTTAATTTCGGGATATCCATCCAGCCTGCTCTTCAAATCATTCGGAACCGCAATAGTCACATTCGTCATAAGCCTCACCCAGTGGATATATGTGTAAAACCTTATTATAAATGTTTGCACGAGAAGAATTAAGGGATTTTGAATATGGCGATTGTAGTACTCAATCTCTTCCCCTAACCTTATCCCATAATTTCCTAAAACGAGGCGTGCCTTTGAAATCCAATTCAGATGCGGCAGCCAACCCTTTCTCTCCGTTTGCTCCTTCAACCTCATAAATCCCCATTGTGGCTTTTTCAAACTGCCAGGGATCGGCTGCCCTAGCAATTTCTCCATTGATGCTATCCAATTTAGGAGAATTTTCAGCTTTCAATTGTGGAACTAAAAGGCGCAACCTTTGCATTGAAATATTAGGCTTTATGCCGCGGATATCTGGAAGCATATAGTTGAAATGTGCCTTGCCGCCCTTTACCATGCCCTCAACTTCAATATCCGGCCATTTTGCCCTAACTGAGGCGGCCACCTTGCCAAATCTTTCTTGGAATTCTGTTTCGGAGATTTTTGATGGGGCCTTCATTACAATGATTGTGGATATGCCTATTGCCGCCGCAACCATCCCAAGGGCGATTTTCCTGCGAACTCCCATAATATCCCAATTTAATCAAATTTAACGGAATCACACAAGTCGGCTTAATTCGGACTCCCCATCCCCATCAATCCCTTTCCGGCTGCCGCATCCGGCGTTTTCTTCCTAATATCCACATCCTCCTTGCACTTGGGGCATGTGTAAATGAAACCGCCGTCCTTGATTTTGATGCTAGGAGAGCAATTCGCGCACATGCCTGAGCCGCAATACGGGCAGAAGATGATTTTCGTGTTCTTGGAATGGCAGGTGGGGCAGCCCATGCCTTTTTCTCCTTGTATTTTGACAAAATCAATGGATGATTTTTGGGTCGGAGTTGATTGGGGCTCTGCGGACTTCGATTTAACATCTTCTTTTGAAAATAAGTTATTTGGTTTGGAGCCAGTTTGAGCCAAATCAGCAGGTTTTGAGCTTGATTGACTAGTTAGCCCCGCCAATTGGCTCATTATGCTGGATGAGCCGCCCCCTAAAGCATCGGATTGGCCGCCCAATTCCCCTCCTCCTTCTTTTGGTTTTTCACCAATCAAATCCTCAAAAGTGAGGTCGAATTTTGGCGCTTCCTTGGAAGAGCTGCCTTTCGGGGGGGCAACCTTCAAATCCTTGGCAATCCCATTTGTTTTGGTGTTTTTCAGCTGGGAGTAAACATCCCCAACCATGGCATCAAAATTCTCATTTTGCATTACGGATGCGTTTGCAACAACACTTACCCCCTGCGCCGAATCATCCCCCTTCATCATATACCTTCGGTGCACCATCGCCCCTGGCGGCAGCCTTGAAATGTCCCGAGCCATCTGCTTTTGGCTTTGCGACCGCGCAACCTCGTATAGCCGCCTGCGCCCTTCTGCAATTGGTTGGGAAACCTCCTGCACCATTACCTCCCTTGGCAAAATATCAGATAGCACAGCCTCAGCCTGGGCGTCCTGCGCCTTCAATAGCTGCTCGCTTTTTAGTTTGGGATCCGTTTGGAATTTTTCCTTGATAAAACCAGATGGCGCGCCCGCTTTTTCATCCTGCCCGGCCTTTGCGGCAACATACAATCGCTCATGGCCGGAGGCATCAAGGGGCTTTTTGCCCTCCAGGGGCGGCTTTTCGGAAGGCTTGCCTAATTCAACCCCTTCGCCCCTCCTCTTTTCGGCATTGCCTGCTTCATCGCCAACAATATCCGAAACCATCGACATATAGCCCTTCCTTGGTTCTTTTGAAAAGCTCGATTCGGGGATGGATGCTATGAATTGCTGATCCTTCGAAACATCTTTTGGACTTGAATCACTTTTTGGCTCTATGGCTCCTTGAGGCACATTTGCAGATGGATCGGCTCCTTGAATTTCCGATTTTCCTTTTATCCTATCCTCAACCATTCCAGGAGGCAATTCTATTTGGGCTTGCTTATCCATTATTTTAGGCTTAGAGGGCTGCTCATAATCCGCCATATTCCCCCGCGCAACATAGGGGGGGGCGGATATTGTTTGGGAATTTGTTGGCAAACCCCCTGCGATTTTGCCGCTACCGCCAGATTTTTGCTCATTTTCCCTTCCTGCGCTTGCCCCTATAGGGACAATCCTTGCCAACGAATTCTCATCAAGCAAAACTTTTGAGGGATCCTTTTTGCCTCCAAACATGGAAAGCAGGCTGGAAAAAACGCCCTGCTTCCTATGAAGCTCCACATGCTCCTGCGCAACCACAATCGGCTCATCTTTGCCCATTATCTGCATGATTTCAAGGTTGCCAGATCCGCCCGATTCGCGCATATCCGATTGGGGCTTTTGAATGATTGTTTCCTTGACCTCCGGCTCGATTTTCCGCTCGATGCGCTCGATTTTAAGGGTGATGACCGGCTGGGCCGCCGAAGGTACCCCAACAGTTAGGAAGTCGGGCCTTGAGAACATGAAATAGAGCTTGAGGGCAACAAACGAGAGCAAAAAGAGCACGAATAGGATCATTGCATAAATGCCATTTCCGGAAAGCACCTCAAGGCTGCCATCATACGCATAATCTATTGCAAATGCGGCAACTGCAAGGAGCGCCCCGCTTATCCCTGCAGCGCCAAGTTTTGCATTCTTATCCATGGTGCGAACTTCGGGGAATGCCAGCCGGAGGAGCAAATAGCCAAGTGTGACTGAACCGACTACGAAGAAGGCATAATAGATATATGAAAGCAGACTCATGCTAATAGCAAAACGAAGGAAGTTTATATTTCTGACACCTCTAGGGGATTAAATCCCCTACGCGTGTCGCCTCTACCCCTTTATTTACTTTTGCGAATTAAATAAATCTGGCTATTTTGGGCTCTGAAAATTTTAAGGAATTGACAATGAAACAGCACTTTGCACCAATCGAATCACTCCAAATGGAATCCATGGAAGGGAAGGAGGCGCATATCCGCGGATGGGTGTACCGCAAGCGCACATCCGGAGGCATGTGCTTCATGGTGATCCGCGATTCAACGGACATAATGCAAGTTGCCGTGAAAAAGGACAAGGTTTCCGAAAGTGATTTTTCCGCGGCGGAAAAAGCGCTGATTGAAAGCGCCGTTGAAATCAAGGGCACGGTAAAAAAGGATGCAAGGGCGCCTAATGGCTTCGAAATGGTTGCATCCGAAATCAAGGTGACGCACTCCGCGCATGCGTTCCCAATCGCAAAGGATAACTCCCCCGAATTCCTCCTGGATATCCGCCACCTTTGGGTCCGAAGCAGGGAAATAACGGCTACAATGAAAATCAAGGGCACAATGCTTGAAGGAGTCCGCGAATATTTCAAGCAGGAGGGATACTACGAAACAACCCCCCCGATAATTGTGAGCGGCGCGGTCGAAGGAGGAAGCACGCTTTTTGAAATGAACTATTTTGGCAAGAAGGCATTCCTTTCCCAATCGGCCCAGCTTTATTTGGAAGCGCTCATATTCTCCCTTGGAAAAGTCTACTCCATTACGCCCTCATTCCGCGCCGAAAAAAGCCGGACCCTTCGCCATTTGGCGGAATATTGGCATGTGGAAGCGGAGGCTGCGCATGCGGATTTGGCCGATATGCTATCACTCGAGGAGGGGCTGATTTCGCACGTATGCCACAAGGCGGCAACCGATCGTGCAAAGGAGCTAAAATTCCTGGGGCGGGATCCTGCTGAAATGATAAAAATAGTGCCGCCCTTCGAGCGCCTGAAATACGATGAGGCAATCGGCATACTCCAGAAAAAGAAAAGCGAAATCAAATGGGGGGATGATTTGGGGACGGAGGACGAAAGGGTACTGACGGCCGAAAGGACGGTCCCAATTTTCATCACCCATTACCCAAAAGCCATCAAGGCATTTTACATGAAGGAAGATCCGGACAACCCAAAGCTTGTGAAAAACAACGATTGCCTGGCTCCGGAAGGCTATGGGGAAATCATCGGCGGCTCCCAGCGCGAGGAGGATGTGGATAAATTGATTGCCAGATTGAAGGAGGATGGCGCGGATGTTTCCGCCTACGAATGGTACCTCGATTTGCGAAGGTACGGAAGCGTGCCGCACTCCGGCTTCGGATTAGGAATGGAGCGCCTTGTCAGGTGGGTTTGCAAGCTTGAGCATATCCGCGATGCAATCCCATTCCCAAGAGTGATGAACCGCTCCCACCCATAGGAATCATGCCTAGAACGGCAACGTATTGTCCCGATTTTTACACTTGATTTACCCGCCAATAGTTTCCCAAAACCATCGCAATTATATTTTTTTCCATTCAGCAACATTCCGGAGGCTTTCAATAGTTGGAAGCTATGCGGGAAAAACTGTTTTTTGAGGAGCTGGAAAGCATTGGCATTAGGAAGGATTTCAAGGAGCTAATTTTACTTTTAGGGGGCATTTCCGGGGCTATTGGAATTGCCATCCATTTCCTTCTAGCATTTCCCTTCCCGCTCGAATTCCTAATCCCCATATCCGTGTTCATCCTCCCCCCATCCTTGCTCTACTCGCTCCTCGGCTACCTCAAGGACAAAAAGCAAAAAGATATCGATAGCGACCTTCCAGGGGCGCTTTTCCAAATCTCATCCTATCCACAAAATACCCCGATGGAAAAAATAATCGAGGAATCCGCAAGGAGGGATTCCCCGCTTGGAAGGGAATTCAAAAAAGCGCACAATATGATTTCCGCGGGCTATGGTGCGGACCAGGCGCTTTTGGAAATTTCAAATGACAATAATTCGCCCCTGCTAAAACGCGCAATTTCCATGCTCCTTGAAGCCTATGAATCCGGCGAGGAGTTGATGCAGCCACTTGGGGGGATTGCCAGTGACATCCTCGAAATGCACGCATTGCAACGGGAATTGGCCTCGGCGCTGTCATTGCAAAAATACACCGTCCTTGGAGCGGCAGGAATACTGGTGCCCGCAATTTTGGGCCTTTTGCTTGGCGCAATTGCCGGCATGAACCTTGATTTTGATTTTGGCATTTTTGGAAAGCCGCAAAGCAGCGCTTATTTGCTGCCCACAATTGCAATTTCCATCCAAATCTACCTATTCCTCCTCTCGATTTTAGCAAGCGCCTTCATTGCGATGCAGGAAGGGAAGCTTAAAAAGGCGCCCGTTTATTTTTGTATGCTGGCGCCATCAAGCATATTGCTATTCAACCTTTTGAAGGGCGCGGCAATATTTTGATCAGGTGAAGGCCCATGATAGTTGAAATCCGCGAAGTGGAAAAGGTAAAGCTGAAAAATGCAATAATGATCGAGGGCTTTCCCGGGATTGGGATGATTGGGACAATTTCCGCATCCTACCTGGCGGATAAGCTTGGCCTTCGGGTAATTGGCTACATATCAAGCTCGCATTTCCCGCCCATTGCCCCAATCCATGATTACGTGCCGCTTTCGCCCGCAAGGATATACGCGTCTGAAAAACACAACCTCATCATACTTTTCTCCGAGTTCGTGATACCTTCAGAAGTTGCCTTCGCACTCTCCCAGAAAATCCTAAAATACGCAAGGGAAAAAGGGGTGAAGGAAATCTACTCGCTTGCGGGCATCGCCTCGGAAACCCCGCAGGATAAGATTTACGGCATCGGCTCGACCAAGGAAATGGTTGAAAAGCTCAAGAAGGCGGGCATTGAGGTAATCAAGGAGGGCGCAACGCAGGGAGTTTCGGGCCTATTGATTGCCGAGTGCGCCGCTGAAAAGTTCCCGGCTGCAAACATCCTCATCCAGACATCCCAGCCAATGGAGCCAAAAGGCTCCGCGAAACTGCTTGCAAAGCTCTCCGAAATAATCAAGGTCCCGGTTGATGTCAAGCCCCTGATTGCAGAGGGCGCCGTCATTGAGGAGAAAATCAAGGCGAGCATGGACAAGATCAAGGACATGCACGCGAAGTACAATGAGATGGGGGAGAACCCCGCGTACGCCTGACACCCCATGGGGGCTAAGCCCCCACCACGTGTCACGTAGACTTTGCGTCTACTCATGTAGGAATTGTTTGGCAATTCCAACATCGCCGCCTCCCCCTTATTTACCTCTGCGAATAAATTAGAGTTAAGAAATTGCGCCAAATTAGGTCTGAAAAAATATTAATCAGCACTTGCCATCCTTGCAGTCATCATCGCAGCATTTCCCGCCCTTGCAGCAGTCCTCATTATCTTTGCATCCATTCCCTCCGCAACATTCCTCATCATCATTGCATTCTTTTCCGCTGCAGCATTCCCCCTCATCGCAGCAGCAATCATCCTGCAGTTTCGCCTTTTTCAAATCAAAAAGAGTTTTGCTTCTCGTAAGGAACATTGCAATTTGCAGCTCTTCTTTCCACAATTGGATTTCTTTCCGGATCCCTTCCACTCCGCCGGAATTTTGCGCCTTTATGAATGGAAGCCCTGCGCCAGCCATCGTTGCACCAAGCCGGATTGATTTTGCTACGTCGAGGCCTGAACGGATCCCTCCGCTTGCAATCAATGGAACTTTAACCATTTCCGAGCATTCCAATAAGCAATCAACAGTGGCATTCCCCCAATTCCAAAACGCCGCGCCAGCCTTTGCATCTTTCCGGTAAAGCTCAATTGCGCTCCAGGAAGTCCCGCCAACTCCGGAAACATCAATTGCGGCAACCCCCGCATCCTCCAATTGCTTAGCCACTTCGCCGTTAATGCCCGCGCCGGTTTCCTTGGCAATTACGGGAACATCCAGGTAATCACAAACCTTTTCGATCTGCTTAAGGGCGCCCCCCCAATTCTTGTCACCCTCATGCTGCACCGCCTCCTGAAGTGGGTTTAAGTGGATGCAAAGCGCATTTGCCTCAATGGAAGAAACTAGCGATTCTATTTGCTTTTTGGAATAATTCTGGAGTTGCACGGCGCCAATGTTACCCGCTAAAAACACCTTTGGCGCAACATCCCGAACCATGAATGTTTTTTTCATCCCCGGCTTTTCGAGCATGACGCGCTGGGAACCCAGGCCCAGGGGGATGTTTTCCTTTTCCGCGGCAATTGCAAAATGCTTGTTGATTTTTTCCGCCTCCGCAAAGCCGCCGGTCATGGAAACCACCATAAGGGGCGCAGAAAATTTCCGCTTGAGGAAGGAAACGGACGCATCCACATCGCTGAAATTGATTTCAGGCAAGGAGTAATGGGCAAACTCCACATCCTCAAAGCCGCCCTTCCTTGTTGTTTCGATCTTTTCCTTAAGCGCAATTTCAACGTGCTGCATTTTCCGGGTTTCTATGCCCATATTTGGCTCACGAATAGTATCTATTTTTTGCCATTATTAAGGGTTCTTTTTTTATGGAAAAAGGCTATTCAGCCCCATATAAACAGTTTTGGCTGACCCGCTTTCAAGGCATATCAAAAACCCTAACACCTAAGCAATCCTTCCTTTCCAAAACCAACGTTTAGCACTTTTAGTTTTCTTGATCTCCAGAATTCGCGAAGCCTAATCGCATCCTTTTTTGAAAGGCAAATTGCGGCAATGATATCCCCCCCGCCGGCGCCGGGCAGTTTGCAAACGAATGCGCCATGCCCCATTGATTCCTCAATTAGGCGGGTCATTGCGCTGCTTTCAATTTCTGCGCCAGCAAGTTCGCCCAGCTTTTTAGTGGGAAGCCTTCCGTCCTTGAAATGATGCTTGAAGCTTGCCATATCCCCCCTGCCCAAATCCGAAATGGCCTGCGCATTTGCGGAATCAATTTCATGGATCAATGCCGCATAGTCCTGCTTGCCTTTCGCCTTCATTTTCACAATTTTCCCAATCATTTCCGATGTGGAGGCGCTTTTTCCGGCATAAGCAAGAAGGGGAATAAAATTATTTGGAAGCGCAATTGGCGCAATTTGGCAATCCCAGCTTTTTTCCACCAAATCAGCAAATTTTTTCCACTTCAATTTCAACCCTTTTTCCACTAAATCCGAAGAGTAACGCGAATACGTTATTGGGCCGTAAACCGCGGAGGCAATGTCAAATCCGCTTCCAATCTTTCCCTGCGCCTTGGAGTGGGCCATTTGGGAGAGGTTGTGGGCAATTTGCATTCCAAAGCCCGAGGCTATGTTAATTCCGAATAATCCCAATATTGCGCCAACTGATGCGGCTGTTGCGGCGGCAGAACTTCCAAGCCCTGTTTTTGCACCCTTTTTCCCGAATGCGGCATCGTTTTCAACGCAAAGTTCGAAGCCGGAAATTGGCAGGCCTTTTGCAATGAAATATTTCAGGCATATTTCAGATGCGGAAAGGATGAACCTTGCGGAATGCAATGAAGAAACCGAAGCCCTGGCAAAGTTAATTTTTCCATTTGCCCCTATTTTCCCATCCAAATTTATCCCAAATTGGGGAGATTTTAAAACTGCCCTTGCGCCGCCTTTTTCCCTTGGCAATAATGCGCAAAAGGCCCTTGCCCGGGCAGCCATTGGAGTTACAAGCGATGCATTCCCCTTCTCGAGCACGCTATAGCCCCCAAGCCACATGACTTTTCCTGGCGCGGATGCGCAAAATGATTTCATTTGGTTCACGATATGAAAAAAGGAATCTGAAAATTCATTTTCAACTGGGCACAACCCATAGCAACACACAAATATTATTCCAAAACGCCATTTTTAAAAAAAACTCCTAACCTAAAATCCTGGGCCCGCTCCCCACCCTGCACACGATTGTTTTGCGAATGCCGGAAATTCCCGCGAGCATCTTTTTGACCCCCGAAACATTTTCATCAAGGGTGTAAATATGCGCATTTGGGCCCGCATCAAAGGTGTAGCCTGCAACAATATCTTGTTTATTGATGGCTTCCACTCCCGCTATGATTTTTCTGCTGACATCATTCAGGTAAACTATCGGCGGCTTTGCATCCGCCATGACCGCGTGCATG
>JBBSVW010000052.1:0-12787 GCA_038046605.1 Microcaldota archaeon | reverse complement strand
TTTACCACCTGATCATATTATGGTAAAAGTGTCACCTATTATTCGTGAACCGCAGATAGGTGTGATTATTGGATGAGGGGCGGCATATGGGGAATAAAGCCAATCCCCACCTATTGCTAACTTTGCCTTATTTTTGTGCCCTTGCACACGTGCAGCCGATCCAGCACATTTTGAATTTGTCATAGCTGGTGCATTTATTGACAACACTGACATGCACTGGCTTGTTTACGGCGAATTCGCCATCTGAGGCCGTAATTACAAAATCATATTCCCCCGAATCGCTAGGGCCGGGATTCCAGGAGAAATACCTGCCGTTCCATGCAAATTTGGGGCTGTTTATTTCATAGTTGATTGGCTCGTCATCGAACATTTTTGGCTCAATTAACGCAGTTCCCATTTCGTATACGGTAACATTTGAAATTGTTCCTTGCGGTGGCCCATTTTGCCTAACGGTAAATTTCCAGATGGGGCCAATCGATAAATTGCCGTAGCTGTCATAAGTGGCAATCTTCCAATAGATTATGGCCCCATAACTGGGTATTATCCCGGCAGCAGTAAGGTTGTAGGTCGAATTTGTGAAATTGTAGTGAAGAAGGTAGGGATCGGGTTGTTCGCCGTAAAATAGGCTATACCTTAGGTTGGCATCGTAGGAATCGGGGTCGGAGCCATTCCATGAAAGTACTATGTATCTCGATGCATTTGTTTGGTTATTTGCCGGGTAAGGATTGCTTGGGATATCAGGTTTTCGATTGGTGTTGATCACCGTGATGTTTGCCCGTTCCCTATCCCACAATTTGCCGTCAGTTACATTGAAGGCCAGGGTTCTAAGGCCGGCATCATCAAAAGTGGGGGTCCAACTGAATGAACCGGTATTGTGATCAAGGCTGTATTGAGAAGTGATGCCGCTTTCCAAATAGAACTGGAGGCTATCCCCGTCCGCATCCGATGCGGAAAGTTCAAATGTGATTGTCGAATTCTCTGATATGTTTGCATTTTGGAGGGGGAGTAGATTTGGCGCGCTGTTCTGCCAAATTGTGATGTTCATTTGCGGGCTTAAATATCCTGAATACTGGCCGCTGCCATTTAGATCAATTGCTCTGCATCGCACTTGCACTCCGTTCTGCAATGGTTCGCTCGATGTGTTCCAATTGAACGTTGCGCCCTCGGAAAGCTGAGAAATGGTTTTCCACGGGTAGGAGAAGTAATTTTCAGGGGGAAGTTGCCTTACCCCGACCCAGTCGATCGTCATGTTGATGTCCCAATCCTCCTGGAACCAGCGAAGGCCACCGATATAATTTATGCTTGATGCGCCCGTCCCAATTTTGCCAAGGCGCATCCCATCGCTCACGTTAGCAAAAAGGGCCTCCTCGGATGAATTGTAAATTGCCCTCATCCTGACCCAAACCGGTGTTTGCGGGTTTGGATTTACCAGACCCGTCCAGTTGTTGTTTATTTGCCATCCATCCCCGGACCGGTACATTCCGTACGTTATCGATTGTGTGCCGTATCTTAGCTGGTGTGCCCCTGATTTATAGCCATTATATGCCCCTGCGGTATCAAATCTCGTCCTGGTTTCAATGGCAATATTGTTGTTGGATGACAAATTCACAATCGGGTTTTGAGGCGCATAAAGGGCCCACCCATGAATACTCCACCACCCTGTTGGAATTATGAGGTTGCCATTTGATACACTAGAAGAGATTCTTCCTCCATCCGAATAACTTGTCCATTCGGGCTGTGTAAATACATTTGAATTGAAATCCTCCCGGTATATCCAGCAAGCGCCGTTCCCCTCTACATCGTAGCCGAAATTCTGGGGGCAAACTGCGCTCAAATTGCTCTTGCTTTGGGCCGATGGGTTTCCAAAATACATGATGATTTTTGCATCATCAGCGGAATTCAATTGCGGGAGTTTCAAAAGCACGTTTGCAAAGGAGGAATTTGTTTTGTTATAGATAAAATATTTCAGCTCATTGATACCGTTCCCGTCAAGGAACCTCAAATCGGAAAAATCAGGCTTCATTTCGGGCTCATAATACACCATTATTGGGAGGGCGAAATTGCTTAGCTGTGAATATGCCGTTCCCTCCATCACAATATCCTTCCTGTTTTTCCACGGCTGGAACGGCCAGGGGGTGAGCCCTTCTAATGTGGACTTGTAGCGGGCCTCCAAAAAGTATGTTACCTGGTCCCCCTGTTCGTCCAAAGCACCCGAGCAGGAAAGGTTAATCGAACCGTTGTAAATGTGGTACCCGTTGCATGGTGATCCGTTGCAAAGCAATGTGGTTGGGGTTGTTGGGGGCGTGTTCATATCCAAGACGGAAATAATTATGGTTTCCTCGTCAAAACTACTTTCATCTGCAACTCTGAATTTTACTGAATAGTTTCCGGCATCGGTTTGGCTTGGTGTCCATATGAACCGTCCACTGCTCGTGTTGAACGAATAATTACTTGGTATCGTTCCGATAATTGCAAATGTTAAAGGATCCGCATCCGCATCCGTTGCACCCAATTGGATCGTCAGGGTTGAATTTTCCATAACGGACTTATTTCCCACCAAGGCCAAAATCGGCGGCCTATTCTGGTTGTTTACTGTTATAGTTATAGTCTCCAAATCCGATGCCTGGCCGTCAGTTACATTAAATGTGGCGGTGTAGCCGCCTGCTTGGGAAAACGAGGGCGTCCAGGAAAACAAGCCTGTCTGGGTTTGGAAGGAATATCCCAATGGAATATTGGTGATTATCCCATACGTTAGGTTATTTCCATCCGGGTCAGTTGCGTTCAGCTGGACTGTGAGAGATGAGTTTTCGAATATATTCCGGCTGCCAATGAGTGCAAGCATTGGAGGTTGGTTCAAATTTACGACAGTTATTGCAATTGATTCGATATCCGAAAGATTCCCATCTGTAACGTTGAATTCCACAGTGTAGGTTCCAGCGTCGTTAAAGCTTGGCGTCCAGCCGAAAAGGCCACTTGAGGGGTTGAAATAATAAACGCTTGGAAGCACTCCAGTAATTCCGTAAGTTAGCGGATTTCCATCCTCATCCGTTGCAAGCAGCTGGATTGTGAGAGTGGAATTTTCAACAACCGTCCTGTTCCCAATCGCATTAAGAATTGGAGGTAAGTTGGCTTTGTTGATGGTTATATTGACGTTTGGTGAGTAGTACCCCGAGTATAGTTTGCTTCCGTCAAGGTCGATTGCCCGGCAACGAAGGCCGGAGTGCGCGTTTGCCTCGAATGCAGCCGTATTCCATTCCATGAAAGATCCCTCACCATGGCTGCCAATTGTATTCCAAGCATAGATCGTCCCATCCTCTTCGCTTCCGATGCTGACTTGGGGTTCGGGGCTCACATATGTTCGTGCCCGCCAGCTGTCAATGAGCATTATGCCGCTCGAAGCGCTCGAGTAACCCCCAATAAGCATTGCATAGTTGTTCAGTTTGCCGGATGCGGTGTAATTCAATACAAGTGTGCCGTCTATGGAGATCCGCACCTTTCCGTCTGTCGCATAGACGTCAAATTGCTGCCACTTGTCGACGACGGGCGCTGTCTCGTATGCCCCTCCGTCGGTTGATTCCCATAGGTCGTTGTTATTGTAATCTGTCCAAAGGGCGCTGTAGGCAGGTGAGAGCGAAAGCCCGCTATACGGGCGGTATGCGTTATATCCGTTTACGAACCAGCGCACATGGCGGTTTGTGGCGTTGATGCTGGGAATGGACGTTTGAATCCACCTGTTTCCCTGCAAATATAATTCCATGCAACTTCCCACTACGCAGTTGGATTGGTTGGAATATGATATTGTGCCGCTGCCAGACGTGAAGTAAGAGGCGTTGTATTCTCCGTTTTCGAATTCTTCAATGAAGAGGAATACTGCAGTTTCATTGCTTGCACTTGAGGATTTGGGGTTTCCATAGTACATGCCAATAATAACGCTGCCGTTTTCCGGAATCGAATCTATCTCTACCCATGCGTATGCCCAGGCGCCATCTTGTTTTTTTTCAATCCAATAATCGAGCTGCTTGTTTCCCGCCACGAAGCGCAGGTCGGAGAAATTTAAGAGCATGCCGCCCTCATAGGTGAAATTTATTGGGATTGTATAATTGAATAGGGCCATTCCTGATTTTTCGGTAATTTGCAGATTTTTTCGCTTGTTCCAGGTGTAATTCCACCACATGCCCGTGGTTGAGTTGGGATAAATGAATGATTCGACCATATATGTGATGGCGTTGTTTTCCAGGTCGGAAGAGCCAGAGCAGCTGATGTTGATTGGATCTTCAAATTCGTAGTTGGCACTGCAAGGCAGGCCATTGCATAGAAGCGCAGTTGGCGCAGTTGGCTCGTAATTGTAATTCAATGAGAGATTGGCGTTCGATTGGAAATATGCCGTGTAGGTGTTGCTGCCGGTTGCATCGATTGCCCTGCAACGCAGGGCTGCATTTTGCTGCCGGGTGATGTTTGAAATATCCCAATCAAATGTTCCGCCTGAGGGATGAGTCCCAAGTTCGTACCATGCAAAGCCGTAATCGGGCAATTCTTGTCCAATCGAATATGTTGGCGCAGGATCGATGAATTTCCTAAAGCCGATCCAATCTATTGCCATGTTCGAATCCCAATATTGGCTATAACCATATCCGCTTATGTCGCCAAGCTCACGGATCGAGCTTCCAACAAATGTCAAACCGGATCCATCGGTGACATTTACATATAGCGATTCCTGTTCGGTGCTGAATACCGCCCTTGCCCGTATGTAAACGGGCGTAGGTGGATTTGGCTCCATTATCCCCGTGAACCCATTATTGATGGCCCAGCCATTCCCCGGATAATCCCTGTACTGCATGTAGGTGATGGTTCCTATTTTTGTATTGATGGTATGGCTTCCGGATTTGTAGCCATTCCCGCTGCCATATGTGTCGAACAGTGTCCTGGTCTCAAGGGCTATGTCCTTTGATTGCGTCAATGCGGCAATGGGGGTTGACTGGTTGTAATCCGCCCAATTCGGGCCCATGTACCTGGGAAGCCTTAATGCTCCGCTTTCGACAAATACGTCGGGCCACGGTTTCGACCTCCTCCAAAGGGGGTTTTGGAATACGTCGGTGCTGAAATCCTCCCGGTAAAGCCAGCAGGTGCTGTTTCCTTCTATATCCTCGCCAAATGGACCGTCGCATATGCTGCTTGCGTTCCCCTCATAGTATGCGTCGGGGTTGCCATAATGCATTGTTATTTGCTTACTTCCCTTTGCAGGAATGGACGGGACTTTCACCCATACTTTCGCATAGGAATAATCGACTTTATTTTCGATCCAATAAGGCAGGTGGGCAAAATTCGCATCATTTTCGAACCTAAGGTCGGAAAAATCGGATTTCATTCCGGAAGAGAAAGGTATGTTTAGCAAAATGGGGTAATCACTAAGCTGCGTACCCGAATTTTCCGTGATTGTGATGCCCCTTTTCTTCGTCCAGCCATTGTTGCCATATTCCGTTCCGAGCATTTTGTTGTAATATGCTTCAATCGAATAAGTCAGTGGTTCGCCTTCGGGGTCGATGGAACCTAAGCATTCCAAATTGATTGTTTCATTGAATGTGGGATTTGCCGGGCATTCAACGCCGTTGCAAAGGATGGAATTGGGCGCAGAGGGCCTCCGATTTACGCTAAATGCACTCCTGGCTCCGTGTACCTTGAGCTCTACAAGGCTCCCCGACAAGGACGAAGCAAATGGGGCATCCATGGAAAATTGGAGCCTTACATTTTGGCTATTTGATGGAGGCATAGCCCCGTCGAAAATCATCCTGCTCCCATCCCTAAGATACCTGAATGAGCTCGAGAATGCCTGATTGTTGTAAATTTCGAACCGATGGGAGTATGGCACATTGGAATCGGGTTGGGCAAGAGTGTATTCGAGCTGGACCCTGTTGACTTCGGGGTGTGAAGGGAACTCAACGCTTAAAGAGGAAAAACCAAGGCTTATGGCGGATGAGGTGGCAAGCTTTCCGTCATTTACATATCCAGGATTGGGTGAGGTTCCGCCGACGATAGTGACGGCTCCACCGTTAGAATTCAAGGCCAGGTTCCTTTTAGCAGAGCCGTAGGTTTCAAATCCGCAATCATCGTATGCACGTACTTTCCATGTGTAATTCCCAAACTGGGAGTTGTTCAGGAGATAGGAGGTTTGCGTCAGAGATTGTGAAAGTATGGGGTTGTTGGGATCCGCGGCTGAATACATGTGCAATTCATAATTAACGGATTCCAGTGGCGAGGGATCAAGGCTCCTTTCCCATGAGAAGAGAATCGATTCGTCGTTCAATTGCATATCTTCAGTTGGGGTCAGTAGGTAAAACGGCCTTGGCTGCCCGTAATCGCTGTTGGGAACCGTTGCCGAAATCGCTCTCAGGCCCACATCCGAAAAGCCGTATGCTGCATAATAATAATCCAGGCAAGGATTGCTGCTTTCGATCACATAATTGGTGGCGGAAGGATCAAGGACGGCAATTGCCTCGGCTCCCTGATAATTTGTAATGTTTATTTCTCCTCCGAGGGTGCGATAAATTGTGATGTTTGTAAGGTTGGTGGCATTGAATGGAGCCCAAGTAAGGTTGACAATGGACCTATTGGTTTGTGAGAAATGCGCGCTGAAATTTGCGATGAAGTGGGGATAAATGGTGATATCTGCCGGTGCAGCAACTGAGAGTCCCGTATTCCCCGTGGTTTCGCATTTATGGACTATGTTGAAATCATTTTTGCCAAATGCCAATCCGAGGGTGTTGTTGTTAACGTAAGTCCATACAGTTTCAGAGCTGGATGTATTATTCAAATCCAAGAAAGTGATGATTTCCGTAGGGGAAAAGGAGGTCCAATTCAGCTCAGGTTGCTTCACATTCTCAAAAAACATGGAACTCGCATAGTAGCCGTCCCCGTTGGGATCCTGCTTAACCACCCCTATCTGGTAAGATGTAGTGCTTCCGGGTTGCATGTATCTCCTACCGGCAAAATAGCCGATGCCGCAGGATTGGGGGTTTTGCACTTGGTCGATCCCGGCCTGTTTGGGAGTTGCATCAATCCAAACCAATCCAGTCTCATCGGCGCTCCTGGCATTTGAGCTTGAAACGGCGCTGAAAAGCAAAATCAGGGATAAAACCGCATAGCCTAGTCTCAGCAGAATCACCTTTCCCCCACACAATGGACTTATTCGGGCGGTGCTTGCCATTCCTAATCCGGGGCAAGCAATCACTATTTTACCGCATCCAAAGGTAAAATTTAATCTTTAAATAGGTTTCGACCCCCTCTTAATTGGCCCTTTGCGTGAATCATCTGAGAATTATTATTTTCGAGACCGGCTATTTTATTTAGGATTTTTTCCTAACAATCCCCCTAGTCGCATCCACTTCAAGCATTTCCCCCTCCCTGAAAACCTTCGTTGCCTTTTCCGTCCCCACAATTGTTGGGATGTGAAGCTCCCGAGCGGTGATTGCGGCGTGAGAAAGCATCCCTCCTGCATCCGTCACAACCGCCCCTGCCAATTTGATTAGGTGAATATACTCCGGACGCGTCATTCCGGTAATTAGTATTTCGCCCTTCCTGAAATCCTTCCCCTTTTTCGGGTCAACTATGATCCGGGCCTTTCCAATAGCCTTTCCAGGATATGCGCTTACCCCCCTAAGTTCGCCGATTTCTGTTTTTCCGTGCAGGGATGCTTCCACCTTCTCCGCTCCCTTTCCAGTTACCAGTTCGTATTTGCCATCGACGAAAATGAGTGCGGAAATGCCATCCCTAGCCCTTAACTCGTCGTAACGAGGCATTTTCCCGCTCGAAAAGTATTTTTCCAGTTCTTCTTTCCTGGAGCACAAAACCAGGTTTGCCGGAATCCTATTTTCCTTTCCAATCTGCCTTCCCATGTGCTCCATGTACTCCTCGACTTCCGTGTAAACCGGCTCGGCATAAACCCTAGCTGCCTGCAATTTTGGAAGATCCTTTGAGAGCATTTCGGGAGGGATTGAATCCGGCAGCCTTTTCACGGCCATGTGTGAGGAAATGTAGCTATAGAGGTGTTTTAGGAAAAGTGAATGCTCGGATTTCCCAATTCGCATGCCCTTTAGCTTTGTTATGGACCAGCGTATTTCATTTGCTTGCGAGATGAGTTCGCCGCATTCCTTCCGTATGAATCCTTCATCCTTTTGCGCCCTTTTGGATAAGTGCGATTCAAATTCCTTGAGCTCTTTTTTTTGATAGTAGCAAGTGCTAATGCCGTGTTTGACAATCAGGATTAGGTGCGGAAGGCATTTTCCAAGCGTGGGCTTTACGGTGTGTGAATGCTGCTCTCCTAAGTAGGTGCAGGTCAGGATGCTCCATTTTCCCGACCACGCCTTGATCCATTCCTGCCTTTCTATTTCCTCAAGCGGGATTTTCATGTATGGGCAATAAACCGTTATTATTTATATTTTGGTTGCTAATTGGTGGTTATGGCCAAGTCGGAAAAACCCCCTGCGGAACATTTCGAATCAAGGTTGAAAACTTTGCATTCGGATTTGAATGCTTTCCTAATAAGGGCAGCTAGGGAACCCGACCCGGTTCTGCAAAGGCACCTACGCCATGAGGCTGGAGGAGTTGTGCGAAATATCCAGTTGGCGATTAGGGATTATCGCGCCTATTATCCTGGTTTAGCCAGGCTTCGAAGGGAGGGAAATATTAGGGATGTGCAACTAAAACCCGGTGTTGTGGCTTTTCTTCCAAAATCGGGAATAAATGTCCCCCTGATCTATGCTGTGGCCAATGTTCCAAAAATAAAAAAAACCATGTCCCAGTCAAATGCAAGCATAGGGAATAAGCTAGCATTCGGGGAAAAACAAGGGCTTGACCCCGTTCATACTTTGCTTTTAGGGATACATCTATTGCATGTTAACGGGGAGCTGAGAATTTCGCCAAAAAGCGCATATCAGAGGCATAGGGTTCTTTTTTACATTGCAAACGAACATATCCCCGGGGGTTGGGAGGGCGCGATAAAACTTTACAGCAAGCATTTCAAATAGGTGGCAAATATGGGCATCACACAGGACAAGTTCCTCAAAAAAATAATGCTCGAGCTGAAGAATGGGCTTTTGCTAGTTGAAGGGAAAAATGACCTTGCCGCTCTCGAGGAACTAGGGATTGCCGGCAATGTGATATTGGCAAATGGGCAAAACGGGCAAATTGTGCAAAAGGCTCTCTCGATGCTCGAAAAAGGGCAAAAGTTGATCCTGCTATTTGACCTGGATACGGAAGGGGAGAGGAAAACCGAATTTTTCAAGGAGAAATTCTTCAATGAGGGAATGGCCGTTGATACGGAATTGAGGCACAAGGTCAGGGCGCTTTTTGGAATAATCACGATGGAAGAGCTTCCAACTGCATATTATCGTTTGATGGATGAACTCGAATAGGGCTTAGCATCCGCTTTTTTTTGAAATCCCCCCAACCCTTAATTGAATCTTATCCTACCTTGTTTTTGAACCTGACAAGTATATTTGGCTGCGGCCCGTCGAATTTTATCCTCCGGCTTTGGAGCGATTGCCGGTTGGAGTCGAAACTTTTAGGGACGGGGTATTTTTTTTGCGTTTCGGAAACTTCCACATCGACGATATGGTACGGATGGTAAATGCTAAGGAATGCCAATGCCGCTCCGTTGATTAGGGTGTCATGATGGGCAACTGCCTTATACCTGTTTGCAATCCTTACGCCATCAATTGAATTCGATGCATCAATTCCGTGGGCCCCTAGGAATTCCGCAAATTGCGCATTGAAACTTTGGCCCCTGCTTGCCAGGATTATTTTCCGGAACTCCCGGCTGCCAATTCCGGTTTGTACGATGACTTCCTGTGCCATGTTTATCGTACCTATTCGGTTTCCTTCCTTATTAACCACCAACCCCTCCAGGGGGCTAAGCCCCCAACCCCAAGGGGAAAGCATTCCTCTACCGGGTCACGTAGAGCTTCGCTCTACTAACATCCAAAAGAGCTTTGGATGTTGCCCTACCCCTTCAATAGGTCGCCTCTACCCCCTTGTTTTGATGCGCAAATCAATATGGTGGGTATGGGATGCCAAATATCGGCTGCAATTGCAGTTATTTTCCCCTAGCCAATGGTGCGAATAACTTTTTCCGCCCTCCTGGAAATGGCAAATTGCGCCTGTTCCGTAGTCAAATCAAATAGCGTCGAAGCTATTGCGATGATTTCCCGTGGCGATTTTAGCTCCAACTCATTTTCCGCCCTGCTGGTGAATACGAAGCTAGCTTTAAGTTTGAGGCATTTTTTGATGAATTTGCGGGCGTTGTTTATGAGTTTTGCCCGGAAAACAAAATTGCTTTTAAGGAATTCTGAAATTGGTATTTCGAAAACGGTTTCCCTCTCAGCTGCTTCCCGGATCAACCCATCGTCCCTATAGAAATCCTTTGAAAGCAGCGGATTGCAAAGGATTGGCTTTTTTTGCTTGATGCAATTGCGCAGGAGTTCCGGATCTGCGCTCTCGACTGTCATTAATTCCTTCCCATTCGCCAAATTGAGGTCTTTTCCATTTTCCAATAGCAAAATTCGGGCGGTTTTTACCTGCGAAAAGCCCAATTTCTTTGCATCATCAGCCAATTTGGGGTTTTGGAGGTTCAAATCAATGTAATTGAACATATTGTCAATCCCTCTTCAATAAATGCTCCCGGAACTCGTAAACCGTGTAGAGCACCGCCGCTAAAAAAAGGAGCAGTATGGGCCATTCCACCGGCTTATCCCTGGTGATTGGCTCGTATGATGCGCCGTTTGGTGGCCCAGGCGGCATCGTCGCATACTGAATTTCATCATGCTTTGGTTCGGAAATGGTTATTGCCATCGAACCCCTCTCCCTCCTAATATCCTTCATCGAAAAGGAATAGGTTCCAAAAACAGGCGGCCGTGCCAGGCATTCGAAATTCGAATATTTCCCCTTATAGCCAATTGTGCATGTGCAAAGACCCGCGCCAGTTGGTGAAACGCACTTGGTTTCGTTCAAATCGTATTCGCTATCAGTTTCGATGAAAAAGGAGGCTGAATTGTTTCGAAGAACGGGATCGGGCACAATTTGGGCAGAGATTGGGTTTATGGATGTTGAGCCATCGGTTGCAGCTCCTGTTTGGGCAAAGCTAAGGAAAAAAAAGAATGAAAAAAGCGCGGAGGTGAAAAAAAGTGCGCTTCGTGCCATATTGAAATCAGCCAAGATTCATGTGCTTATCCTGCATAATCACTTCGAAGTATTTATACATTCCGTCCTCGCCTACGATGTAGGAATTAAGGACCTTAAGATTTGGGAACCTGCGCAAAACCTTCTGTTCGGCGTAATGCTGAAGTGAAATTCCCGGGTTCACGAACTTGCGGTTCCGGCCCGGCTTTCTTCCCTGATCGGGCTTTGGCCGTGAGCGCTTGCCCCTCTTGATCCTGACCCTAGCAACCATGAAATCCTTGCGCGCCTTGTAACCAAGTGCGTGCGCACGTGGGGGGTTGGTTGGCTTATCCACCCGTTCAACGGTGTTTCCCTTCCGGAACTCCTGCAATCTAGTCCTGAATGAATCAGAGCGTTCCTTGTAGCTTTTCTGGAACGATTCCTTGATGTATTTGTATGCTCCCATTAGTTTCACCTATTCTGGGCCGGCACTATTGCGCCGGTTATCCAACATTTAAAGGTTCACTCTTTGTGCAAATTGGGATTTTTAAGGGTTGTCATGCTTTTGCCAATAGCCGGTTTTCGGATGTGCGAAGGGATAAGTGTAAGGAAAGCCAGCCGGAAATGATGACTGCAAGTGAAACTTGAATGAGCCCGATTTGAAAATTGCCGATAGAAAAGAAGGTTTGCGGCCTTGAGAAATGGGCTACAGCCAAGGCGAGGGATATTGCGGTAATTCCCTGCAAATAGGCAAGATATCGCTTGTGCTTGAGCTCAATTTCAGTCAATAACTCTTTTTGCATAATTCAGGAATACCTCAAAAACAAGTACTCCCCTGCCAGCATGGAAAAAAAGCCAAATGCTGCTGTTGGGGGATAGAACAAGGTAAATATGCTTGTAAATAGCAAACCCGCCCCCGCCAGGTTTAGCCTCTCCTCCTTGACTTTCCAGCCCATCACGTTGATCATAATATGAATTTCCCATTCCGTCTTAAAATAGGTTTGGTTGATTTGAGATCAACTTTTTTTATATTTTCTGCCGATTTTGGTTGATTTGGCTTCAGTCCGTGTTAAGCTTTTTTTCATTAAAAAATCATATTCTCTTAAAATTTTACTGTTTTTCAACAATGTAATTCTATAGACATATTGTTTGCCGATACCTTTTTCCCTTCTACGAAGGTAGTTTAGTATGCTCGTCCATTTTTTTCCAATATCCCTAAATGCAATTGTAGCGTGGAAGATAAAATTTCTTTTGTAGTCCCATGGTTTAGCTCTTGAAATTGGGTGAAGGTTTTTTGCTAATTCCCACCTAAAATCTTTAAGTTTTTCGGAGGGTTCAAGATCAAGTGCTATGACCTTGCCTATATCTCCATCAAATGCATCAAATCCCCGAATATCGTACGAAATTAGTTCGGCCCTAGAATTTGTCGCATTGGAAAAGTTGGCGCAATATTTATCAAAAATTGAAATAAGCTCACTTTCATTACTGGCTAGAAATGGACCAAAAAGTGTGATGTGTGGGACTGGTCTATTCTTGGTCGCGCCGAATACTCGAAATTTTCTCGAAACTTCAAAAATTAGTCTCTTAGTGTAAAATTTTACCGGTCCAGAAAGCCTAATTTCGATTAGGTATGGCGATT
>JBBSVW010000051.1:0-7463 GCA_038046605.1 Microcaldota archaeon | reverse complement strand
CCGGCTCCATTTCCCTTAGAAAATGTTCTTTAATAAGCAGGGTGAATATCCAAAGAGATAGTTACTTAAGGCCATCAACCAGCTCCTTCACGATATTTTCCCCCATCTCATCGCAAAGGCCATGGCTCTTGCAGCTAACCCGGTAGAAAGTTTTCGGATCCTTTGCATAATTGAAAGTGCGAAGCCCGATTTCAAAAGGCTGCGTGCCATCGTTTTCCGAGTGGAATATCACAACTTTCCTTGGCGAAATCAAGGCTATGTAATTATCGGGATCAAACGACCGCAGGAACCTTGTGGTATTTGAATTACTGGTGGAGGGCAGGCCATAGCCTCCGGTTGAAATGCCTATAGCCATCCTGATCCTTGGTTCCATTTCGGCGGCAATCAGGGCATTCCTTCCGCCCATGCTTTCACCCAGCACTGCAATCCTGCCCTCATCAACATCCGGCCTTTGTGAAAGCAAATCATATGCCCTTAGCGCATCGTAAACCATGAGAATTTGGAAATATTCTTCTCCCCTAAGGAAATGGGCATATTCCCCCTCCAGATTTTCAGGGTATTTTTCCTTGCTTTCCCCAAAACCCCGCTGGTCAAGCGCAAGGATAGCAATTCCCTTTCCTGCAAGCATCTGCGCATAATCCTTCCCTGCATCCTTTGTGCCTCCAGCTCCGGGCAGAAATATAAGTGCGGCGAATTTTCCCCCTCCTTTTGGCAGCCAAAGTTTGGAATAAACCGTTGTGCCATTCGAATCGAAATTTATGAGTGAAATGGCGTAATTTTCATCCCCTAAAAGCGCCTTTTCCTTAAAATGCGAAGTGCCGCGGTCTGATGGGTAGTAAGCTATCCCGTTTGCATCAACAAAGAATTTATCCTCCCTTCCGGAAAACCGTGCGAATAGGGCGATAATCAGCAAAAAAGAAACCATTGCAAGGATGATGCGTCTTTTCATAAATTGTTAGCGCCATTTAATTAATCGATAAATGCAGCTGCGGCAATAGCCAATTCGCCTCCCAAAGTCAATTTTTCAGCCAGTTCATTACCTGCACTTCAAGGTCAGTGGAGGAGAACATTTTGGTGCCATGGCCCGCATTCTGGAATATTTTCAGCTCCTTTTTAGCGGGCGAGAGGGCATATATTTTCCTAACCGACATGGCCGAATACGGATCATCCTCGCTTGCGGCCAAAAAGAGCCTCCCGGAAAATTTCCTGGCGGATTCCTCCGTGCCAACCCCCCTGTAATCTAGCCCTGGCGAGAGCAGTACCGCCTGCCCTATCCCGTTTTTGGTTGCAAAATTAAGCGCGGTATTTGCGCCAATGCTCCCCCCGATAATCGCATATGCCTTCTTGTTATTTTTTTCCAGGAATTCCTTTGCCGCCCCCACATCAAGCTCGAAATTGCAAAAATCCCCGGAGCCAAATGCTGCAAGGTTCCCATCGCTTTCCCCGTGGCCCCTGAAATCTATTGCAATTACCTCAAAGCTATCCTTTAGCCTGGCCGCGAAATCCGAATAATCCCCCCGGTTGCGTCCGAGCATATGCAAAAGTATTACCGCATCCCTTGTTTGCGCATTCGATTTGTAGTAGGTTGCGGCAATTTTCAGGCCATCGGATGTTTTCAATTCAACCATGATGATGTCTTGCCCTTATTTGGATTTAGATCATTTATTGATTTGGGTTATTCGATGCCTGCAACGGTAATTGCGCCCATCCCATTCAGAGGAAAAATTCGCATCCACTAATTTCCCCCTTTAAACTATTTGCCCATTTTCCCCTTGGGGCCGTTGTCGAGCTCTTCAAGAATGTTGGATGTTTGCTCTGCCCCCAGGTGCATATCCCCTTCAAAATAATGCACGGCCCCAATTCCTAGGACCAGCAAAAGCAGCTGTATCAAGGGGGTAAACCAACCGCCATATCCATCGCCCGATGAATTGCCAACAGGCGCAAGCCCGGTTAATTCATTCAAGGACTGATTTGTTCCATTCCCCAAGGCATCATTGGCCGCCTTCAAAGCCGCCTTTTCCGCATCCCCGCCGGCCCCATCGGGCAACTCCGTTCCAAGGAAGGATGCCGCTGAAAATGTTTCCAAAACGGCCTCTTCCACCCTGCCAGGAACCGTTAGTTGAACCTGAAAATCGCCCGGCAATAAATCCTCATCCCAAATCGCTTCAATTTTTCCCGTCCCATCGTTTTTCACCAATAGGGGTTTTGGCAATATGGTGATTTTACCTCCGCTATAATCCTTCATTTCAAAGGGAAATACAACATGGATTTCCCCCGATATCCTTTTAGAAACTGCCTGGATAAAAGTTATGAGCGTGGAGCCGCCAACGTATTTCGCCTTGATTGTTGTTGTAAATCCGACTTTCTTTTCCATTTCCAAAAGAGCAATAGGTGACGCGTTTGCCGCAGCCGGATTTGCCTTTTCCTCCACCTGGATCTGGCACTTTCCATCGCTGCACCCATATGGGCACGAATACCTGATGGTGCCCCCAATTGTCCTTTCATCATTGCACAAATATTCCTTCAGCACAGCGCTTGACTCGCAAACATCATCCCCGCCCTCATTTCCCGAAATGATGTATCCCTTTTCGTAATAGTCCTTCCCATCATCGCTATCAACGCATGTGCTTGGAGGGGTCGGGTTCCCTCCCGTTTGGGTGGGAGTAGGGGTGATTGTGGCAGATGGTGTCGGATTGGCTGCGGTTGTGAAAGTCTTATCGCTTGAATTTGTGCAATTGCCTGCATTGCAGCTTTGAACTGCGAAATGGTATGTTGAGCCTGGTTGCAGCCCGTTCAAACCAACAGAATGCGTTGTCAAATTGTCATTCACGCCTTGCTCCAACCCATAACTTGTTGTGGCACCAAAAAACACCTTTGAATCCGAATTTATATCCGTGGTCCAGGCAATTTGTGAGGACAGATTGGTTATGGAAGAAGTTGCAATGCTTGCATCATTGATTTGGGGCGCTGGATAGCTTGGCGCAGCGGCTATTGTTTGGAAGGTACCCGGTCCAAAGGTGGTGCAATTCCCTTGGTTGCAAGATGTGATATTGAAATTATACGTAGTGGATGGAACAAGTCCGCCAATGTATATGTTGTGGACAGGAAGCAATTCTGCCGTAAAATTGTTTTGCACCAAATCTTCAGAAATCCAGTAGTAAACCCGCCCATCGGATTCCGGGGCAACATTAAAGGAGATTGTAGCAGAATTTGAATTTGCAGGTGTTCCGGTTAAAGTTATGGATGGCGAATCTGCAAGGGCATAAGGGCTTGCAATAATCAAAATCAGGATCCCAATTAATGCCGAGGTGATTTTCATCTCTTCGAAAGCCTCTCTGAATTTAACAGGTGAATCTCATTTTCGACCATTTCACCAAGCTTTTCCTGCGAATCATGGTGGAAATTGTGCTGCAGCAATAATAGGTAGGCCATGAGCATTAGGCCAGTGATCAGCAAAATTATTGTTTGCGCCATTTTTGAGAGCCTAAACATTCCCGGATCATAAAGCATAATCGTGCCAAACACTATAAGCAACAGGAAAAATACATAAAACCAATGGGTATGCCGGTTTCCCCTGCGCCATTCGCGCTTCCTTTTTATCACAATATTCCTCACGACCGATATTTGCTCATCGCTCATGATTTGCCTGCCACTCGCAGGCTTTGCATGCGCCTTATGGATTAGCCGTTTTTCCCCCCTTGCCATGCAAAATTTTAGAATCGCCGAATATAAAAGCCTGACGGCTGGGATATTTTGCCAATTTGAAAATTATGCAGTGAAAAGGCAAACGATGCCCGCAATGGCAATAAACGGCGTTTCTAAATGGAAATAGGCAATTCGCGCCCTCTTGCACCAAATCGGGCATACGCTCAAGCATTTAAAAAAATAAGAAAAAGATCGAAAAAAAGAAAAATCAGGTTTTTTGGCGAATAGGCGTAATCAGGTTCTGCATGTGCATCTGCCCCCTGTGCGCGAATTGCTCTTCAATCTTGGTTGGCTTGAAGAGCTCATTGAGGAATCCCATCACCTTCCTCTTGTCGAATTCCTTGCATGAGTAAATGTCAAATGTAAGGTATCCAAGGTCCGGGAAGGTATGTATGCTTATGTGCGATTCCGCAATCAATACAAAGCCGCTGATCCCCCCGCCATCATTAGGCGTGCCACCTGGCCAATTAACGCAATATGGCAGTGTCATCTTGTGCATCTTAACTTTTTCAGGAAGCTCATCGAGGCATTTGAATACGATATTCATGTCGTTCAAGGCCTTTTTGTCGCAACCGTAGCAGTCTAACATCAAATGTGGTCCGTGCATTTGTCAGCCGATCACCCAATATTTTATTTTTCTTTTTTTAACCAAATTCGCGCAAAGAGCGCAGAAAACATATTACAATATCAGTAACTTGTATTTAAATATATCGTTTGGTTTTCCGCTTTTTTTGCGGAAAAAAATTCCCCTCGTAATTTTCACCCCTTTTTCAAGGCGAGTTCCCTGCAAATCAATTTTGAACCTTTTTTTAGGTGTTTTTTTTATTTTTTGGAACATTTTGCAAACCAAAAAAACCTGCTTCAGGAAAAAAAAATCTTGCAAGCAAATCGGTGCGTTCCCCCGCAAATTTTTCCATGCCCCTTTTTTCCCAAAAATTTGCAGGGTTTCTAGATTCCATTGCTGTGTCAGATAGCCTTAAAATAACTTTCGCAATACTCTTCTCGTGGATTCCTCATGGGTAAAACGGTAGCGCTTGGCCTTGTTCAAATGAAAATGGGGCGGGAGCCCTCGAGGAATCTGGCAAATGCGCTTAAGCTCATTTCGAATGCCGCTTCAAAGGGCGCAGATATAGTTTGCCTTCCCGAATTGTTCCTAACCCCCTATTTTCCTTTTACGAGGGCTGGCCCCAAAAAACTTCCGCCCTCCTATTTTGAATCAATCCCTGGCAATGCCTCACTGGCCCTTTCCAATTCGGCAAAGGAAAATGCCATCGCGCTGGTTGCCGGCTCCGTTTATGAAAATGCGGGCAAAGGCCTGTTCAATACCTCCATGGTTTTCAATGAAGAGGGAAAACTGCGGGGGATATACCGCAAAATGCACGTTCCGCATGACGAATATTTTTTTGAACGGGATTATTTTGCACCGGGCAATTTGGGCTTCAAGGTTTTCAATACCTCAAAAGCGCCAATAAGCCCCCTTATTTGCTATGACCAATGGTTCCCCGAGGCAGCCCGCATCTGCGCACTTAAGGGCGCGCAGATCATTTTCTACCCAACGGCAATCGGAACAGTAAAGGGCATTTCCCAATCCGAAGGGAACTGGCAAAATGCGTGGGAAAATGCCATGCGGGGCCATGCGATTGCGAATAATCTGGTTGTCGCCGGCGTCAACCGCTGCGGATCCGAGGGCAAGACGGATTTTTGGGGGGGCTCGTTTGTTTGCGATGCTTTTGGCAAAACCATCGGCCGATTGGGGAAAAAGGAGGGCATTTTGATTTCCGAAATTGATTTGGAGCATGGAACAAACATACGCAAGGGCTGGAAATTTTTCAATAACCGCCGCCCCAACGAATATGGGCTAATTACGAAGTGAAATCATGTCAATCAACCCATCAAAAGCCGGTTATTTGATGCCTGCGGAATGGGCGCCCCATGATGCCACTTGGCTTTCCTGGCCAAAAGATCCCGAAACATTCCCAAAAACGATCCTGGTTAATGTGGAGGCGGCCTGCGCACAAATGGTCGAGGCAATTTCTTGGGGCGAAACCGCCAAAATTTTTGTGAATGATTCCAAAACCCGATTACGGGTCGAAAAATTACTGGAAAATGGCGGTTCCAATATGCAAAATGTGCAATTCAAAATGATCAAAAGCACTGACGTGTGGGTCCGCGACTACGCCCCAACATTCCTGATTAACCCTGCAACGAAGAAAAAGGGGGCCGTTAAGTGGATATTCAACTCCTGGGGCAACAAATATCCCGGCCTCCTCCAAGACAACTTGGCTGGAATGGAAATTGCCCAGGATTCCGGGGCGGAAATTTTCCAGCCAACTATTGTGCTGGAGGGAGGATCAATTGATGCCAACGGCAATGGAACCCTCCTTACAACGGAGCAATGCCTATTGAACAAAAATCGCAATCCAAAATTAAACAAACTTCAACTAGAATCGATATTGTCGGAAAATCTTTCAATTAACAATATTCTTTGGCTAAAGGAAGGGATTGAGGGCGATGATACCGACGGGCACATCGATGATATTGCAAGGTTCGTTTCGAAAAAAAATATTTTGTGCGCCTATAGTGATAAAATTGATGCGGATGGATTGACCCTCAGGGAAAATTACAAAATCCTAAAAAGCCATTCTCAATTCGAAATTGAAAAACTCCCAATGCCTAAACCCCTAATTGATCCAATTGAAAAACGAAAGCTCCCCGCAAGCTATGCAAATTTCTACATCGCAAACAAGGCGGTTTTGCTGCCGGTTTTTGACGATCCTGCGGATAAGGCTGCAATTTCGATTTTGGAGGGCTTTTTCCCAAAACGGGAAGTGGTTCCAATCAGGTGCAATGAACTGGTTTATGGCTACGGCTCAATCCATTGTGTGACCCAGCAAGAGCCGTCTGCGACGGGGAAACTAGTTTCCCCTGCAACCAGACTTTGAGTCTGGGCATATTTGGATTCTTTGGGAACCCAAACATTGACCAGACTGGTCGTTCCCCTCCTAATTAGTTTTGAAAATTAATTTTTTTAAAAATGAAAATGGGCTATTTTTTCTTTTGCCTCTCGAGCACCGCCTTGACAATCATCGGCCAGGCAATTGTTGCATCCTCCAGCACTTCCGCCCACATCCCACCCTCTTCGCGGGGGACGAATTTTCCCCAGGAAACCCCTTCCGAATATGTGCAGCCGGATAGGCCCCCCCAATGGACCGGCTCGGGGCAAACCCTGACCGCATAGCTAAAGCGCTTATACATATCATCGTTCTGATTCCAATATTTGGATGCCTTTGAGTGCTCCTTTACACGATAGCGGATCAAATCAAGGTATGGCCCAACCTGCTGCGCCCAATTCCTTGGCACGCCCCCTCCAATTGTGAATATGCCCAGTTTTTTCGCCTTCTTTACCAAATCGGCATAGTGGTTCAAATCCTCAAAGGGGTCGAATCTAATTTCGGGCTTTTCATTGATCTTTTGCTCAATATTATAAAGTGCCACATCCAAACCAAGCTCTGAATCCGTAAAAGCCGGCACATATACCGGCACTTTTTTCTCATAGGCTGATTTCAATATCCCCCTCCCCTCCACATTTTCATGGAGGTATTTGCCTATCTTTTCATGCAATGTCCAGCTGGTAAGGGGCGCATCCTTTGGATGCGAATCGAGCACCTTGCTCATGATCACGGAAATGTCATCCAAATTCCGCTCAAGTTCAATAGTATCATAAACGCGGTCATACCCCGCATAATACAATTTAGTAT
>JBBSVW010000050.1:0-10451 GCA_038046605.1 Microcaldota archaeon | reverse complement strand
CCAGCACTTTTTGGGGCCTAAGCTTAAGGTTTGAAATGGGCTCCGCATTGTAGCCGCGCTTTTTCAATTCGGCTGCGAACTCCTTTTCAAATCCATGCATTGTGATCACGCGCTTTGGGGCAACACCTTCAACATAATTGATCAGATCATCAAAATCGCAGTGGTCGGAGAGGCAAAAAGAGCGGTCAGCCGAGTAATTCCCATCTATTGCCCAGCCGGTGCAAACAGCCACCCTCACATCGCAGGCGTAGAATTCGCAGAGCCTTCTTGCATAGTTGAAATTCGCGAAATGATGGGGAACAACGGCTACGAATTGGGTGCCAAGAATCTCCTTTGCCTCCTCCGAGGTTTCATTTATCACCTGGAGATTTACCCCGTATTTGCGGTAAACCTGGCAGATCCTATAAATTTCAGAACTTACTACCGGCGTTATCTGGCAATAGTCGTTTAGCAATTTGATTATCTCCTGCGCCTTCCCAAGCGAATAGCCGCCAATGATGAGCGATGAGCCGGTTATGAGGGTTTGATTCACCCAGTGCGCCATTTCGTTGTAAACGTGCTCCATTGGGGGGAATTTGTAAAAGGGCAAACCGTATGTTGTTTCCATCATGAGAAGGTCTGCTTGCCTAACTACCGCACCCTTATTTGTTAGCGAATCCCTGGTTTTGAAATCTCCAGTATAAATAAAAGAGGAGCTGTTTTCGATGTAGAGCTGCTTTGAACCTAGCACATGCCCGGCATCCAAAAGCTCGTATTTGAATGGAGGGTTTTTCATCAATTTTGAGCGGGTAACAAGGGAATCTGCATAATTGCGCGAGTGCATCAAATCAATGGTTTCCTCGGAAGCAATAATGCGCCGGCTGGTTTTTGCCCCGGCGGAATGGTCCGAATGGGCATGGGAGATGAAAACCAAATCGCCCCTTCCATCAAGGATGAGCTTTTCTTCCTCAAGCTGGAGGGCAACTCCCGAAATGGTGGGCACGAGCATGGAAAAAGAAACCGCTTCTTGTTTAAATATTGTTGGTTGGTGAAACGTTCGCATAAAATTCAAGTGATATGAAATTGCCAAAACAAATTAGGGGGGTAGAGGCAACACGCGTAGGGAACCTTGGTTCCCTAGAGGTGTTGTTTAAATATTGTTGGTTGGGGATGGGTTCTGGCATAAAAAAATATAGCTGAAGAGATATGCAATTCCGATTTAGTTTCCCATTATTTCCGGAATTAAATGTTCAACTATCAGATTTAAAAGCCGGGAAAAAATAACAAATCATGGTCGTTGAAGCATTCATCGGGCCAAGGACCGCTGAAAGGAATCCATCCGAAATCATTGTCCTTGCGTTCATTTTCGTATCACTTGCAATTGGAATTGTCGATTACCTTAAAGTCGAGCCGCCGGGGGCAATGCTCATAATGTTCACGCTAATCCCATCAATACCGTTCATCCTAAACCTCTTCAAGCTGGAAGAGGAGGAGATGGAGCATGAAATTGTCCTTGGGAGCAGGACTATAAGGAGGCATTTTTCAGTCGTGTTGGTGCTTGCGGCATTTTTCATAGGGCTAACAATTGCATACACCTTCTGGTATCTTTTCCTCGAGCAAACCGATCCGGTCAGGGGCGCTAAATTTTTCGAGCCCCAGTTGAATGAGCTAAAGCGCATCCAGAGCCTTTCAAACCAGCTTTCCGGCAAATTCCTGGAAAATGGCGCAAGCCCCCTATCCGCAAGCGCATCGGGCCCAACGAATCCCTTCTTTTTCATACTGACCCAAAACCTTAGGGTTCTTGCCCTAGTTATACTGGGCTCCTTGATTTACGGGGCGGGCTCCGTATTCATAATCATCTGGAATGCATCAATAATCGGGGTATTTATCGGCAACGTGGCGAAAAAATTCGTTTTCAACGAGGCTCCGGCATTTTCCCTGATTCCGGGAATAAGCTATGGAATTCTAGGGCTCATACCCCACGGTACATTCGAAGCAATCGCATACCTTGTCGGCGCGCTCGCAGGCGGCATCCTCAGTTCCGCCCTTTCCAGGAAAATTTGGGGGACGCCCGAGTTCAAGCCAATCACATTCGATGTAATAAAGCTCATGGGATTTGCAGTAGGATTGGTATTTGTTGGAGCGTTAATTGAGAGCGCCACCTTCCCATGAAGGCGGAAAACAAATCTAAACTTATATAAATGATGGCGGCACTAAAAATATCACTTTTCGAGTGGGAAACATGAGACTGAAAAGCATAGCGATTATTCCGGATGGAAACCGCAGGTTCGCTTCGAAGGGCAAGCTTAGCGTGCAGAATGCGTATGGCGCGGGCTTCAGGAAAGTGGAGGAGGTGCTGGATTGGGCGGAAGGGACCAGCATAAACAATATCACTTTCTGGGCCCTAAGCCTTGAAAATTTCAAGAAGAGAAGCAGATTCGAGCTTCGGATCCTCTTTTCGCTAATGAGGCACAAACTTCGGCAGACCCTTCGCGATAAAACTTTCGAAAAGAAGAAAATCAAGGTGAAATTCTTCGGGAAACTCGAATTGCTGCCAAAGGATTTGCAGGCAATGATTTCGGAATTGGAGTCCAACACATCCAAATTCGCCTCCACGTTGGAAATCGCCATTGCATATTCCGGAAGGGAGGAAATCCTAAATGCAACAAGGAAAATCCTCGTGGACTTTTATGGAAGGAAGGATGCACTTTCAAAGGCAGGCAAATTGAACGAGAAGGAATTTGAAAAATACCTCTATTCACCGCTATCGCCCGATCTTATCATCAGGACAGGCGGCGTATCCAGGTTATCCGGCTTCCTGCCATGGCAAACGGCGTATTCCGAATTGTATTTCAGCAATAAGCTTTGGCCGGAATTCACCAAGGAGGATTTCAAGGAGGCGGTCGAATTCTACAACGAGACGGAAAGAAGGTTTGGGAAGTAAAGAAAGTTATTTTTCGTATCGAGGAAAATATATCGCCACTAATTGGATATCCTCCCGCCATAACAGTTACTTTATTTCCCCTTCAAAAGCAATTCTTTCACTTCCTGATCACTAACCTGCCTAAAATCCGAATAGAACTGCCCAACGGCGGAAAAGGATTCCGGAAGATTTAGGCAGATAAAAAAGTCAACCAAGCGTTTCATTTCAATTGATGTATCAATCGAGCAAACCGGAACAGCAAGAACTATCCTATTCACTTTTTGCGACCTAAGTATTTGGATTGCGGCAATGACAGTTGCGCCGGTTGCTATCCCATCATCCACCAGAATAATTGTCTTGTTTGCCAAAATGGTTTTGCCAATCCGGAACTCTTTCATTCTGCGCTTTACTTCGGAATATTGTTTTTCGCATTCCGATCCAATATATTCCGCCGAGGCGCCAACCGATTTCACAATACTTTCATCCAAATAAGGCATTCCATCCATCCCAACTGCTCCGATTGCAAGCTCGGGGTTGTTTGGCGCGCATAGTTTGCGGACAACCAGGAGGGAAAATGGCAGATCAAGCGATTTGGAGATTTCGGAAGCTATTATTGCCCCGCCCCTGGGTATTCCAAGGATGAGGCAATCCTTCCTTCCCCGAAAATGTTCGAGCTTGCATGAAAGCAATTTTCCTGCTTCACAACGATCCTTGAACACAAAACTGCACCCGCCCTAACCTTTGAAAACAGCATCGTTCTCGAGGTTATTATAGACGTATGCGGCAGGAGAGATTTTGCAGTTCTCTCCGATCATTATTCCACAGTTTATGGAAACATTGATTCCGGTTTTGGTGTTTTTCCCAATAACAGCGCCCAATTTGTCCCTTCCGGAAACCACTTTTCCAGCCTCCTGCTTTATAGCAATTGCAGAATGGTCAAATTTCAGATTGGCGATTTTGGTGCCGGCTCCAAAATTCACGTTTTCGCAGATGATCGAATCGCCGATGTAGGAGAGGTGGGCGGCATTGGAGTTGTGCATGATTATAGAGCTCTTTACTTCGGTAGAGTTTCCTATGTGGCAATTATCCTCGATAACAACACCCTTGCGAAGGTAGGCGCTTGGCCCCACGATGGTATTTTCGCCAATGAAAACATTCCCCTCGATGTATGTTCCGCTTTTCACAACCGATCCCTTGCCAACATGTAATTTTCCCTTAACGACCACAAAATCCTCCACCTTCCCTTCTATTTTTGATTCCATCAAGTTCTGGAGCGCGTATTCGGATGCGGAAAGGTAGTTCCAATAGTAGCCAACATCGGTCCAATAACCATCGAATTCGAGAACCCGGAGTTTTTGGCTTTTGGCAAACTCCAAGAGGGCATCCGTTATTTCATATTCGTTGCGTTTTGAGATTTTCACATTTTTCAAATAATCGAAAAACGTTATTGGCATGAATAGAGTCCCAGTTGAAATCAGCTTGTTTTTGGCATCTGCTGGCTTTTCAATCAAACCCACCAGATTTCCCCCCTCCACCTCCACCACACCGTAGGCTGAGGCATCCTCCTCGCGCTTTGTGACTATGAAGGGACGAGAATCTGCATTCTTTTTTATTAGCTCGAAGAATTTTGGATCAAAGAAGGTATCCGCATTGAAAACGAAAAAGAAGGGGCTCTGGGCGACCTTTTGCGCTTGCAATACTGCATCAGCCGTTCCCTTCTGCTCTTTTTGCTCCACGAACACTATTTTTTGGGCGTGCCTATGTTTTTGGAAGTATTCGGTGATTTTGTGCTTCTCAAAACCCACTACAATGATAATTTTGCCAAGGGAATCCCCGAAATTTGTTACAATTCCCTCAACTATCCACTCCAACAGGGGCTTATCAAGAATCCGGACCATGGTTTTGGGGTAGCTATTCGTAATTGGACGCAAACGTTTTCCTTGCCCTGCCGCCAATAGAACAAAATCGAATTTCGTCATAGCTCATCACTTGAATTTTTCAACAACATCAATTATTTTACTCAGATTTCGATCGGCATCGTTTTGCTTGAATAGCAAATGGTCGCAATACTCTGAGATGTCTTGACGGTAGTGGAAGGCGATGGAATTTTTCTTGCCTACAAGCCGGAACATGGGTACCTCCGAAAAGGAGTCACCAACAACGAGGCATTCGGAAGGGAGGATTTTAGATTGGCGGAGCAGATTTTCCAAGGCAAGCCTTTTACTTTGGGGTGAGAGCACGAAGAGCAGCCTTTCGAACCTTCCATTCTTAATCGTGCACTCCGAACCAAAAATGAAATCAGGAGCAATATCGTGTTTCGAGAGATTCCATTTGAGCAATGGGATGATCGTCGCAGACAGTATCGCCGTTTTGATCCCCTTTTCCTTGCAATAATTGAAGGTTTCCTTTGAACCCAGAATAAGTGGAAGGCTTTCGATAACCTTTTTCATCCGCCTTACTGGGAACCGCTGGTAGAGTGCAAATGATTTTGCCCACACCCTTGCCGGCACCAAATCCCTCTCCGCATCGGTTTTTGCGGCGGCAAGCCCGGCGTAAAACTCAGCTGAAAGGGCGTCGTTTTCCTTTTTCAGCCCCAGCTTTTCCAATAGGTATTGCGGCGATTCCTCAAGGGGAATTACACCATCGAAATCGAATGCGATGAGTTTAATTGTCATTGTTTACCACGCCAGATTAGAATTCAAATTTTCTTATTTAACTGTAACACTTTTCGCTAAATTCCTTGGTTTATCCGGATCGTATCCTCTCAAAACTGCCAGATGATATGCTAGAAGCTGCATTGGGATCACGGAAAGCAGGGGGTAAAACTCCTTAACGGATTCCGGAATTTGTAAAAGTTCATCGTAAGCCTCATTCTTAGAGTTGCTTATCGCAATAATGTGCGCCCCCCTCGCTTTTGTTTCCATCGCATTGCTCAACGTGGCATGAAACATGTCATCGTGCGGGTTTAGCACAATCACAGGTGAGCCTTTTTCAATGAGAGCTAGGGTTCCGTGCTTGAGTTCACCGGCAGCCATCCCTTCCGCATGTATGTAGGAAATTTCCTTCATTTTAAGTGCGCCTTCAAGGGCAATTGGGTAATTTACGCCCCGGCCTATGAAATATATGTGCTCTTTAGATTTGAGAATTTGGGCCAGTTTCTTTACGCGCTCCGAATTCATGTCAAGGCATACCTTTGAAAGGACGGTTATTTCCGAGAGCTTCTTTTTGCCTTCAGGAAGGTTGCCCTTGAGTGCAAAAGCGATCTGGTAGAGGACGGACAGTTGCCCTAAAAACGCCTTCGTGCTTGCAACGGCAATTTCCGGTCCCACATTGATGTAAATCGTCTTGTCGCTCATCCTGGCAATGGAGCTGCCAACTGCATTGACAATCGAAAGAACCTTCACGCCTTTTGATTTGATGGTGCGTATCGCATTCAGAACATCCGCGGTTTCACCGCTTTGGGAAATTGCAATCACAAGGGAGCTTTTTTCAAGTGAGGTTTCCAAATAGGGGAATTCAGAGGCATTGATCACGTTCACATGCTTTCCTGCAATCTTATCGAATAAGTATTGGCCGGTCATTGCGGCATGAAGCGCGGTTCCACAGCCAATTAACATGACGCCCCTTGCCTCGTGGATCGCTTTGGCAAATTCTTCAACTGCACCATAAGGCTGCTCGAGTGAATTCTTCATCGCCTGCGGCTGCTCGTAAATCTCCTTTAGCATGTAATGGTCGAACATTCCCTTATCGGAGCTTTGCGCAGTCCATTCGATTTTGGAGATTTGCTTTTGCACAAGTGCACCGGTTGAAATATTGTAAATTTGATGGGAATTGCTTGTTATTTGGGCATATTCGCCATCATCAAGGTAAATCACTTCCTTTGTGTGCTTGAGTATGGGAACCGGATCGCTTGCGGCAAACATTTTGCCATTTCCCTTTCCTAAAATCAAGGGCGATTCGTTTTTTGCCGCCAAAATGAGGTTTTTTTCCTTGCTTGAGATAGTAAGAATTCCATATGAGCCTTCGAGCATTCTAAGCGCGGAATGGAATGCTTCCCTAAAACCCAAACCCCCATTCATTTTTTCCTCAATTAGGTGGACAATTACCTCCGTATCGGTTTCGGATGTGAATTTGTGCTTTTTGGCAACCAACTCCTTTTTCAGCTCCTGGTAATTCTCAATTATCCCGTTGTGAACGATTGCAATTTTGCCATCGCAGGAAGTGTGCGGATGGGCATTAAGCTTTGTTACCCCCCCATGCGTTGCCCATCTGGTGTGGGAGATGCCGCTTGAACCGTAAAGTTCATCCACATCAACGAGCTTTTCGAATTGGTCGAGCTTGCCAACCTCCTTTTCCACAAGCAGCTTATCTCCATTCAGGATTGCCATGCCGGCGGAATCATAGCCCCTATATTCGACCTTTCGAAGGCCATCAAATAGCAGCCTTCCTGCAGGCTCATCCTCATTCGAAACAAAACCGATTATTCCACACATACATATCACGGAGATCATGTTTAGGTTGGCAATATATATAAAGATTTTGCATATGTTTATTAATTTTTTCATACTAGTATTAAATGTTTTATATGCAGGCTAAATTAGTTTTGGAGAACAAGAGTTTGGAAAGCTCAATTGTAGGGGAAAGGGAACTCTCATTGCTTTCGCCCGAAAGAATTACCATTCTCAAATCGCTGGCCAAGGAGCCCAAATACCCGGCGGAGATGGCACGCGAGCTTAAGATGCCCGTGCAATCGCTATATTACCATTTCAAGCAGCTATTGGAAGCAAAGCTCATTGAATTGGAAGGGTATTCTGAGCAGCGCGGCGCAATCGCGCGCAAGTACAATTGCAACCTGGAAGCGCTTAGCATTGTGATCCGAGAGCATTGGCATCCGTTCTCTTCTGCCGCATTCAAGAAACCGCCATCAATCCTTTCGCATTTCATCTCAGGAAGCCATTTTGATGGGAAAATCGTGCTAGGCTCACCGGATCCGCATGGGAAATTCCGCGCCCGCGCATCTGAGTTTTGCGCAACGGAATTTGCGATGATGCTTGGGAATTTTGCGACATTCGACTATCCCCTCTATTATCTGGATACGGAGCTCAAGGAAAAAAACAAGAAGGACAATTTGGTGCTTTTCGGCGGCCCAAAGGTGAATATGCTAATCTCCGAAATCAACAACTACCTCCCCATCTATTTCCACGAAAAGACATTCGAGCTCCATTCCAAACTATCCAACAAGAAGTACAGCGAGAATTACGGCGTAGTGGAATTGGTGGATAATCCGTTCTCCAAGAATAAAAAAATCCTCGTTTTGGCAGGATCTGACCATGAGGGAACCAGAGCAGCCGTGCTTGCGCTCCTCAAGGAAAGGGATAAAATCGAGAAGGGGAACAATTACGATGCCACTGTTCTTGCAAAAGTGGTGCAGGGCTTTGATGACGACGGCGATGGAATTGTTGACGCCGTTGAGATTTTGGAGTGATATTATGAATTTGGAAAATTTAGCGAATAAAATAGGCAAAGTAGCTATTTTGATCCTGATTCTTAATGTCTTATTATTGGTTTTTATGCATGGACTTTTTTATTTGAATTTGAAACCTCCAACAGAATCTGCATACTTAATATTTTTGTTCCCATTGTTGCTATTTGTTGCTGGTTTGAATAATATTGTTTTGGGGATATATGCAATTTTGAATAAAAAAATCTATTTCCCGTTGGAAAGGGGGCCCTATAAATATTTTGATGGTTGGCGGGCTCAAATAATTGGATTATTAATTGGCATATTAATTGGCATGCTGCTAGTTTGGGCAGGAATATCCTTAGGAACACAGATGCTAGAGGGTTGGACATGGACCTGAAATATGCATGCATAATAAACGGCGTGGAAGGCGCGTATCCGGGGAAGGCCGCGTGCGTAGTTGTGCTGGGCGGCTCTGGATTGCGCACGGAATTCGGCTTCTTCGGCCCAGTGGCACTCGCACCGGAGGATTGCTCGGAAATTTCAGTTGAATCGCTTATTTCGCACCTTAATTTGCAAAAGGCGAACATGGAAGCGGTTGTTTTCACCGGAAGCGAACCGCTGCAGCAGTTTGATGCTATTGCCGCCATAATGAGGAGCCTTAAGGAATCTGGCTATTTGGTGAAACTGGAGACAACTGGATTTTATGCCGATAAGCTGGAGTCATTGCTATCCTACCTGGATGCTGTTGCAATGGACATTAAAACCGAATTCGATGCTGACAAATACGCAGAACTTACCGGCTTTAGGGGCGAGCCGGCAACTTTGATGCAAGATACGCTTAGGAGCATTCGGATACTCAAGGCACATAAAGCAAAGAACCCAAATTTTCACATTGAATTCCGGACGACCATCATCCCAAATGTGAACGATACGCAAGAAATTGTGGAAAAGATAGTGAAGGAAGTGCCCTTTGCGGACAGGTATGCGTTGCAGCAGTTTGTGGCAGAATCGAAACTGGCGGATGAAAAATTGAGAAAATACGGAAGCACTCCGAAAATCAGGCTTGTGGAGCTGGCGGTGGTCGCGAAAAAGTTCATCAAGGAAGTCGTTATCCGGACAAAAGAGGAAGGGGAACAGGTTGTGGAATGAACGGATAAAACAAATGCGGTCGTAGAATAGCCGAATGGGAGTTTGGCAAATAGAACATATAATAAATAAAACAATTGTCTGGTTAATATGACGATTTCTAGAGCGCTCGAATACCACCGCAAACTTAGGGGCAAAATCACCGTGGAGCCGAAGAGGAAGGTTAAGGACAAGGATGATTTGAGCCTTGCATACACTCCGGGGGTTGCGGAAGCTTCATTGGCGATTGCAAAGGATCGGAAAGAAGTTTACAATTTGACCGGAAAGTGGAATTCTGTTGCAATAGTAACCGATGGAACCGCTGTTTTAGGTTTGGGGGATATTGGCCCTGAAGCGGCCTTACCCGTCATGGAGGGGAAGGCGGTTTTATTCAAGGAATTCGCAGGAATTGATGCTTATCCGATTTGCTTGAAAACAAAGGATGTGGAGGAAATTGTCGAAACAATAGTTAATATTTCACCCTCTTTTGGAGCAATCAATCTGGAGGATATTTCCGCCCCCAGATGCTTTGATGTGGAGCGGATGCTCAAGGAAAGATTGGATATTCCGGCCATGCACGACGACCAATGGGGAACGGCCGTCGTAACACTTGCCGCCCTAAAAAACGCCCTCAAATTGGCTAAAAAGGAGATGGGCAAAATCAAAATTGTGGTAAATGGCGTGGGTTCAGCTGGAACTGCTATAACTAAACTCCTTTTGGAATCTGGAGCAAAGAAAATAATATTGTGCGATAAGAGTGGAATTGTTGCAATGGGCAGCTTTTCTGATGAATACCGCAACGATTTGGCTGAAACTGTTAACCCAAATGCAATAACCGGAACCTTGAAGGATGCGATGAATGGAGCGGATGTTTTCATTGGGGTTTCAGCGCCAAATATTGTAAGCGGAGAAATGGTTAGGGGAATGAGCAAGAAGGCGATTGTTTTTGCGATGGCAAAC
>JBBSVW010000049.1:0-10237 GCA_038046605.1 Microcaldota archaeon | reverse complement strand
CATCAGAAAGGCCTGGCTATGGGCGTTGCCAAGCTGCATGCCGCCATTCCTTTGGAAACTGCAACCAATATGCAAGTTACCGGGAGCATGATCCGCTATTTGGAGTTCGACTATTTGGCAAATTCGCATAAGAAGCACGCAAAGTTCATCTCATTTGATTACGAGGTAAGGGAGCTGCTGGAGGAAATCGAGTATGCGGCGGATAATATTTGAAAAAACAATAACGTACCCTGAACTGAAATAATTATTTTAATGCCCCTCCACCAACATTAGGTTTTAGCCGGTTCCTGTAAAACCGCCCTTTTCAGTGTGTAAGCCGCAATAAACGATATCAGCCCACTTACAAACAGCATGAAAATAACGATGTTCCTAAGCTCTCCCGATACATAGCCCGCAACGGCAATGCTTTCAAACCTCGTTGCAACCGAGGTGCTATACGCCCGGATCGCAAGCGCAAGCGGCAAAACCCACGCAGCCGTATCAAACATCCATCTTAATGGAAACATGATCTCGAATTGCTCCGTGAAATTGGACAGTATCCTAAGGCTCAAGCCTAGTACCAGGGCGGCTATGAAGTAAGTAGCCGAGGAAACTTGGCTGAAGAATGAGGGTGTTTGGGAAACAAAGAAAAAGGCAACAACAGAAAGCTGAAGGTAAAAAAGCCATGTGCTCAATCCGATGCTCTCCGAGAGCGACCTTTTTGTTAAATTCACTATTGGAATGAAAACCAGGAGGCTTCCGAACAAGACAGCAAGGACGGACGCAAAATCCAGTATTCCACCTGCGGGCTTTCCCGTAAAGTAGTTGAAATAAGCGTCAACCACGGGCCTTGCGAGGAGGAATCCCAAGGCAAGCAGGATGTATTTCCAATGCGTAGGCTTCCCTGAAACCCGCTCCAAGTTCTTGACCGGTTCGGAAATCAAATAGAAGGAGAGCCAAAGAAGGAAAAGCCCAAGGAAGTATGCGCCGCTCCAGAAGAGCTGCATGTCCAGACTCATGTTAAACAGCATCCTTTCCCGGTATTTATAGCTGCCTGATTGGGCGGCTTTGCACAATAAGCCAATCCTGAGCAATAGATCGAAATGCCGAACAAAAAGCCCGGAATCCGAAAACATTTGGCCCTTCCTTTCGGTACTTTATGCGCAAAGCTTGATTGAGCCAAAAGGGCTATTGCAGATCTATTTTTATAAGGGGATTTCGCCTTGAAGCCAGACGATAAATCACTTATTTTTTAAGGCGGCGCCATGGGCTGTAACTCCTCATGCGGTTTATGCGAATGATTGGCATGCAAATTATGCCCCATATGCAGATGCAATATTTTATTACTCCCACCGTCAGAAAGCAGCTCATTGGTCTTCTTGCGCGTGCGGTGCGAGAAAAATAGCGCCGCGGAAAGCAGGAGGGTAATCACTACGGATGCGAACTGCCAGGAAAACGCCGCCCGTGTTGTCCTTGAAGTCTGGATGGTCTCAAGCAATTTGCCCTGCGCCCTTGAAAGCAAAATGAATGCGGATGCGCTGCTGCCCTCCTCCTGCAAAATGTCGGCGCGCAATTTCAAATCCAGGATTTCCCTTTGCGATTCGGGAGCATAGCTAAGTTCCGGAAGATTTCTTTCTATTTCTTTTGAAATTTCAATATATCTTGCGGCGGCATTTTGGGTTGGAGAGGGCTTTTGCGTCGGAGTGGGGGTAATTTTTGGAATTGCGCCAGTACCGCCTGAAATACCCCCTGTTCCCGATGAACTTCCCCCTGAGGATGAGCCGCCTGAACTTCCCCCACCGCTTGAGGGTGGGGTTGTTGGCGTGGATGTTGGCTCAATTGTTGGGGACGCTGTCGCATTGGCATCAGGAGATGGGGAAATTGACGCATTTGGCGAGGGGGAAGCAGTTGCATTTACGGATGGGGTTGGAGTCAAGGAAATTGTGGGTGTTGGCGTTATGGAAATCGTCGGGGTTGGAGTTATTGAAATGGTAGGAGTGGGAGTTGGCGTAATAGTGATTGTTGGCGTAGGAGTTGCAGTAGGCGTTGCCGTAGGAGTTGGTGTTGCAGTTGGGGTAGGTGTAGCTGTTGGCGTTGCAGATGGTGTTGGGGTGGGAGTATTTGCTGGAGTGGGGGTTGGCGTTGGCGTTAGGGAAATCGTCGGGGTTGGCGTTGGCGAAATTGTGGGCGTTGGAGTAATTGATGCATTGGGAGAGGGACTCGGGGTTATTGTTGGAGTTGGTGAAATTGTCGGAGTGGGCGTGATCGTCGCATTGGGGGATGGGGTGGGGGTTATTGTAGGCGTTGGGGTAATCGAAGGCGAAGGGGATGGCGTAGGCGTTATTGTGGGCGTTGGTGAGGGAAGGGGCGTTGGCTGTGGTTGGGAAGTGTTCCAAATCTCAATGTATGCGCCTAGTGGGGAGGCGTCCATAATTGTGAATTGCAAATTGTTGAAGGAGTCGGCGTAACTTTGGCCGGGCTTCATGAATGCATCGAAGAACATGCCTCGCGAATAAGAGGAGAGCAAGGTGGAATAGTTCGCATCTATCAGGTGCGAGGTGCCGCCGTTGGAATAAATTCCGGAAAGGCGCACGAAGGTGCCGTTTTGCTTTTGGTAGCCGGTCGAATCAAAGCCAATTGGCTGGCGATACTCCAAATAATACGAATAGCCCCTTCCGGCATAGGGGATTTTGAGCGCCTGGATTCCGGAGCTGTTGGTTTCGATAGGCTCAAGAAAATAGATCCCGTTTGCAGGCGAAACCACATTGCCCGCGGAAAACCAGCCGATCTGCTCCTTGTAATAGGCGCCGAAATGATTGTTGAAGAAATTGCCAGCATCCATAATTTCATACGGATCGTCATATTGATGGGATGTGCAACTGGGGGGGATGTCAATCGAACCGGGATTCACGTTTATCCCGCAAAAATAATTATTCGCATGGTAAACCCCCAGATTATGCCCCATTTCATGCCCGCCATAGTAAAGGGTCATGCCGTATGGAAGCCATGAAACTGAGGAACTGACCGTTCCATCGGCGGTAATAAGCGAAGTTTTTCCAATTGTGCCAAGCCCGCCATAGGTGCAGGAGCTGTCAGGGAAATCGAGTATAAGGCGCGGAAAGAGGGGATAGTAAATGTCATTATCAGCAACCGAAAGTATGGAATTCATGATGCCCACATAATTCTGGCAATCACGGTTTAGGCTAATTGTGTACGGGCCAAAAACGGAAAAATTCATTGCGGTTTTATTGTATGAATTTTCACCGTAATAGTTAACCATTGCCGCGATTTGGGTTTGCAAAGTTGCATTGCCAAATGTCACATCCGTGTCATTGAAATTGAAAAGTATGAGCGCCACATTCTGGATGCCCAAATTATCCGCAGCCAGCGGGGATAGCGCAGGGTCCCCACCCGGATCCCCGCCAGAGCCGGAAATGGGATCCTCCAAAACCAGCATGTTTGCGATTTCAAGCCCCTTTAAATTGATTTTTTTGCCGGAGTAAAATGCGCGATTGTCGGATTTGCTTTCAATCAATCGTTGGATCTCCCCGCCCTTGCGCCTCACAAATTTTTCCACACGCCCATTTTCGAAATCGTCGATGAAAAGGACCATGAGCTCGCCCTCCTCATTTTCCACGCGCTTTTCAAAAAACTGCAAAAACTCCAAGGAGAGCACCGCGCGCTCCTCATTTGAAATCGCACTTGTTATTGCCCTTGCTGGATCAACCCTTGCCAATTCCTCCATTCGTGCATGCCGCCTTTTGGCAATTTCAGAAGAGCCATCGAATACTCCCTTTTTTTCCAAATCCCGCGCAGATTTAAAGCGGCCATTTTCGCGCTTCAGCTCGCCGTTTAACCGGATTATTTCGGGATCCTGGAATGCGTTTGCGGTTGGGATTGGCAGAAGTGTTGGAATTACTGATGGCACTGGCCGAAGCAGGAACAAGCCTGAAAATGACCCTTCGCCAATCATCACAACAATGAACAGCAGTGAGAAAAAAATGATTGCAATTGACGCAAGGTCTGATGTTTCGCTCATATGCCCCATTTAGTTCTGCAAAGTGGCTGTTAAATGGGTTTCGACGATGCTAAAGGCAAAGAAATTAAAGATATTGCAGGTATGTTAAGATTGGGCTAGATTTATGTGAACGAAAATCAATGGAAAATGGCAGAACAATTCAGGAAAAGAAACACTCCAGGCATCCCTCCTTTGGGCGCAATTGGCATTGGCCCGGAAGAGGAGTATTTTGGGGTAAAGGCACTCAACGTTTCCATGTACCTCCCGGTGGCAGCCGATGCGATTTTTTCGGAGGACCCGACAATTTCATACCCCAATTTCGAACAGAAAATGATTGCTGCCACTAAAAAAATGGATTCATTGGCCTCTTATTATCAAAATCAGCTCTCCCAAGTAAGCAGGTGGGAGGGTCAAATTGCCCCGTCTGTTGTCACGAGTTATTTTGGTACGATTCGCCACATGAACCTGCCTTTTGAAGCGCAAGTAAAATCGTTTCGGCTTCATGCAAAAATGGCCTCAAGATGGCTTAGCATGGAAACCATAAATAAGAGGCATTTGAATTTTCATCCAGGCACCATTTCACATCCTGAAACTCCACTGGTGCTTGCCATTACAAACAGATTTGGGCAAACTGTTGGGACAATTGGGGGCCTTGCATATTATAGGAATGGCAGACCTGCAATAGGGATTACAAACATCCAGGGAAAAGGCGCCCAAAGCCAGTTCATTAATGAACCGGTTGACCATTGGAAAAAGAGAAAGGCGCAAAGCAAAGCAGAATATGACAAGCTTAAGGAAAATCTTGGCGAAAGTTGGCGATTTGCAGGAATGAAAATGCTGCTGGATCTGCTCAACCCCAGTAAATTTGCTATTACTGGCCATCCGCCCAGTCGATTTTCCCTAATTGGCCCAACCCAAACCGATGAGCAATTCAGGAGGACACAAAGGCAGTATGCCCAAACATACAGGAAACTTGGGTTTATCCAGCAAAAAGATGGAATCTGGCTGCATCCAGGCAACCATATGCAGTAGCTTCACCCGAACCCACCTCCCAAAAGGAATATTATTTTGGCTTTGCAAATCAGTTTTTACTTTTATTCAATGCAATTCCTCAGCAATCCCACAAAATGATACCCTTTTAATACCAATTTGGTATATTTTTGTGGGTGATAGTTGTGGAGATGGTCGTTAGGCTCGAGGGTATGGTGGAAAATATGTTGAACGAATTGGTTAACAAGGGGTATTACAAGACGAAAACTGAAGCCGTAAGGGCAGGTATTCTAGAGTTGGGAAAGGAATACCTAATCCATGCAGTCATAACTGCAAGCCCACAGGAGCTTGAGGATGCACTGGTGGTTAGGAAAATGCTTCAGGAACAGGAGGAAATACGGTCAGGCAAAGCAAAGGTTGTGAGCTTTGATGAAGTCCTAAAGAAAGCAGGGATCAAAAGGAGTGAGCTTAAATGAGCTACAGCATAGTTTGGAAGATATCTGCACAGGAACGGTTTTTGGCCATGGAAAAAACCATCAGGATAAGGATATCCAGGAAAATTGCCAAATTGTCTGAGGTGCAAAAAAGTTCGCGGCATTTAAGGAGCAATCTGCCATTCTTTGTTGAAGAGGTGGGGCAATATAGGATTTGCTTTGAAATTGACGAAACCACCCAATCCAAAATAATTTATTTCGTTGGGGATCATAAAGAATATGAAGGATGGTACAAAAGTTACAGGTAATATAATGGCAAAATATTACTTCGACATAGAAACCTACGGCCCAAATGCATCACCATCGCCGTTCACTGATAAGATAATCACCATCCAGTACCAGCAATTGGATGACACCACTGGGCAGGCAAAGGGCGATCTCACCATTTTGAAGGAATGGGAAAGCTCCGAAAATGAAATACTCAAAAAATTCCTGCCGATGGTGAAAAAGTGGGAATTCATCATGGTGGGCAATAATTTGGCATATGAAAAACGCTTCCTGATTGAAAAATCAAGGCAGATCGGCTGGTTCAACCTAAACGAATACCAGCTGAATTACGAGTTTCCGTGCATCGACCTGCAGAGCATTTTTGTCATTCTTAACAAGGGCCAGTTCAAGGGCTCGGGCATGCACAATTTCACAGATAAGAAGATGGATGGCTCAAAAATCAAGGGATGGTACGAAAGCCGGCAATATGGGGAAATTGAAAATTATGTGAGGGAGGAAGCCGCGGGGTTCATCAAATTCTATTCGGATCTTTGCGAAAGGATGCCCGAACTTTGGAAAAGAAAGGAACACGATTAGGGGCGCTTATATTTCAAACGCCATTTTCGAAGTTCATCCAGGAATAATTTGCCCGGTTTTCCCCCTTTCTTACCAGAAACAAAACCCCATATCCAATTTGCCCAATGGGCGGTTTGCTTTTCAGTCGCCCCAAAATTGCGCAATTGGGATTTGACCTCACCGACATTTTTTGCCTTCGACATATTTTCGAAAAATGGCAGGAGTGATTCCCCGGTTTTGAAAAACCGGTGCAGCGGGTTCCTCACCTCTTGGAATTCCCCGCCAAAATCCAGCTGATGGCGATACCTGGCAGGATTGGTGTTGCCACGCAAATACCTAAGAGTTTGGCCAAAACGAATTACCCAATTGCTAAGTTCGGACATCTCCTCAAGATGATCATATTCCCTTGCATGCAATTTGATTACTGCAAAAAGTTTGCCCGAATCCAATTTGACCTCCTTCACCATCCCTTTATCTGCCCAATGTGAAAATAAATGGCGGGGAAAGGGAATGCTATGGACAGTACTACCATCAAAACCATGGTGCTTCCTTTTCCAAACCCCAACTATTGAAGCAGCGGAGTCCCAATCCCCGTCATGCATCGGTATTGCCAACTTGCCAATATGCAAATGGGGCCTGCCTAAGTTCTTTTGCGCAATGCCAGGTTCTTTCCTATTGGGCGCAAGCTCCAGCTTTTCAATTATAACCTTAAGCCTAAGATTGGAATTCCTTTCGCGTTGCAGGTATATTCCCGCATAATCTGTGGGAACCGCTTTACCAAGGGCAATAGCTGAGGAGCCCAGCCTATCTGGCAATTTCATCTGTTCTGCCACCCTAATTAAATACGATCCGGCAAGGGAGGTAGGATTGTCATGCCCGATAATTGCCCGGTAGGTTTGGATCGACATGCAAATATGAGGCGAATTAAAGGTTATAACAGTTGGGGAGCGGAAAAAAGAAGGCACTTTACAATGGCCATAAGGGGCGGTAAATTTTGTGAGGAAGATTGCGGGGCGGTTATGCGAAAATGCTTTCCTGCAGCCGATTGATTCGCAGAACAAATTAGGGGGGAGGCGGCGACAAGCGTCTTGGGGGCACCTTCGGTTCCCCCGCTATCGTTGAGCAAGCTCTACGCGACCGTGAAGCTTGCTTCGCGGTTCAGCAGACCCAAAGTCTGCGTGACACGAGTAGGGGGACTATCCTCCTAGAGGGGTTGGGGGTTAGCCCCGTGGGGTGTCGGCAGATGATGATTTTTCCCTCGTGGCACGCCATTCGCCAATTCACGGTTGTAAAGTGCCGTAAGAATCGGGGCAAAAAGGTGAGGCGGGAGGGATAAGCCGGCTGCACCCTACTTCCGCCTCACCGCTATCCGTTCCTTCTGGGGCTCAAGTGAATCCGCGTAAAGCTTCGCGAGGTTGAAATCGAATTCCTGCAGCAGTCGTATTTGGGGGTTCTTCTGGTTGAGACGGTACATTTCCGCCCTTCCGATTGTTCTGGTTTTTTCGATGAATTCAAGCTCTAGAAGCTTCCGCCAAATCCACTCAATCGTCACTCTCGAAACGTCCGCATCCTTCGCCACCTGCGATTTAGAGTAGTCCCAACCTGGAAACGTCAGGAAATGATCGAGCACGCGCAGGTAGGGAGAGTCACCGAACGCTTCCAGAAATAAACTTTTAGTTGCTTCCAAATCAACCTCACCTATATATCGGGGCATAGCCGTTAACAGAACTGATTGGAAGGTTAAATTTATAAAATGTATACATTAATTGTCTAAAAAATATACGATAGGTATTCCGATGGAAGAGGAAGAAATTGCTTGCAGGCTGCTAATGAAACTGCTAAGGCTGCGGGCATGGGGAGCCAAACACATTTCCGAAAGCAACCTTCAGAAAGGCTTTCCTCAGCAGGCAAGGGGGAAAATAGTGCTGAAAGTTGCGGAAGAATTGAGGAGGGAAGGCTTGCTTTACAAACGGCCCAGCTCCCATGATTACCAATGGAGCCTGGTTTGGGAGAGGCGGACGGAAATCGAAATTAGGGTAGCAAAATTGCTCCAACCGCCACAAATATAAGGGGTTCAGACTTATCCTTTTCATGGCAATTGACCAAAGGCGCATGGTCGCTCCCGCACCCCAGCTTTCAAGCAAGGCGCAGATGAAACAGAAAATTGTAAACAGCATGGACCTTCTAAGGGTCGCATCCGGCGCCAACTCGATACAGGGCTTTGGAAGGATGGCAATTGGCGCAATTGTGCTCTCCTTGATATTTTCGCTTGCAACGCTTCTTGCAATCCTCTACGGCTATTTCTACGAAAGGATCCCCGACCTTGCCCGCATCGTCTATCCGCTAATAGCCGCAGTGATACTGTACCTGTTCTATTTCTCATTCAGGCAAATCAGGGAAGGGTATTTGATGTTCGAGGAAAGCAAGGGGCAGGAGGATACGGCGCTTGAGACCTTTGCGCTCAACATGCTTGAGGAGATGTAAAAAAATACCCGCCCTAGTCCGCATTCCTCCCAGCGAAATACGCCAAAAACAGGAAAATTCCAAGATAGGCAAGGCCAATCTCAAAATTTGTTTGCGTGTATGCAGCCGCATCCCGAATTGTTACTTTTGAGATCATCTCCACAATATTGTAAAGTGGCAGGTATTCAGTAAGCGTCCGAACCGAGCCATGGATCTGCTCGATTGGGAGCAATATCCCGCTAAGGAAAAGCATGGGCATGCTGAAAAGCAGCGTGGATAGCACTGCCGAGCCTTCCTTTGAAACAAAGGATGCAAGCAAGGTGCCCATGGATGTGAAAACCGCGGGCGCAAGGAAAAGAGCCATCGCAACCGCTGAAAAATTCGACCCCAGGTAAATGCCAAAAACCAGGCTTCCAAGCAAGGTTACAATGAACACCTGCACTAAGCCCACCAGGTAATCACCAAGGAATTTTCCTACGATTATTGAAAACGGGCTGGCATACGAAAGCTTCATCCTTGATCGGATCCCCTGCGATCGCTGCTTGACGGACATTATTGGCGGAAGCAGAAGGCAGCTTAGCATGGATACTAGCCCAATCAGGCTTGGGAACATGGAATCAATTGCCCTAAGTTTCCTTCCTTCCTGAAGGGTTTCAATTTTTGTTGGGACAAACGATTGTGGATCTTCTGAAATGAACTTGTCGATATTTTGTTTCGCATTCCTAAGGAGGGATTCCGTGCCCGAAAGCTCGACCAAAAGCGCATCAATTTCGTTTGCTGATTGCATCAAATAGCTTGACATTGAATCAGCAAGCGCCCCATAATTCCCAAGGCTGTTCCTTGCGTTGGCAATATTGTCCCTAGCCGAACCCAATTTGGCTGTTGAATCCGCAAGCTTTGCGCGCACATCATTGATGTCCCGGCGCATATTCGCGTTAGTAACGGAAAGCTGCTGGCGGGTTTGCGCAATGTCGCTCCTGGAAGAGGATATCTCATTGCGTGCGGATTGTATTTGTGAAAGCATGGAACTTAATTCGGAGCGCATCTGCGAAAGCTCGGATCTTGCAGAGCTTATTTGATTCATGGAATCAATTATGCCTGCTTCCACTTGGGTAAGGGAATCATAGGTCGAACCTGTTGAAGTTGCCTTCACCTGCTGGATAATCGTCAAGTAAGTTGCAAGGGAATTGTATGCCGAATCTAGCTGGGAAATCCTCGCCGCAAGCCTAGAATCCCAGGGGGAAAGCGAGTTTTGCAAAGATGAGAGTTGATTGTCGGTTGCCTGCAGCCTTGAATCATAATAGGCAAGCTTGGAATCATAATTGGAGAATTCATTTGCCGCGGATTCCCATGAATTGACCTTGTTGCTCAGCTCATAGATGCTGCTTTGCATTGAACTAATATCTTCATCCATGGAATTCAAGGAGCCTTCAGTTGAATCGCTTTGCTGGAAATCCTGCGGTTCACGAATAATAGGTGACACTTTTACCATAATATGATCAGGTGGTAA
>JBBSVW010000048.1:0-6867 GCA_038046605.1 Microcaldota archaeon | reverse complement strand
GCAAGGGTGCGGAGAGGAGGAGGATAGAAATCGCTTTGATATAGTGTTTGTTTAGGGGGGTTTGGGCAATGAGTGAGAACTAAGGGGGTCTCCCCCTTGGGTCTTACAACGTAGCCAATATTCCATAATCCCCCCATCCCTATTGATTTAATTATTATTTGCAAAAAGTAGTCGTTGTTTTCAATATGTTTATTAATCCTAAATCCCCTAAGCTAATATGGTCTCAAAAAGCGACATCGCATCCATAATTTCCAATTATGACCTTGCCCATCCCACTATTGCAACCATGGGCTCCCATTCCGCACTGGAGGTTTCAAGGGGAGCAAAGGACGAGGGGCTAAAGAACCTGGTCGTTTGCCAAAATGGCAGGGATAAGACCTATTCGAAGCACTATTTGGCGCGCAAGCAAAAGGCCTCTGGAAAGGACATAGGCTGCGTTGATGAGGTGATGATCCTAGATAAATTTTCCGACCTTATTTCCGAGGATGTGCAAAGCCACCTTCGGCTTAAAGCATCGATTTTTGTCCCCAACCGCTCCTTTGCAGTATATGTGCCATATGAGCAAATCGAGGAAAAATTCAGGGTGCCGGTTTTTGGCAACCGTTTCCTCCTAAAAGCAGAGGAGCGCGACCAGTCAAATAACCAATACGATCTTATGCAATCCGCCGGCATCAGGATGCCGCGGCGCTTCAAGACCCCCGGGGAAATAGATTCGCTTGCAATTGTGAAGGTGCAGGAGGCGGCAAGGAAATACGAGCGCGCCTTCTTTTTTGCATCATCGCCAAAGGATTTCGATCATAAGGCGGATGACCTCATTTCGAAAAAAATAATAGAGGAAGCTTCGCTTGACCGCGCCGTCATTGAGGAGTTCGTCGTGGGCGCGCAGTTCAATTTCAATTTCTTCCTCTCTCCATTAAGCGGGGAAATCGAGCTCATGGGGATAGACACAAGAAGGCAAACGAACCTGGATGGCCTACTGCGCCTTCCCGCAAACGAGCAGCTTGAGGTCTTAAAGCACATCCGTGTGAACAATGTCGAAGTGGGGCATATTGCAAGCACCCTTCGGGAATCGCTCCTTGAAAGCGCGTTTTCCTCCGCCGAGAGATTGGTTGAGGCATGCAAACGCGAATATTCCCCGGGGATACTTGGCCCATTTGCCCTGCAAGGCGCCGTGATTTCGGAAGGCTCCAAGGAGGATATGGTATTTTTTGATTTGAGCTTTAGGATCCCCGGATCGCCCGGCATCAGCGCAACCCCCTATTCGAATTACCTCTACGGCCATAAAATGAGCATTGGAAGGAGGATTGCAATCGAAATAAAGGAGGCCGCGAAGGCAAAGCGGCTAATGGAAATTGTGACTTGAAGTTTTGAAAATGAATAATGATTTAGATGGATCGTGTTTTGGATGTATCGGAAATTGGGATTGCGTGACAATAATGGTTTCGCATTCCTTTTTTTTAAAAAAAATTGGGTAAAAAGTGATTCGCATGATAAGCAGGGAAGATATCGGCAACGTCCTGAAAAAATATGACAGGAAGAAGATAGCCTTTGCCACGATATGCTCCCATTCGGCCCTCCAGATATTCCACGGCGTCAAAATGGAGGGGTTCAAGACAATAGGCATTTGCACGCCCGATAGGCGCGACCTCTATGAGAGCTATCCGTTGGCATCCCCCGATGAGTTCATAATGGTTGATGATTATTCACAGGTGCTAGAGCCCTCCTTTCAGGAAACCCTTAGGAAGAAAAATGCAATAGTTATCCCCCATGGCTCCTTTGTCGAGTATGTGGGCGCATCCAACATCCATGAGCGCTTTGAGGTGCCCATGTTTGGCAACCGGAAAAGCCTTGAATGGGAAAGTTCCCGCAAGAAGGTTCGCGAATGGCTAAAAAAGGCCGGGGTCAAGGTCCCCCGTGAATTTTCCGACCCCTCACAAATTGATGCTGTTTGCATTGTAAAATTTTCAGGTGCAAAGGGCGGCAGGGGCTTTTTCCTGACCGCATCCCAAGCGGACTACGAGAAGAAAATGCATGAGAAGCTCTCGAAAAAAGTCATCACTAAAGCAGAATCTGAAAGCGCAACCATACAGGAATTCATAAACGGCGTGCGCTATTATCCGCATTATTTTTACTCCCCGCTGATGAAGGATTACAAGCATAATGCCGGCAGGGTTGAACTTCTAAGCATAGATAAGCGGCTTGAAAGCAACGTTGAGGAGATCTACCGTATACTTGCAGCAGGGACGCTTCAGGAACTCAACATCAACCCCTCGTATGTCGTCACCGGCAATGCGCCGCTGACAATCCGCGAATCACTCCTCCCTGAAGTTTACAATATTGGAAAGCGCGTCCACGCATCCTCCCAGCAGCTATTCGGAGGGATAGTTGGCCCTTACTGCGTCGAAATGGTTTGCACCCCCGAGCTCGAGCTTTTTGCATTTGAAATTTCCGCAAGGATAGTTGCCGGAACAAACCTCTACCCGCTTGGCTCTTTCCTTACGCCCTATTTGTTCAATGAGCCCATGAGCACCGGAAGGCGGATTGGCAGGGAGCTCAACATCGCCCTTAAGGAAAACAAGCTGGATAAGCTGGTATATTGAAAATCCTAATGGGAGATGGGGGTTTGATTGGGGTTGGGCATATTTTTGTGGTAATGCTTGCCTAACATTACATTTTGGCAAAGAATAATTTTATCAATTTTTTTCAGCCTTATCCTCCAGCACGAACGCAATTAGCGTCACCATTATCAGCGGAAACGAGATCACGGATACGAGCTCGTAAAATACGAAAACCAGCGGGATGGACGCTATATGCAGTCCCGCCATCATGATGAATAGCCGGTTTCCCCTCTTGATCATGCGCCAGGCAAGGAAAGCCGAAAAAGCGTGCGCTAGGATAAAGCCAGTCGATAATATATCAACGATTTGGGGCATAAATATCACAATCGCTTATTTTTAGCTGGAAAATAATCCAACGGATCTGTGTTTTGGCCAAAGAATACCTGCATGCCTATTCCATTGAAACTAATCCCTCATTTACCATGCCTGATACGACTCGCCTATTCATCATATCCAATCCTTTTGCTTGAAAAATACCGCGAGCAGCGCCGTAGTCAGGAGCATCGTCACTATTACGACGTAAAAGCCAAGCTCCCACTTTAACTCCGGAATGAATGCGAAGTTCATCCCGTAAATTCCGGCAATCATGGCTGGCACCGTCACTATTGCGGTGATGGCCGTAAGCTTCTTCATTACCTGGTTGAGGGAATTTGAAATCGAGAGGCGATGGCCTTCCATTGACGCGGAAAGCAATTCGCGCTGGGTTTCGATCATGGAGTTGATGCGGATCATGTGATCGTAGATGTCGCGGTAATATACGAGGTTGCTCCTTGAGATGTAGGCCAATTCGCCAGATGAGAGGATGTTTAAAACCTCCATTTGCGGCCACGAGATTTTCCTCATGTGCAATAGCTGCCGTTTTGATTTAAGGAGAAGCGCAAGGAAGCTCGCCTTTGCCGATTCCTTCTCGCGGAAAACAAGCTCCTCAATCCTATCCAGGTTTTTTTCGAGCCTATCCATTGTCGGGAACAGCTGATCGGCGCTGCGGTCAAGCAGCATGTATGCAACGTAGTCCGCGCCCCTTCTCATAAGTTCCGGATTTGAAATGATGCTCTTCATTGCATCATTAGTTATCCCCAGGGGTTTGGCATGCATCGATATTATGAAATTCTTGCCTATGAAGATATTGAGCTGGACAGTCTGGAAATCCTCCATTTCCGTTACGGTATGCACTACGATGTAATGGAAATCGTCATACCTTTCAACCTTGGCCCTCTGGTTTTGGTTCATCGAATCCTCCAGGGCAAGGTGATGCAGGCCAAGTTCCTTTTCCAAATACTCAATTTCGCCGCGTGTGGGGTTTTCGATATCCGCCCAAAGCTTGTTGCCATTTTTGATGTACAGGTGCAATTTCTTGGCATCAATGCCCTTATGAAGTTTCCCGTTCATCAGCCCCAGTGCATTGATCATGGCTTCCACGCAAAGTATTTTAAATTACGGACGCAATCCTATCTGCTCGGGCATATTTAATGGTATTCTTGCGTTTTTAACAAGGCATCGGCCGATATAATGCCATGCCGAATAAATCCACATACGCTTAGGCGATATACGAAATGAAACAAGGAACCCAATTGCTGAAGGAGGGCTTTGCAAAGATGCAAAAGGGCGGGGTCATAATGGATGTGACAACCCCAAAGCAGGCAAAAATAGCGCAGGATGCCGGCGCTGTTGCGGTTATGGCGCTCCATGCCGTTCCATCCGATATACGCGCTGCTGGCGGGGTTGCCAGGATGGCTGATCCGGAAATCATTGAAAAAATCATATCCCAGGTGACAATTCCCGTAATGGCAAAATGCCGCATTGGCCATTTTGCGGAGGCGCAAATACTCCAGGAACTTGGCGTAGACATGATCGATGAATCCGAGGTTTTAACCCCTGCTGACGAGGAGCGCCACATCGAAAAATCCAAGTTCACCGTCCCATTTGTTTGCGGCTGCCGCAATTTGGGGGAGGCCCTAAGGCGCATCGATGAGGGAGCTGCCATGATCCGCACAAAAGGGGAACCCGGGACTGGCAATGTGGTTGAGGCGGTCAGGCACGTTCGCAAGGTTAGGGCGGAAATAGACGAACTAATGCAAAACAGGTCAAATCAAAAATTCATCTCCCAAAAAAGCGCCGAATACCGCGTTCCTGCCGAACTTGTTTGGAAAACAATTGAAAAGGGCCGCCTGCCGGTTGTGAATTTTGCAGCCGGAGGCATTGCAACTCCCGCAGATGCGGCGCTCATGATGCAGCTTGGGGTTGATGGTATTTTTGTCGGCTCGGGCATATTCAAATCCCAATCCCCGGAAAAATATGCAAAAGCTATTGTTGAAGCCGCCCGCAACTACGATGATCCATCCATCCTGGCAAAAATCTCCCGGAATTTGGGGCAGCCAATGAAGGGCATGGAGATCAAATCGCTTGAAATCCGGATGCAGGATAGGGGAATTTGATTTTAATATTGGAATTCGATATTTTAATCCGTTAAAAACGTCCGGCATGAATTGGATTGTCCCCCCAACGAATTTTCATGCTTGCCTAATTTCCGAATTCACTTCAATATCGGGGAATTTTTATGAAAACAATTGGCGTCCTTGGCCTTCAGGGCGATGTATCCGAGCACATGGATGCGGTTGGAAAGATTGGCGCAACTGCGCTTTGGATTAAAAAACCATCCCAGCTCCGCCAAATTGATGCCCTCATTATGCCCGGCGGCGAATCCACCACTATTAGCAATCTGATGGTTGATTGCGGCTTATTCGATGAAATCAAAACTCTTGGCAAAGCCGGCCTGCCAATCCTTGGCACCTGCGCGGGCGCAATCCTGCTTGCAAAAAAGGGCAATGCACAGGTTGCAAAAACCGGCCAAAAGCTCCTTTCACTGATGGATATGAAAATCGGCCGCAACGCTTTCGGAAGGCAAAGGGAATCATTCGAGGCGGAAATTGAAATCGATGGGATTACTGATTTGGCAGGCGTAAAGAAAAATGGACGGATCCAAAACGGCTCAATCCGCATATCATCCAATAAATTCGCCACTACGTCATCTCCATTCAACGCAATTTTCATCCGCGCCCCCCTTATTGAGGAAGTTTTTGGGGAATGCATTGCTCTTGCCTTACTTGGTAAAAAGATTGTTGCTGCAAGGCAAAAAAACCTCCTGGCAACCTGCTTCCATCCCGAGCTGACTGATGATTTGAGGGTGCATAAGTACTTTTATGAAATGATTAAATAGGTCTTCTAGAAATCCCGCATTTAGTAATCAAACCAATGCAAGCGTCGTCTGCACCCCTCCGGGCACCGCCGCCCTTTTACCGGGCCTTACTTGCTCGACAACGATGTTGGTTGAGATTTTGGATATTCCGGAAATTGGCGTAATCCTTTCGGCGATGAACTTTGACATTTCCTCCGCATCCTTCTTCCAAACTTCGAATAGTATCGTATGCTCCCCCGTGCAGGTTGAAAGGGAGTGGATATCCTCGATTTTTGAGAGCTCCTCCAAAACAGAAAGGAACTTGAGCGGTTCAAGCGTAAGCCCAACATATGCCGCTGCATTGTAGCCAAGTTTCTTGGGGTCTACCAATGCGGTAAATTGCAGGATTGCTTTTTCCCGCTCGAGCTTAAGGATGCGGTTTCGTACCGTCCCTTCGCTTGTTGATAACTCCTTGGCTAGCGCTGAGAGTGTAACCCTGCCATTTGCCTGAAGCAATTTCAAAAGCTTGACATCGAGTTCGTCCATTGGAAATTCACCAAAAAAAGGAATTCCCCTGCGGCTTAATACCTTGGGGGATAATTCGTTATTCCTATTCGAGATCGATGTACACATCGTATGCCGCATATGTGCTCGTCTTTGGAACCACCGCTTCGAATCCAACGGATCCAAAACCATAATTCGATGTTTTTGTCAAGATATCCGTGCAAAGGAAATAGTTCGGGTCTGCCGCCGCATCCTTGAATATGCCAACGCCATAGTTGTCCGTAGTGTTCAAATGGTCGACCGATGCAACTCCGCAGATGGTCCCGTTCCTAATGAAATGGTTTCCTGTAATGTAAACGCCAGTTAGGGAGAAATTCCCATCCGTTTGCGAGTTGTTCATGGCGGGGGTGATTGCGCCCGTAAGGGTTGCCCCTGATTTGGCGAAGTAGATCTTTCCCGTGGTAATTGATTTGTTGTAGAGCTGGAGGTTGGATCCCGAGGCGTTGGTCGTATTCAGCCTAACCATCGTGACCACATTCCCAAAATAACCCACATACTGCTGCATCCTGG
>JBBSVW010000047.1:0-4474 GCA_038046605.1 Microcaldota archaeon | reverse complement strand
TCACGACAAAAAAATTTGAGTAAAATGTTCAAATACATAGGTCTTTAGCTATAATATCGCCGATTCGTGAACTTCTAACAAAGTTTATAGGTGATAAGATGGATTTCAATCTGTGGATGGAAGTTTTGCAAAAGCCAAAGGATGTCTTCAAGGCCCAAAAGGGCAAGGGGGATATTGGCAAAGGAGTCATGAATTTTGCAATTGCCTATCTGATTGTGGGGGTAATTTATGCAATATTCGCAATTGCAGTGCCGGTAGCTGCAGTGACCATCCTGTTTTCAACCCTAATCGGCGGAATAATCGGCTCATTTATCGGAGTTGGAGTTTTATACTTGGTAGCAATGCTCCTTGGTGGCAAGGGCTCGTTTGAGGATATGTACTATCTCCTCTCGATTTTTGCTGCGCCGATAACAATTCTTGGAATAATTCCCTTTGTCGGCTTCCTGGCATCCCTATACGGGCTATACCTGCTGACACTTGCCATCATGGAGGTCCATGGCTTTGACACGCTAAAGGCGGTTTTGGTCTGGCTGATTCCTGCCATCGTTGTTGGGGTCTTGGTTGCCGTTGTATTTGCGGCATTCTTTGCGACCCTCTTTGGCGCTGGCGCCTTTGGCGCTATGGGCGGAAAGCTTCCTTACTAAGCCAAAAAGCCATGGGAGGGGGTTTTCCCCTTTTTTCTTTCTTTTTCTTCTTTTTTTATCATTAGCTGGCTCTCACACTAGTTAGGTTTTAGCCTTGATTCCCCCACTAATAGCGTTTTTGAGTGTTATTTTAATCGGCAAATGCCGACAAGATTTACCTTAAATATCGTCGATGTGCCTATTAATAAGCTTAAAGCTCGCAGGCGGCAACAAATTGCCCGAAGCGACCATAGGTGATAAATAATGGAAAAAATGAGCACAATGGATATGGTTTCTATGTGGCTCCTGATAATTGGAGGCCTGAATTGGGGTCTAAGTGGAATTGGCTATTTTGTCAAGACCAACCTGAATGTGGTTAACCTAATTTTTGGGTCAATGCCACTTTTGGAGAACATAGTCTATCTTCTTGTTGGAGTTGCGGCGATCATGGCCATAATGATGGCTATGAAAAAATGAGGCTCTTTGCAGTTTAGGGGCTTTTGCCCCCTTTGCTTCTTTTTTTCTCTATTTAGTGGGATTTTGATCTAAATTCAGCATTCCTCATTTTGCAATTAAACCACCATAAACCTGAAGCATTTTATCAAATTGCATTTTCCAGCCGTATTTTTTGCCTAAAATGGTATGTGCCTCATTTAACCCTACCATTTCCGCCTTGGCTTCCTTGCTGCCCCTAACATTTCCCCTATCAATCCAGTAGATTTCAAATGGCGGATTTTTGAAGCCCAATTTAGCCGCTAGCGCAATATCGGCAATTACCAACCCCTCCACATTCCTCCACTCATCCTCGTAGCATTTTACAATGGAAATCCCCTCATTTAGCCTGTCAAGGTAGAATTCAAAATATCCCCTTGCGCCTTTTTCCCCGCCATAGGGAATGCTTGAATACATCTTTTCGATGATTCCGGAAAATCCTGAAGCCTTGAGGCTTTTTTGCAAAAGGGCATCAGTTCCCCTGGAAAGTGAAATAAGTTTCAAGCCCTCCCTCCTATCCGATTCGATGAAATTGCCTTTTGCAAATGCATCCAACACGGGCTTTATTTTCATCTCCCCCCTTTCCAGTGCAAGCTCCATGAAATCGTAGTAGGCTTCCCTAGCTTTGGTGCCTCTCCTTGGGGTCTTGATTGCTTGGAGAATGAATTTTGAGAGCTTTTTCCCAAGGTTTTTACCCATAATTTCAAAGCCTTCCTTTTTTGCATCCCGAATAATCGCATCATCGCCAATTTCCATCAAGGGCCCAAGCTGCTCCCCCAATTTCCGCTCGTAATTTCGCATCCCCTCATCGGTCATTGTTGAAACAAGGGTTCCGTTGAAATCGTAAAGGGCGGCCTTGCGAAATGCGGTTTTTTGGGATTTTGGTGTTTTAATTTTTATTTTCAATAGGGAGTTAATATTTCTTTCGATCATTCCTCCTTCAGTTTTCGCCGATTTCATATTTTTATTCCTCCAATTTGTATACGGCCCCATGGTTTGCCCTAACCTCGAGCAAATCGCCGTCCTTGAACACTTTTGATGCAATTGAGGTGCCAATGACGCAGGGCTTCCCAAGCTCTCGGCTCACAATTGCCGCATGGGAGGTAATGCCCCCTTCGTCAGTGACAATGGCGCAGGCCAATTTCATTGCCGGCACAATTTCGGGCCTAGTTGATCTTGCAACAAGCACATCGCCCTCCTTCATTTTCCATATGTCCTTGGACGAGTTGATGATCTTCGCCCTTCCGACGGCATAGCCAAGGGATGCGCAAATCCCAAGAAGATTTGTCGGGTCCTTTGTTTTTGCGCTTGGAGCTGCCTTCAAAATCACTTTTTCCCTCTTAATTGCATCCAAACCATGGTAGATTTGCACGCTGTCAAAATCATAAACAAGAAGGCAATTCTTTGCCCTTTTTGCTAAAATTTCCTTAAACGCGGGATTCCTAAGAGTTTTTAGATTGAATTCCCTAGGCAGTGCAAAAATAATTTCGGATTCGCTAATTCCAAGCCTTCTTGCCACCTCCCTTGCAATAATATGGGAGTAATAGACTGTCCTTAGCATTAGTGTTTTCCTTAAGTCTTGGTAATACGCGATTTTTCCTACCAGTTCGAATAGCTTTTGTGTTTTCCCCCTAATCTCAAGATCTGTGAATGCCCTGTGCTTTCGCTCTTCCCATTCTGCCCTTTTTTTTCTGCCAGCCAATAGCTCCTTTTTTGCCTTTTTTTCCGAATGGATTTTTTCCTTGAGTGAACCGATGAAATATTCAGGTCCTAATTTGGAGGTTTGGGCATATGAGTTGTTCATCCACCAGTATTTTCCCGCATGGGCAATGATGTCAGAAAATATTCTAGGGTATTTTTTCAATTCGACCAAGATTTCCTTGGCATTGCCTGAAAACATCCGCTTGTAGTTCGGGATTCTTTCGATTTGTTCCATTATACCAAGCAGCTCCCTATCCTCTTGCCCATGGAAGGGCTCCTTGTAGATGGGTGTCAGGTCAAGAAAGTATTTCGAATAGTCTTTTTCCTGCCCCCTTTCCTTTAGAATCAAATTCAGGCGGTCCTTTGTTTCATGTTCCAGGTAAAAATAGGTGGGCTCAACTAGATAGCCAATGGCGTAGCTATTCGTGTATCGGCGATTGATCTCGTTTTCAATTTCAAAAAGTTTTTTCAGGGGCGCAGAAGCAAGGTCCATGTTTTCGACCTTAGCAAAAACCTCCAGTATTCCCGTCAAATGCGATATGAAATCCCTAAGCGCCATTTCAAAAAGCCCTTTTTCCCTAAGCAGGCGGGAAACCATGAATTTCCCAACCTCCAGCGTCTCCTTTCTCCGAATGTAATACCTCGCGTGAATTCTAGTGATTGCCATAAGATGCAAATGGATGCCTCTCCCCCAGTATTTTTCAGTTGCCTTGCCAAACGGCTCCAAAGGCGGCGATACAAGTAGCGGAGTGCACTCCGCAAAATACTCGTAGAATTCGGGCTTATTTGGCGCAGGTTCCATGATCTCACTTTTGCAATATTCTAACAATCCCTTTCGTGGCATCCACTTCCACTTCCATCCCATCCTTCAGCACATCCGTTGCGATTTTGGTGCCAACTATGCATGGGATCCCCAACTCCCTGCTAACGATTGCCGCATGGCAGGTGATCCCGCCGGTGTTTGTGACAATTGCCGCTGCTTTTCTCATCGCCGGCACAACATCCGGATTCGTCGCTTGCGCCACCAGAATATCACCCTTCCTCATTTTGGGCAAATCCGATGGTGAAAGTATCTGCCTCACCAGCCCTCTAGCAAAGCCGGGGTTGGCGCACTGGCCTTTCAATTCCTTCACGTCGGTTTTTATTTCCTCTTTCTCAACCTCCTCTTTCAATATTTTTTCCGCTTCCTTCCTGACATGAACTTTGGTGGCATCGTTCTCGCTTATTGCGACGCAGAATTTGAAACGTTCATCAAGCATTTTTTTATCTACTATGCCTTCCAAAAGTGCGTTTTCTATTTCCATTGGCAGCATGAACCTTATTTGCCTCAAATTCAATCCCATCCGTTTTGCCATTTCCTTAAGAAGCGGATTCAATTCGAAATAGCTCTTTTGGTACAGGTCCTTGCGCTCCGCCTTGAAATGCAGGATTTCAGAAGCTATGTGGAATAGGTTTTTTTCCTCTTTGGTTAATGGGATTTCCGAAAACGCCCTCCGCTTATCCTCATGCTCCTTCCTTGTTTTTTCCTCCAATTTTCCCAGTTCCGCCGCCGGATCCATCCCCCCTTTAAGCATTCCCGAAATTACCGAAACAAAATACCCCATTTTCCACGGCTCCCCTTCGAAAATCACCGGCAGCCATAAATATTCCTCGTAATG
>JBBSVW010000046.1:0-5175 GCA_038046605.1 Microcaldota archaeon | reverse complement strand
TTCGCCGCTTTTGCTGCCAATTGGCCATGCAATTCTCTCATTTGCCCTTGTCACATCAATCCTGCTCCCTACCTCCTCGGGAATCCGCCCCTACTTGGATGCCGCTTCCTCAATGGGCACATCCAAATTTGGCCGCTTCCTCCATGTTATCCTTCCTCTCCTAAAACAGCCCCTTGCCGCCGCATTCCTTTTCGCATTCGCATTTTCACTTGGGGAAACCGCATTCCTCCTTTCCATTTCGCAGGGCTTTCCTGCCCTTTCAATTTCAATCCTGTCTGCGTTTTCCTCCTACCGCTTTGGTGCGGGCTATTTTTATGCTTCAATATTGATCATGATCTCAGCAGCAATATCGCTAATTCTAGAGGGATCGCATGTATTTCGAAGCATCGCTTCAAAAGAAGTTCAATGAATTTGACCTTGACATGGCCATAACCGCCAGGAAGGGCGAATTTATCTCAATTTTAGGGCCATCGGGGAGCGGAAAGAGCACCCTACTTAACATGATTGCGGGGCTGCTTGAGCCAAATGCCGGTAAAATTTTACTCGATGGAGCGGATATTTCATCCCTTCCTCCTGAACGGCGCAATTTCGGGATGGTTTTCCAAGATAAGCTGCTTTTCCCCCACATGACCGTCCTTGAGAATGTGCAGTTTGGACTCAAAATGCATAAAATGGATTTGAATTTGGCAAAAAAAGCGCTATTAGCCGTTGGGCTTGAAAAATTCCATTCGCGGGGCATTAATTCCCTATCCGGGGGTGAAAAGCAGCGCCTTGCAATTGCGCGCGCAATTGCCTACCGGCCGCGCCTGTTCCTTCTGGATGAGCCGCTCAAGGAATTGGATGCCGTTGTGAAGGAGCGCATCAAAATTGAATTGAAGAGCCTGCAAAAATCCCTTGGGATCACCACAATATATGTGACTCACGATGTGGATGAGGCGTTTTACCTATCCGACCGCGTTTACCTGATTCACGGCGGAAAAATCATGCAATCCGGAAGGCCGCTTGATGTTTTCAAAAAGCCAGCCAACGCTTTCGTAAAAAAGTATTTTTCACCCTATGTGCTAATAAAAATAAGCGGCAAATCATTGCTAGCGCGGAAAACCTCCTTTAGTGAAAATGCAAAATAGCCGATAGATGCAATTTTCCCCTCCAAGCAAATCCATTATTAACGTCAATTGCCCCAAATTAGCTGATATTTATGAGAAAAATCACAGTCGTATTTTCGGAAACAGCACTCGAGCTTGCCCCATCCGAAATCGCATCCAGCCACATAATCCAGCAGGAGGCAACAAAGCGGCACATGAACACATCAAATATTCTGCTGGATTCCAACAAGCACAACCTTCCCATGCGCGCACTGCCGGATGCGCAAAGGCGCGGAAGGCCGGATATTTTGCATTTCTCGCTCCTCACCGCACTCGAATCAATTGCAAACAAGCGGCATCAAATTGAATCCGTTTTCGCCCACACCCCAAAAAACCAGCTCCTTGAATTTTCAACCCAAGCGCGCCTCCCCAGGATTTACAACCGATTTTGCGGGATCATGGAGCAAGTGCTTAGCGGAAAGGGTAATGAGCTAATCAAGGTGAAAAATGACGTCGAGTTCTCGCAATTTTTCGATGATTTGGTCGGCGCTAGCACTAAAAAACCCGCCCCTTCCATTTATTTCTTCAACGAGCTTGGGAAAAACCAAACAATAAAACTATTTGCTAGCTCCCTGACAAAAGCGCTTTTGGAAAAAAACGATTTTCCGATCATTTTCGTCTTCGGCTGCTTCCCGCACGGAACCTTTTCACCGGAAATACGTAATTACTTACTCTCCAAAAAAGCGCAGGAGGTCAAATTCGGGGATGAGCTACTTCCGGTTTGGACATTGGTATCTACGGCGATAAATGCTTATGAATTGGAGGCAGGTTTGTAAGCGTAAATTTAATTTTGCAATCAATTCTAATTGAATTTAAATCCATGCGGTGTTCTCATTTTCATGCTCGTTAAAGTTTCGAATTTCGACCTTAAAAACACTGTTGAGGGTGGGCAAATATTCAACTACTATTTTGAAGGGGGCCACTATTACATAGTCCATTCCGGTTCTATCATCAAAATCCGGCAAAATTCCCCTTCACAAATCGAATTTTACACATTCCCAAATGCCAATGGCGCAGCTCTTGTAAAATCCCTCCTCAATTACGGTAGTGATTATATGCCGGTTGTGAAAAAATACTTTTCCGATAAGCGCATCCTCTCCTCCTACCGGAAATATTCCGGCGTCAAAATCGTTTCGCTCGAACCGTGGGAATGCCTCCTTGGCTTCCTTTGCTCCCAGATGAACAACATCCCAAGGATCCGGGGAATGGTCCTATCGCTTTCCAGGAAATTTGGCAAAAAGGCAAAATTCGATGGAAAAACTTTCTATCTTTTTCCAACCCCTAAGCGATTGGTGAGGGCCCCGCTAGCCGATTACGAAAGCTGCAAACTGGGCTACAGGACGAAATACATAAGACACGCGGCAATTGCGGTGAATGGAGGCTTCAAACTAAATTCACTCCGTACCCTTCCATATTCAGATGCCAAGCGCGGGCTCAAGATGCTTTTTGGGATAGGGGAAAAAGTTGCGGATTGCATCCTGCTTTTTTCGCTTGGTTTCACGGAAGCCTTCCCGGTAGATGTTTGGATCAAGAGGATAATGGAAAATCTCTATTTCAAGGGAAAAAAGACGCCGGAAAAGAAGATTTCGGAGTTTGCCCAAATGAAGTTTGGAAAGGATGCTGCAATAGTGCACGAGTTTCTCTTCTCAAATAGGAAAATACTTGGCGCCCAATACCCCGCGTACCCTGTACTCCGCCCAAAATCAGAATAAGCCCCTTCTTTGCCTATCCATTGCATTTTGGAATCTTGATAGTGTTAGGGAAATCGGGCGCTGGTAAAATCCGGGTGCAATCCTGGGCATTTGCCTTTCCCCAAAAAAAGTTTGGCCCACCCTTCTTAGCATCAATTCCCTTGGCAATTGGGAAGCAGCCGCAGGTCTTCTCATCCCAAGAGACTGTAATACACTATCTGCAATTGAGGGATTTTGAATCACGTTTGCCGTATGGGAAGAAGAAATTTGCCTTCCTAATTGTCCTCTTTGCGCCGCCGCCTTGATTGCGGCTTGGGCCCTTGATCTTGCTAATAATTCAGCCGCTTTTCCAACACCGACTACGGCAACTGGTTCGGTTTTGCTTTTCAACCCCCGGTTGGCCAAGGGAATTTGCCTCCCCGGGAATCCGCCGAACCTAAGCCTTTGCGATGCTTCCGAAGATGGTACTAGCAATCCTTCGAATCGCGGTCGTTTTACGGAGGGGTTCATAATTGTCAATATCCCTATGTAAGCAATCATTAATAATGACTTATCCCTAATCGCTTCATGAACCCGCAGGAACTCGAGAAAAAAATACAGGAAAAGCTCAAAATCACAAAAGCATCCGAGGAAAAGCTCGTTTCCTCCCTTCGCGCCTATTTCAAGAAATGCAAAAGGCAAAGCGCGGTAGTTGGGCTATCGGGCGGTGTAGATTCCTCGCTTGTTTGCTACCTTGCCTCAAAGGCACTTTCACCTGAAAACATTTTTGCCTACCATATGCCCTACGTTCAGGATGAGCAGGACGAGGAGGATGTCAAGCAGCTTGTGAAAATGCTTGGGGTGAATTACCAAAAGCATGACATCCGTTCGATTGTTGATAGAATGGCAGAAACCTTCAAACCCCGCACCCGCATCGCATCCGGAAATATCCGTGTCCGCACTAGGATGATTGCACTTTACGATTTTGCCCATACCAATGAGGCTCTCGTTTTAGGGACTGGCAACCGGACGGAATTATTGCTTGGCTATTTCACCAAATACGGCGATGGCGCAACCGATCTCATGCCAATTGGCCATCTTTACAAGACGCAGGTTTGGGATCTTGCGCGCCTTTCCAAATTGCCAGAGCGCATCATTGAAAAAGTGCCAACAGCCGGAATGTGGGCGGGTCAAACCGATGAGAAGGAAATTGGCGTGCCCTACGCTGAAATAGACAGGATCCTGGTTTCGCATTTCGATTTGAATATCGGTTGGGATGAGCTTACCAATATAATACAGGAAAAGAAGGTGCGCCGGGTGCAAGAACTCTACGAATCAAGCGAACATAAAAGAAGGATGCCGGATGTTTTAGTAATTTGATTCTGCTACTATTTCCAGGATAGTAACCGGACTTTTGCATCAGATACCCTAGTTTCGTCAATCGATTTTCCCCTGTGGGATACCTAAAAAGCTCCCCCCGAATCACTATCCGCCTCGCTCATCTTTCCAAATGTCAAATCCCTCTGGTGTGCCATGGCATTTAGAATGGATAAGAGCACATGTGCCCTTTGGGTTAGGCTAGTTTGCGCGCCGGGATCTTTTTTCTTTATTGCCCTATCACCTGCCATAAGCGTCAGTGCATTGAGTTTTATCACACCGAAAACCTCCTCAATGTGACTCTTGCGGGGCCTTCTTAGGGCCAGCTCTGAGAGCACAGCTAGTGAATGCTCATAATTTTTTCCCAATATGTCATGCAGCCTGCCAAAATGCTTTACAAGCTCATCCACATGCATTAGCGGTTTTTCATTCGTCGAGCGGAAGCCGCTGCTCGAAACCATAACTGCTGGCTCCCTTATTGTCTGGCTATCCCTAAATGCGGTTATCGGCGATAGCTCGAAATGGATGTGCCTGCCCCTTCCCCCAATTGTTATCCTGTTTGTTTTTTTCTGGCCTGCTTCAAGCTGCCTAATTGTCTCCCTACCCAGCGCGATTTTCCTAACCAGGTGCTCAGGCAGTGCCATATTGAAAACCAAATCGAAATACATTTAATAAACTGGGCTTATGCCTTGACCGCATTTGCCACCGATATTGCAGCTCCCCTCTCAAAAGGCGAAGGGATTATGTGATCCGGCCTCAATTCCTTTTCCGAAACTGCCCCTGCAAGTGCATCCGCCGCCCTAAGGAGCATTTCGTGCGTAATCTCTTTTTTCCTACCATCCAGCAATCCCCTGAATATCCCCGGGAAACCAAGTGCGTTATTCACCTGATTTGGAAAATCGCTCCTACCGGTTGCAACTATGAATGCGCCAGCCTCCTTTGCTTTTTCCGGCATGATTTCGGGAACCGGGTTTGCCATCGCA
>JBBSVW010000045.1:0-25953 GCA_038046605.1 Microcaldota archaeon | reverse complement strand
CGCTGGAACTTTCTTTAGGAAAACATCATAATAACCCTTTCCGTAGCCCACCCTTCCGCCGTGCAAATCAAAGGCGATGCCCGGAACAACTACTAAATCTATCTTAGAGGGGGGAATTGTTGCTGTGCCAAAGGGCTCAAGAACGCCAAAAGCTCCGATCTTATAGTGGCCAGGAAGGAGCGCTTTGGGCACAAGCTTGCCCTTTTCAACTACAGGGGCTGAAAGGTTTTTTCCAAGAGCATACGCTTCAAATATGGCATTTTCGGTATGGACCTCGTTTTTTATCGGTAAATAAAACATTATGGTCTTGGCCTTCTTGAAAATTGGGGAATTTGCCAACCTTTTGCAGATGAGGGCGCTTTTTTTGAGGGCAGCTTTGGGGGAAAGTGCATCCCTTTTCTTTTTAATTGTTTTTCGAAGCTTGTGTTTCAATGGCACCACTTAATTTCCGCTTGTGGAATTATCCTCGATAAACCTTGCCGTTTCAATGTAGAGGTCAAACCTATGCCTGCATTCGCTTGATTCATCAATGTCCGGAAGGGCGTTGCATACACTTTGCTCCCCTTTCCAATATGCAACCTGAGCATAGCAGGAGGTTTTTGTCGGGAAAGAAAGCGTGCCATTTTTTTCCTCAAATGGGCGTATTTTATCGCAGGGGCGCGGATCCTTGGTATCGATTGCCAGTTTTTCAAGGCACTTGTTTTCGCCCGGCTGCTTTTTGGCTATGCAGGCAACTGTCTTGAGATCCCGCTTCGCAGCGCATCCGCTAAGGAGTAGCAATGGGACTGCAAATGCGAATAGGAGCAGGAGGATTCTCATACCAGTAGCTAATTTGGCTGAGGCGGTATAAAAAACGGACCGTTTAGCAATTCATGTGCGCCTGCTCTTAGCCGATTTCACATAGCCGGATTTGGGGCGGTAGATTTCCGTTTGCTTGTGGAGATCTTCAATGATCCTCCGGGTAGTTGGCTCATCAACCCCCACTTTTTCGGCTTCCTTTACAATTTCCTCAACGGATACTAGGTCCATCTCCTTTTCCTTTTCCTCTATAATGGATAGAATTGTTCGCGCCCTATCCGTCCTGCTCTTTGCCTGCCCGATGTTTATTATATCGCTATCAATCCTGCCAGTTTCCCTATCCATGAAAACGGTTTGCAGGACAAAATCAGTCAGGTTGATTGCGCGGTCGGCATCCTGCGCTTCAACCACATTGCTAAGGCGCGATTTGGCACTTGCCTCCGAGAGGCGGATTAGCCCCTCGATTTGCCTTGCGGTTACGGGAAAGTTGTTTTGCTTTTCCCCAAGCTTCCTTAATTTCAGGTAGAATTCCTTGATTTTGTCGGAGGCTTCAGTTGAAATAACTGGCGAAAACGTCCTCCTCGCATATGCGATGTATTTACGGAGCAGGTCAATGGGAACAGGGGGGACAACGGAAGAATCCGGATCCGTTGAATTTGAGGAAGCATACAAGTGCCCCTTCAAAATGTGCTCCGCCATTTTCCTATCGCGCGTCTCATCCAAAACGTCCTTGATTGGGAACACCAAATCAAATCTCGACAAAAGCGTAGGGCCAAGCTCAAATTGTGATGCGGGGGGCTCATTAGGGTTGAATCGCCCAAGCTTGGGATTTGCTGCAGCTAAAACTGCAGTTCGCGCCTTAAAGGTTGTGACAATGCCCGCTTTGGCAACGGAAATCTGGCCTGATTCAAGCGCTTCGTGCATTGCCGACCTATCGCCCTCTTCCATCTTGTCGACTTCGTCGATGTTGACCTGCCCGCCGGATGCAAGGACCATGGCCCCTGCTTTTAGCACCCAGCCCTCGCCGAATTCGTCGCGCTCGGCGGAAGCGGTATTATGCACAACGATGCCATTTGCCACAAATGCATGGGAATCGATTGTGAAATCATACACCCAGGGCATGTGCTTATTTTCAATGATTTCTGCTTTCACAACGGCATCCCAAACGATTTTGTTTTTCTGGGGAGTTTTTGCTTCTGCAGATCCAGTCTTGGTTTTTTTGAATAACCCGCAAGTAGCAATCATATCTCCCTTCTGAAAATCCTTGGCTTTCTTCCATTTTCTCTGTTTTCCTGAGATAGAAAGAATAGGGGTTTCTAGCGTAGTGACCAAAAATTTGCCGTGCCTTAATTTAATTCTTGAAAGTTTGCTTGGGGCGGGTATTTTCCAAACTTTTTCCACGTCCCTATAGGATAACCTCGAACCATTTCCTAAACTTTTGACTCTTAGACCCTTGGCCTTTGAAGAAAACGCCCCGTTCTTTTCAATAATAGTTTTTTGCCAATTTTTTTCGACTAATTCTTTTATAGTTTGGGTTTTTCCCGATTCTAATTCAACCAGCGAATCTGGTGCAACGCACAACCCAACCCCAGAACTTCCCTTCCCTGAAACATAGATGCATTTGGGGGCCAAATTCTTGACGTACATGAGCATTGTCGTTTTTGAGGTGTTATGAGAGATAATGCCGTTTGCAATGAAGCGGTGGGATTTTGGAATTTCGACATCATAAACATCGGCAAAGCCTGCTGGCTTGATGGAAACAATCCTTTCGCTTAGTTGTTTGCCAAGTTTGTGATGTAGATGGGCAGTATCCAAAACTAATTTTGCGAGCCTTGATTTTTTCTTTTCAGAGCAAAAGCCGATTGAATCGGAGAATTTCTTGATTGAATTTGCGCGCCTAATTGTCAAGGTTTCATTGGCAAGTATTCTGGAATGGATTCCAAATCTGAGGAGAAGTATTTGGACGTCCCTTAGGAATTCGACACGCTCTTTTGAAGTGCGAAGCGAAATTGCCCTGCTTCCCCTTCCCTTGGAAAAGACGGTTCCATCGGCTTCAAATAGCCAAGCAAGGTAGCTAGAAGCAACTTCATTGCGCGATTGCAAAATCATATCCGGCACGCGCTTGACATTCAGGAACAACAAATTCGCTGCGATGTCCGTGCTTTGTATTTCGAGGATGTGGATTGGCTTTTTGCCAGGAGAGAGTCTTGTTCGCAGCTTTGGAGTTATTCCGAACTTCTCCTCGATTATTTTTGTGAGTTTGGGAATTAGGTCTTTTTCTTCCGGTATGACATCCATGGCAGCAATAGTACGGTTCACCCAGCCATCACCCTGGATGTAGCCAAGAAGCCCAGCAAGTTCGGGGTCAAGCATATTGGGAAGCTTGCCCTTGAATTTGGGGCCGTATTTCCGGTTTTGCTTTTTCCAATCAAGAGGCAGATCGTTTTCTATTGTGCAGGGAATCCAAGGCACTGCTGCAAGCCTATCCCCAATTTCCATCTCGTCAAGGCGCTTCCAATTCCGCTTCATATTTTTTACAACTAGGAGCGGATGGTTATAAGTGCCCTTTATGCATTTGCCCGATTCCGTGATGATTTCTAGGATTGGCTGGTTTTTGTAAGTATGGAAGACTTTGGCGCGGTCTACAGCATGCCCCTGACCTGTTAACAGTGGAAGATCGATTTTTTGCAGATGTGATTTGCCGACATTTTCAAGTTTCACAATTGCGCCGTTTCCAAGCACTACGCGTTCATCTCCAATCAGGCAGCCGGGATCTCCAATGAGCAAAATGTGCGTCTCTCCCCTGATCTTCTTTCCATCGGGCAAAACCTTCTTGAAATTGCCCCCGAACAGCTGGAGCGCTATGGCCAATTTCACCTCGTCGTGGCCGTAAATGGAGGGCGCAATGCTCCGAACAAGAAGATCGTAGAAATCGGGCTTTTTCGAGAGGTCAATTAGCTCCTTTACCTCGGAATCGGTAATTGCAAGCGCTTCGAATTCCTTTTCGAGCCGCTCCAGATAATTGACCTCGAGCATCTTATCGTAAACGGCGGAAATTTTGCCATCCTTCCTAACTGGCCTTTTCCGAAGGATCCCACTAACTGTGAATTTTTCGCCGGGCGTGACTTGGTTCACAAGGTCGTCTTCGAGCCAAAGCAATATGTGGGAGGTTGGCGCATTCCCCTTGAGTTTTTCCACCAAATCCTGCATTTGCGCGCTTTGCATGTTGATGAACACATCATCCTTTTCCATGTGCTTGAAATCGCGCCTGCCGCACTTGCAAAAATCGGGGGTTTTGAGCACGTTTTTATCCGGGTAGGTTTTTGTGACCTCGCCGCAATGCATGCATTCCCAGCTGGCTAGCTTCACAACGGGCTTGATTTCCGCTGAAAGCGAAATTATCCCCTCGACCTTGATTAGGCGGTCGAGATGCTCGGCGCCAAGGTCCTGAACCATGATGTTTCGGTTTTCGGGAAGGGACTTGAATCGGCAGTGCGCTTTTAGGTATTTGCCATTTGCTACAGGGACGCGTTGGAGTTCAACAGCGGCTTCAGCTGCCTTTACATAATCATCGGGATGCACAAGGAGCTCATCGGCAAGCTCGGGATTGAACTGCTCAAGCTTCTTGAAATCTATCGAAATGGAGCGGACCTCGGGGTAATTGGCAGCGGCATGCTCAAGATCGTCATGCATGACTTCGCGCAGGAATTCCTCGAATGCGGCAACTTCGTCCATAAATTTTCACGAATTGTACAAAAAATAATACTTCAATTTGGGATGGAACCAATCCAGCTCAGGCAAAACCCAAGCTATCAATCATCCCTTCATTTTTTGCCCGTTCCTTCAATGCTTTTCCACCATTCATTTGGCGAAAGCTTTTCCATCGCATTAAGCAGTTTTTTCGAGGCCGGTAAAATGATTTTCTTTTTGGCTTCTGTAAAGAGCAAATCAGCCTGCGGAAAGCCTTTTTTGGAATATTCCCTTGCCGTGAATGCCATCTCTAAAAGGTCGGCATCCTTCACAATGGTTTTTTCCCTTATGGAAAGCACGGGAAAGGAAAAACCCAGCATTTCCTGCTGCTCAATTGAAATTTTTGCCTCTATTTCGTGCTTGTTTTTGACATAACTTTTGGATATCTTGTGAAGGTCCAAAAGCCGGCTTTCCGGAAGATCGTGTATGAGGGCGGCAAAGGCGATTTTTTCGGGAGTGGAGCTTTTTTCAAGGCGGGCAAGCGCGTATGCGATTATTGCAACGCGGAAGGAATGCTCCGCAACGCTTTCCGGATCGTCTATTTTAACGTGCCACCAGCCCGATCGCCGGATGCGCTTGAGATCGCCGATCTCAAATAGGAAATTTCCGATGTTTTTGTAATTTGGCTTTGATTTCGGCATGGAACTTCGCCCCTATTTTCAAGTTTATTTCATCCATGGAATTTGGATTTTGATGCTTCCCCATTCGCGGCAATGCGTTTGGACTTTCTTGACAGTTGGAAGCTTTTTTAAGGGAGCTTCGGGGATTAAGCCCCATTTAACTTCCTGCGACACCTCTTGCATTCTTGGCATTAATAGCCTTGGGAGGGGTGGGTTCGGGTGGATGAGGATATGCGAAGCCAAACGCCAATAACAAGTACGCCTTTATTTACTTGTTCCTGAAAATAGTAATTCATGGTCCCACGGATCAGAGGCCCAAAAGAGTTTTACGATAGCAATACTGCTCGCTATCATGATTTTGAGCGCGCAATAGATGAGGGCAGAATTGGCGTTCCCGAACTTACTGATTTCCGATTGATGGAACGGCAAAAGCTCGAAGCCATGAAGGGAAACATATTATACATTGGCGCTGGCACTGCAAGCCATCTTATTCCATTGGCGAAAAACGGGTGCAGGGTTGTTGCGCTTGAAATTTCCCAGCACATGTTGGAGTTATCAAAGGCAAATTTGCAGGATGCGGGGGTGCCGGTTACAATCATAGCCCAAAAGAATGCAAAAGCTGGAATAGAGGAATTCTTGCAGGGAGGAAAAGGCGTCCTTCTTGTTCATGGGGATGCCAGGAAAATAGGACTGCCAAACGGATTCGATCATGCGGTCTCTTTTTGCACGCTCCCGCTTATGGGCCGATTCCTTGGCTGGCGGAATGTCTTGAAAAAAATGGCAAGAAGCGCAAATAATGTGGTTGTCAGCGTCTATTCCCGGGAAAATTTGGGAAAACTGGCAGCGGCATATTCCAGATTCGGTTTTGTGCCAAGTATCCGGGGAGGAACAATCAAGGTAAAGGGGGGTTTCAGCTATACGGTACTTCCAAATGAGCGGATAAATGACGCTATGCCCGGCTGGTATAAGCATACGGAAGAGCATCCCATGGGAACGATATATAGTTTCAAGAAAAGGGTTGGTACTGCCCCCAGAGGTGTCGTTTAAAAAGAATGTCGAAATAATTGAATTATGGATGCCGAGGAAATAGTTCGGGAGATGCGCCGCAGCAACCAGGGGAAGGATGAGATAGTTGCCAACCTTAGGGAGCTTGGCATTGCCGAACCTGAAAAGTACTACGAGCGGGTGATTGCCTCCGAAGGGAAGGGGGTCTTAATCGATTCACAAAAAATTGACGATATTTCGGAGCCGGAAGTTGAAAGCATGCTTGGGGAGGCTGAGAAGGATGATGCAAAATATGGGGAGGAAGAAGGGTATGGAAAGGAGAGCCCAACAAGTGGAAATTCCCTATTTGGGTCTAGCCCTCGAAATGCAAATTCCGATGATTCGCATGCGGAATCAAAAGACATCCTGAAATCCGAAACCAAATCGCTCTTCGAAAATAAGGGAAGAGGCATTTACAGCCCGGAGCCTACTTCCGGGGATAGGAAACGGGCGGATGATGCGATGGAAGGCATTCCCAAATTGGAGATAACCTCAATCAAGGATGGCAACGAGAAGGTTTCGGATATTGAGGAGATGATGGGAAAGAGGAAGGAGCCGTTGCAGATAATGAAGAGCATGCCCCAAACGAGCCTTCAAAATTTGGATGCAGTGGAGCGCAAATTGGATGAATTAATTTCGCTTACAAAGGCGGTTTATGAAATTGACCGCAAGATTTTGGAGGCGAACAGGGACCTGATTTTGAGATTTAAGACGCAAAAATAATGAAATAAGATGATTGGTCGGTGGTATAAAATCTTGCTTGCCATTTTTTACCAAAATGATTGGATGCCTCCAACTACACGCCAAGCTTGCCCAGCTTTTTATCAATTGAATCCAATTTCTCGTAGAATTGATTCGAATGCTGCTTGTCCATTGCCTTGTGCTTTGCGCCGTACTTGCCTTGGTGGTCGAAGAATCCCTGCCGCATGCGCCTTCCGCGCTGCAAAAATCCTGAGATTCGGGGGGTATCCTCCTTCTCGTAAACATCCATCGCCATCAAATTGCCCATCATTGTGGAAATCATGTTGTCGGTGATTGTTGCCGCATTGTTTGACCCGCCGCCCTGCAGGACAATGATTGGAGCGGGGGATTGCTGCTGCGGGCCAGGAAAAGATGCACCTTCCGAATTGGTCATTGCCGGGGAATTTTCTTCGCTTGAACTGGATCCAGAATAGCTCGAATAATACCTTGCCATTATCAGCGCAAAGAACATGAAGATGGCGGCGAGAAGGAGCCATTCTATCTGCAAAAGGAAGCTTGCGCCGGCAAGAAGCAAAAGGAGAACATAAACGATGTCCATAATGAAAACCCATTTTTATGGAATGATGGTTGAATACAAACGAACTGGCATAAAAGATTGTTGCAATAATTTTTCCCAAATAACCCAAATTGCGTTTTATTCCCTTAATGGCGGCCATCTGATTTCGATTCGGAAGAGCCAAATACCCTCTTGATCATCCTAAAGAACATCACTATCCAAAGGCCAATCCTTGATGAAATCCACTCGTCCCCGTCAGGGTCTCCGGGGAAGTTGGGGCGGAATTCGAATTTGCGCGGGAATGCTGCTGGCGCATGGCCCCCGCCAGCCTGTACAATGATTGGCTGCTGGCCGCCTCCGCCACGATAAACTGCCTGGCCGGGGCTGCCTGCGCTTTCCGCCTTGGGGGAGGATATTGCAAAAATAATGGCGACCGTAATGCTTAGGAATGCGAGAAAAGTGGACCCTATCGAGTAAAAGAAATAGGCGAAAAATGCGAGCAATATGAGGGTTAGGGGGTTCATGCAAATTACCTTTTCAGTAATAGCCGCCGCCCTGGTAGGGCGCAGGCGTTGCGGGCTCGGCTTTTGCGACCAGCAATAATATAACAAATAGCCCAATTAGAATATATATTGAAGAGTTTTCGAACTTGAAAGCGGCAACTGCGGATAGGATTAGCCCTACAAATGCGGCAAGCACGAGCAATTTGTTCTTGGCAAGCACCAATAGGAGGGCAAAGAGCGCAATTGTGATTGGAAGGTTACCGCTTTGCGCCGCAAGTAGCATGAAAATTGCGATTATGAGGAATGTGAAATCCATATTACCACAAAATGCCAATAAATGCCAAAATGACTAAAAGAGCGGGCGGTAAAAGCACGCCAAATCCAAAAAAAATTTGTTTGCAAATAACTACTTTTTCCATGTTCCGGAATTTAGCCCGCCGATTATACTTCGGGGAAAAGCCCCTCGATTATGGTTGCCGGAAGCTCAAGCATGAACACTATTGCAAAAACGACCCAGGTGAACCATGTGACGGGAATAAGCACCAAATAGGTGATTGCGATTGTTACGATGACGGCAACAAGCTTATTTTCAATGAAATTAAGCGTCATCATCTTATAGATCGAAAAAAAGCTAAGGAGGAGGACGACTATGTTCAGACCATCAATTAGGCTCAATAAGGGGAGTGCCATGATAGGGCTTTGGTTAGGCTTGAATTTAAAGATTTGCTAACCTTGTGCAAAACCCTATAAAAAGTTCCTTTGCCTATGCTTCCTTGCATTATGCAAACCGATCTGGATATGTTAAAAAAACTAAGGGCTGCAAGGGCAAGGGCCCACCTTACAGATCTACATCTCGATGTGCTTGCATTTTTGCTCAAAAGTGGGAAACCGCGTTTCTTGCCCCGGCCTCGCAGGGGATCCCGAAGTCCTAGTGCAATAAAAACGCCGGGATGGGCCTCGATTGATGAGATCCACTCTTCCCTTGAGGCAAAAATCAAGCGGCGCCATGGCAAAGCGGCAATTGATCAGCCATACCTTGCTGGTTTTCAGTGGATGGTTAAAAAAATGATCCCGATTGCCAGGCAGAATCTGCTAAGCGATGCCAAACTCACTTCAAGCCTTAAGGGAATCCGGGGAGTGCCCATTAAGGATTCCCAAAATGCAGAATTGGTCCTTATGGGATTGTTCACAAACGAAGAAATCGAAAAGGAAGCCAAAAGGCTTGCCCGCAATCGGCTTGTTCCAAGGTCCGTAAGATTGCTTGTTAGGCTAGGATTAGTAAATCCGCATGAAAAGGAATATTCCGCAGGTCAATCATTGTTTAAGGACTTGCGAAAGGATCAGCAGGCGCTTGCCACCCACTATTCGCTTGATCCTTTGCATGCTCAAACAGTTCGGCAATTTGTCAGGGAAACTGGCCATTACAGGAAAAAATGATCAGTTCTTCTCCAAAGCATCCTTAAGGTCCACTACATCAACCTGCAGCCGGTATTTCCTCATAAGGTCGGCGAATTTCTTTTCGGGGGTCCCATCAATTGTTGCGGCAAGCTGGCGTATTTGGTCTTTTGTGATGCGGGAAAGGGAATTGTTGGCAATCAAGTCCGGGATGGGTATCGATGGGGTTTTGCAAATCAACTTTAATATCTCTGGAACTGCGGATTTGGTGATTTTCCCGTTTGCAAATAATGAAGAGAGGGAAATTAGATGTTCATCGGAGATATTGGCAATTTCAAAGCCGTCCCGTTTCAACGAGATTAGGGTTTCCAGGAGTGTAATTGCCGCTAGGGGGGCTAGCATTTTCCCACTTACCACCAATTTCTCAAACCTTCCCCATTCCTGCGAGCGCACCATCTTGTCTGAAAGCTGCTCATTTAGGCCCCATTTCAGGTATTTGGCTTTCTTTTCATCCATGGATTCGGGCTTTGCTTTTGTTGCCTCCGCAAGCAATTGGGGGGTGATTGGAATTGGAACAAGATCGGTTTCTGGATACATCCTTGCGCTTCCAGGAAGAGGGCGCATGAAAATTGACATCTCGCCTTCGGCGCGCCTGGTTTCCTCCGGGACGCCAATTTGCAATTGGGCGCACCTATTGAATGCGGCCTGGAGCGCCTTTTTGCATATCTCCTCGTTTCCAACGCATAAAATGAAAAGGTCGTTTTGGGACAAGTTGAGGCTGGTTTCGAGGGTGTTGATTTCAGATATGCCAAGCGAATATTTTTCTTCCAAATTTTCATCCGAATGGATTATTCCTTTTGCAGAAGAGTGGGCCCGCACATAGCCGGCAATTTCTGCGCCAAGTGTAAGGGAAGGGTTCAGGGGGGTTTTGAATAGGCCCGAAAATGACTGCATTTTGAGGGCAAAAACCTTTTCCTTTCGCAAAAGGGCATCCTTTATCAATTTGCAGCCAGTGTTTGAAAACAAGTTGGAAACATCCTTGATTGAAAAGTGCTCTTCGCCAAGAAGGATGTGGCGTGATCTTATTTCCTCGCGGATTTTAAGAAGCCCAATTTGCCTATTTACCTCATTGTCAACTAGTGCGGGAATTAGCTTCAAATCCTGCACGCCCTTGATTTCTATGCGGGCACCATTCGTTATGCTGATGTTAAGGTCCTGCCGTATGCTTCCAAGGCCCCGCTGCACTTTCCCAGTTGAGCGCAATATCATGCCGATCTTTTCGGCAACTTCCATTGCATGGGCGCCATCCCTGATGGATGGGTCGGTTGCAATTTCAATTAAGGGGATCCCCAAGCGATCGAGCCTATAGAGTGTCTCCTCGCCCTTTTTTTCAATAATGCCGCTTGATTCCTCCTCAAGGGCAATTGTTGGGATTAAAACATCGCCTTTGGAAGTTGCGATTTTTCCGTTAAGTGCAACAAGCGCCGTCCGCTGGAAGCCACTGACTGCAGATCCATCGATTACGGTCTTACGCATGACAAAAACATCATCAACCGGAATGCTCCCAAAGCTTTGGGAAACAACAAGCGAAAGGAGGAGCGCCTCTTGGTTCATTTTATGTGGAGGCTCCTCATCAAGTTCCACATAGCAGGATGAAGCATCGTCAAACAGATAGGCGAATTTTTTCGCCTTTGTTGCCTCAAATGCAGCTGCGGGGTCGATTTTGCCAAGTTCACCAATTACTGCTCGAAGCTTGCGGTGGAATGATACTGCCTTTTGGGGCAAATCCTCCATTTTGTTTGGGTCGCAGTAGCAATCGCAAAACAGCTTGCCAGTGTTCAGTCGCTGGTGGATCTCAAGGCCGCACTTGAATCCAAGATCGGAGTAATCCATGGGAATGCACTCACTTAAATCATAATGAAAATCTGAAATCAATAAAAATCAAGTTCACTGCAAAAACTCCTCATCAGTGAGGCGCTGGTTTATTTCTCCCCGCAGGTTTGAGAGCATCAATTTTCCAGTTTCCGCGAGCGTTTTCGAGTGCGCAAGCACCCAGCCGAGTTTCGTGTAGGCGGTTTCCGGCAGCATGTCCTCAAGATGGATTGCGCCAGCGTCTGATAGGAGGCGTAAATTGCGGTAAACTGTCGCAGAGGTTCTGCCATAGAGGGCTTGCGAAGCAACTCCGACAAATATTCCCTTTTCCACGGCCCGTTTGACTGGGGGGATCCAGCTCATTTTGGGATCGAAGAAGCCCGAATTTTTCCCGCTTTCGCCAGTTGGGACATGGCCAAGGGCAGTTGCCTCCAGAATAACGCCTTTGTAGCCCTTATCAGTTAGGAAATCCAGGAGCTCTGGGTTCGCATTGGGGTAGATTTTGAGCATTGCGATTTTTTCCTCAAATGCAACATCGGCAAAGGTATTTGGAATGACGGTTTTAATGGACGGCATTTTTGTTTCGCCATACGATAAATTCTCTTTGGCATTCGTCACGATTTCCGTTGCCCTCCTTTTGGGGTAATTCCCATTTACGATTTCGATTTTTCCATCGGGGAATATCTTTGCAAGGGGTTTTTCATTGACGGAGCGGAAGGCATCCCTTCTGGTGGTGTGCATTTTCCTAACCTTTGTTCCCCGGTGGGCATAGCAGTAATCATCTGAGGACGAGCCGTGCATGACAACGCAAACCTGAGCAATATCGGATTTTGAAACAAAATGGGCAGCGCAAACCATGTTCATGTTGCCATCAAAACTGCCCCTATCGGGAGATCGTTGCGCGCCAACAAGCGCTACAGGCTTGCTTAAATTTTGGAGCATGAAGGAAAGGGCGCTTGAGGTGTAGTGGAGGACATCTGTGCCGTGCGTGATTATTACTCCCCGTATTTCCGGATCATTCAATTGCTCGGCAGTTTCCTTTGCAAGCGCTTGCCAGTTCTCTACGGAAAAGTCCTCGCTTGCGGTCTGGAAGGGGGTTGTTAGGGATTTGATGTTCACAATTTCAAGGAGTTCAGGCACTGTCGAGAGCATCTCCTGCGCCGTACGGGACATGAAAACTCCGCCGGTCTTGTAATCGACATGGGTGCCAATTGTCCCTCCGGTCGAAATGATGGCAATTGAGGGAAGGGAGGGGTTGGGGGCGATTTCCAGCACCGGTATTTGTGAGAGCTTGGTTGCATTTCCGATCTTGGTGAGCTTTAGTCCAGGCCTGAATTTGAGCCCCACATTGTAGCCGTTGCTTAGCTTGAGGGTTAGGGTATCATCGGGAACTCCTGAAGAGCGTGGGAGGAGGATGCCTTTATAGGAATTTCCATCAATGGTTATTTCAACGGAATCGCCATCCAAAACCTTGTTTGCGGTAAGGAGGCGTTCCAATTCGCGGGAGTACATAATATCTAAAAGCGTAAAAGGGGCGGAATTTTATAAGCATATGCAGAAAGAACTATATTACATGAATGAAGCAAAGAGTTCCATCATTGAAAAACTACGGTCAAGGAAAGCAAGGCCTGAAGGTTCGCTATTTATTCCAGCTGAGCTTGATGTCAATCTTAATGATAGGGGGCTAAAGCGTGCTTTAAGGGGCGGGCTGATCAAGCCCATTTCAGATTATCCAAGAGCGGCAAAAGAAGCAATGGAACGTGGCTTTGATGTGGATCGGATTTTTCTCATCCCAATGCGGGATCCCCTAGCAACACGCGGATCGTCAGATGAACAGTACCAGGCTAGGAGCTTTCACTCATTTTTGCACGACTCAAGGAGCGGTAAAAGCCCAAGATATTATTTCAAGGGGATTGGGGCGCCGGGAACAGTTAGGGGCAAAATAAGGGATCGGGCAGTTGTAGGTACTTTTTCTGAGCTGCCCGAACAAGAGCTAACCGAGAGAAAATTTTGGGGAGGGGCAAGGAAAGGCACACTTTTGACTGCAATAGATAGCATAAAGGAAATCGAGGTGGAACTAGCCCGCGCGCGAAGGGAAAACGACCCCGCCGTAAAGGTGGCACGGAAATTTGGCGGCGCTAAACCGGATTTGCCTAAACCTTATGCGCTTTTCAGGCCGCTCCAAATCCCGCTTGGGATAATACCAATACCGCCCCTAAAGGAGGAAATACCGGATTTTAGGAGTATGCTATCGGGGGAGGAGGAAAAAAGACTGCTAATTAGGCAAAAAACGAGGTTGGGGGTAACAATGGTAGACACCGAACGGGGCCTTGCATCCCTTGGAATAAGCGATCCGTCCTTTGTAAAGGGCATGAGGGTAATGGGCTATACTAATAGGGGCTTGGGGCTTAGGTTGTTTGAAACATCCAGAAAGGATGTGAGCAAAATATTTCCAGCTCTTTTTGAGGCGCTAAGTAAGGCGCATCCTGGCATTGGACGGAACGCCCTGACCTCATTTGCTGCTTCGCTGGGTTTGGTTGCGCACTTGCTCCACCATCGCTTGAAGAAAACGGCATTTACAGTGAGGGGGGGGTCTATTTTTTCCCCGCAGAATGTGGATTTTCCGTTTAATGGCGGGGCATCCCTGTTCGATTTTGATGTTGTCAACAACGACATGGCCAATACGAATGGCGACATACACCAGTCAATTAGTAGCATTGTCCGGGGAGGGCTCGCATTGAAAGTCGATAAAGAAATGGTGAAAAAGGCGGTTGGAGTTTTCTTTGATGTATATTATGCATCCGATCCAAAGTCAAGAAAGCAGGTTATATTCGAATTGCAACCCGTGGGAAAAAAAGTGCAGTAAGGATGAATAAACCCTAGTTTAGGTAGTGGAAAATTACACTTCAACAACAATTTTGCCATCCCTTGCATACCCCCTTGCCATCCTTGCCGTGTTGAATGCGATGCCGATGTCACCGGTTTTGGATAGCAGTATTATGCCGCCTTTGCCATTGGTGCGCTTTTCAAGGAGGGAAATGGTTTTTTCGGCCGCTTTTTGAGCGCTGTTTTTGGTTTTCAAAAAATCACACGCCGTTTTGCATCCCATTATTTTCATGAATGCCTCGCCCTGTCCGGTTGCAGAAGCGCCTCCGGTTTCATCATCGCAATAGCCGCCGGCGCCAATTATTGGCGAATCGCCAACCCTTCCGGTCATTTTGCCGCGGGTTCCTCCGGTGGAAGTTCCCTGTGCCAAGTTGCCTTTTGCATCAAGTGCAACTGCGCCGACAGTCCCAAAATGCATCTCGTGGTTGTTTTTCCATGAGTGGAACTCGCGGTCGGAAACCAATTCGCGTATGTGCATGCTTTTGAAGCCCTGCTTTTTTGCAAATTCAAATGCACCTTCGCCAACAAGCATCACGTGGGGCGTTTTTTCCATGACACGCCTTGCAACTGAAATAGGGTTTGGGAAATCCTGCAAGGCGGCAACTGCGCCAGCAGATAGGTCGCCCTTCATCACTAGGGCGTCCATTTCAACTTCCCCTTTTTCGTTTAGCACGCACCCCTTGCCGGCATCAAACACCCCCGAATCCTCCATCGAATTTATGGTTTTTTCGACGCAGTCGATGGCAGATCCGCCCGAATTAAGTATTTCCCATCCGGTTTTGAGGGCGGCATCTAGCGCTTTTTTGTGGTCATCAACAGTTGTGTGCGCAATTGCCCAAGCGCCTCCGTGGATGGCAAGGGTTGGTGAAATATTGTTCATATTTTTTCCCATGAATGCTTTGCATTTGTTTTTTTCGTATATGGGGGTTTGGGCTTTTTATTGCACCGGTATTGAAACAGTACCGTATCTATCCAAGTGGTTTTTCCTTGCCCCTTTTGAAAGCTGCTTTTAGCGCCTCAACTCCGGGGAGCTTTTTGCCCTGCAAATATTCTACCACCGCCCCGCCGGCAAGCGATATGTGCGAAATTTTGGTTTTGTCGATGTGGAATTTTTCCATTGCGGATAGGGAGTGGCCTCCGCCCATGAGTTTGAAGGCATTGCAGTTTTGTACTGCGAGCAACACTTTTTTGGTGCCCTCTTCAAAGAGGGGGTTTTCATAGACGCCCACAGGGCCCTTGAAATAGAGCGTTTTCGAGGTGGAAATGATGTCTGTGAAATGGGAAATTGTAAGGGGACCGATATCAAATGCGGGTTTCCCAGCGGCCTTTTGCGCAAGCCCTTCAACTGCATATTCCTTCCGCTGGCCATTTTCCTCAACTGCAAAATCCTGGGGGATTTCAATTTTGGAAGGATATTTCGATATGAGTGCCTTAAGTTCCGGAAGGAGCGCATCATAGCCCTTTTCCTTGAATGAGTGCATTTTGGACCCGCCAAGATCGATCCCTTTGGCAGCAACGCATAGTTCCCCTAAAACCCCAGATGTCAGGATTTTATCCACATTGCTAGATTCGCAGGCAAACTTGAGCAGTTGGAAAACATCATCAGGCTTGGCGCCTCCAAGGATGTAGATGTTTGGATGGACAGCAAAATCGAGGGCTTTTTGGAGCCCGAGCAGCTCTTTTTCCATCACCCTCCCGGCGCATGATGGAAGCATAACTGGAAAGCCCACGGTCGATGCCTGCGCCCTGTGGGAAACTGAAAAGCCATCCAAAATGAAAAAATCGGCATGCTTTGAGAGTGATTTGACCATTTCAGTTTGGGAGTAATCTTCGGGTTTTGCAACTTTTTTGGTTTCGTCATCATAAAAGCGGGTGTTCTGGAGCAGGATTATTTCGCCGGGGCGGATCTTGCCCATTTTTTGGAGTGTTTTTTGGGTGTAGAGGTCATCGATGTATTCTACGGGTATTTTGATGTGGTTGTAGAGCATGGATGCGTGCTGAGAGAGGGGGAGGAAGTCCTTTTCACCCTTCCGGCCCTGGTGGGCGAGCACAACAACTTTGGCGTTTTTCTTGGAGAGCTCCTTTAGGGTTGCAGCGTGAGCAGCTATGCGCTGCGAATCCTCCAGCTGGCCGGTTTTTTCGTCGAGCGGACAGTTGATGTCCACACGGACAAGGACGGTTTTGCCGGCAAAATCAAAATCATCCATTGTGAAGAATTGCTTTTCCATAAATATCACCAACCGCAATAAACGGGAACTATGCGGTCAAAATTAAAATACCCCATTGCCTCAAAGACCGGGTTGGGACTGGCTGGGTCCGTTTAATTTCCCAATAAGTTGCTTTTTCACCCTATGAAAACCCGTCCTTGCCGTAATTCGGTTAATTCTAAGCTCGTGGGAAATTGCCTCATGCGATAGCCCATAGCTGCGAAGCATAAATATGCGCGCTCGGATATCTGTGATTTGGCCAGCTAGGTATGCATTCTTGAACAAGGAATTGAGCTTTTCAAAATTGCCTGCCTCGGCATCATCCCCATCGGGGGCAGAAACAGCCCGGTCTTTCCCGATATATTTTTTTTCATTTCGGATAAAGTTGATGATTCTGTTCTTGATTGCGACTTTCAGATACCATGTCGATGGCAAGCCCTTGGCAGTGCGGCTTTCACCGATTAAAAATGCCCGGTAGAGGGCGTCCATGCCTTCTTTGGCTGCCTCCTCCCTCAAATTAGCTGGAATCGAGCGCACCGCCATTTCAACCAACCATTTGTGCTTTTTTGCAAGCTCGAATGCGGTTTCTGGGGTCCGGATGGGCGGCTTTTTTTCACTACCCCTTCGTGCACTGATTTTTTTTAATAATTCAATGAATGAAAGCGTTTCATTTTTGCTTGGGGGCGAAACCATCAAGGCATTATTTTGCGTTCCCGATAACGGATAGGCTGTTGTTTTTAGCGGATGGCCGCCTTCGAGCAATGCATTGCGGACTGTATTGCCGGACACCCGGTAGCTGAAAGTTCTGGATATTAATCCGGCAAGTTCGTTGGGGGACAGCCAATTGTTTTCAGCAAAATGCGTTGGTTTTGCCCTTGACATTCGATTAGTGTGCTGCATGACCCGGTCTGCCTCTAGGGATTTGCCTGCAATAGCATGGCATTCCCTAAGAAGCGCTTCAAATTGAATCTTGGTTGGCATTAACCCTCAAGCACCTTTTGGTTTTTATCCTCCTCTCCGTAAACCGCCGTTGCAACCTTTCTGATCTGCTTTGCGCGAACTTCTCCAATGCCCTCAACTTTTTGCATCTGCTTTTCAGTAGCGGAAAAGAGCTTCTGGAGGGTTTTGAATTTTTTCAGGAGCGATTTTGCATGGACAGGACCAATCATGGAAACGCCTTCCACGACCATTTGGAGCTGATCATCTTTTGTCAGCGCCTTCTTTTCAAACCGGAGCTTTAGGTCCTTTATTCCCTTTGATTTTTGCACGAGGAGAACGTGGATGAAATCGGCCAAATCCTCCTCGGAATCGAGCTGGAAAATCGGGATCCGGAACTGCGTAGCTATTGAAATTTGCGCGCCCATTATCGCTTTTTTATGCAGATGCCCAAAATTGCGGCCCACAATGCAGATTAGGGGATATTGGAAATTCGAGGCAAGGTCGCGGCACTGCGAAAAAAGCCTGCCATCCATAATGGAGCTCTCAAAATCCGGGGCGGTTTTGCGCTCAATTGCAATTTCGTTGCTGATAATAAAGTCTGCAATTTCGAGGCGCTTTGGGTGGAGCTTGATTCCGCGTGAAAACAGGAGTTTTGCAACCGGCGATTTGAGCTCTCGGTCATCCATGACTATTTCCAGCTGGGATGGGCTTTTGCTTTCCCCCATAGCAATATTCAAATTGTGGCGAGGGCTAGAATGGGAGGCAACCGGACTCGATTCGGATTCTTGCTTAACTTCCACATCAACCGCAACATCCTGTTTATTATTTTCCCTAAATTCCAAAACCGTTTCGTGCAAAATGTTATTTTCCATGAAAGTAGTTTATTTGGGAGAGGTAATAAAACGCGCATATGCGGATGAGAGTAAATCCAAGTCCTCCAAAGAAAGGAAGCGGATGCGTTTGGAGGAAAGATCCGTTGGAATTGATGACAGGAATTTTGCAAGGGTTTCTTTTTTTTCGCCAAACAATGATTTTGAATGGGAAAGCGCCTTTTTCACAGATTGGTTCTTGTGCTGGAAAAGCGCGGACACCAATTCTTCATTCAAGTGGAATTTGAGGTTCTTTTCTAGATATACCAGGGCAGAATCGACCTTGGGAATTGGCGAAAACGCCTCCTTGGGAACTGTTGCAAGGTAGGTGATATCCGCCCTGCATTGGGACATCACGGAAAGCTTGGAAAAATCGCTTGTTCCACTTTCAGCGACCATGCGTTTTGCGAATTCAAGCTGGACGCAAACTATGGCCTCCTCAAAATCCGAATTTAGTATCCTGAAAAGAAGCGGGGTTGAGATGTGGTATGGAAGAAAGCCAATAATCACGGGGTAATTGAGGGAAGCTTGGAGGGCGTCCACATTGAGGATTTCGACGTTCTTTTGGCCGGAAAAGGTTTCCCTTAGGATTTTGCACGCTTCGGAATCGATTTCAAGTCCGATCACCTTTTTTGCCTTTAGTGCAAGATGCTTTGTGATCGCGCCCGTTCCCGAGCCGATTTCAAGGACGGTTTTCCCCTTCAAATCAAGATCGTCGAATATTTCGGAAACGGCGGAGTAATCACTGATGAATACCTGGGAAAGCGCCTTTTTTTGCCTAAGGCTTGGGAAATTGCCGATGCGGTTTGCGGGAATCATTTGATCCTGGCCGTTATTTTTCGTTTGAATATTGCGGGCATATTTGCAAATGGCGTTTTGGCGCCACCAAATATATTTGCGGGTGGATTTTTGAAGGGATTGGAAGGGGGCATTGTTTTGATAATATTGGGTGATGCGAAATCGGTGCGCTTCGCAGTTGTTTTCAGAATGCACGCATCCTCATGCCTCAACGGCATTTGAAAGTACGCGGATTTTGCTATTTCCCGCATCCGCAAGGATCTCGGCCGGCCGAAGGGAGCCTTGGGGGGAGGCCGTGAAAATGGAGTAGCTAATTAGCATGCGCTCGCCCTTGCGAAGGGAGCTTTTTTTCCATTTGATGTGCTTTCCAAAAATTATTTCGGTGACCTCGCTTGGGGGATTGGAAATCGTCGAGAGGATTGTGCCCTCGGGGGCGATATCGGTAATTTCGAGATTGGAAAGATCCGCCTTGTTGTTCAAAATTTCGAGCCGCACGATGTTGTTTTCAAATGATTTCTTGAAGTGCACCTTAACGGAAGCGCGCCGGTAGGCAGCAAAGCCCAGGGCGAAAAACACCAGCAGCAAGGCGCTTTCGGGAATTGGCATCTTTGAGATGTTTAATGAAATGAACGATGTGGCGGCGTTGGGGGGCGGGGAATTTACCGGTTTGGCATCATTGGTAATTTGCGGAAGCACGCTTATTTTCTTGTATTCGAAGGAGTAGGATGCCTTCCATACCCCAGCTTCATTGAATAGCACTTCCGCTTCACCCAATTCAAGCGGGATGGTACGGCGCTTCATGGATGGCGAAATGAGCAATATGGAGCCCTCTGCGGGTTTGTTGTTTGCCCTAACGGAAAGCATCGCATATCCTTGCGGGATTTGGGTTGGGGCAATGATTTCGATGGTTTCCTCCTCGATTGGCATGGCAATTGGTGACGGAACGATTGTGGAATTTGGGAATACTGAAATAGCAGGGGTGGGTGAAATCGAATTAGCGTTTTGGGGGGCATTGGCTAATTGCGGGATTTGGGGCGCATTTGCAGAATAGTAGTTGCTATTTGAATTGCCTGAAAACAATTGTGCTTGGGGCGCAGGGGTCGCAGATGCGCTTCGAAGGAAAGTGGTTGAGCTTTCAATGCAAATAAAATCAGCGCAGGAATAATGCTGAAGATAATAATTTCCGCTTCCGGGAAGGCCTTCCTGCTTGAATTTTTCCACATCGGAGCAGGCGCGATCCTCATATTGCAGTGAATAAGCGCAGCACGGCTTATCCGCAGGGCAGGCGAGCTTGAAGGGTTCGAGGGTGTTTGAGGCGGAACTGATTATGGAAGGCGAATCCAAAATGAATATTTGGGCGGTGCAAATGGTGGGAACTAAAATTTGGGGGGTGAAAAACTTCAGGGCGGCAGATTCGCTTGGGGCTAGCAAAACGTTTTCAATATTCGAAATTATCGTATCGTTGCATGAAAGGTTGGCGGAAAAAATGTCGGAAACCGCGCCAGTATTTTGGGCATCGAAGGAAAAATATGCGTTTCCATTTTCAAAACTGGCCTGTGGATGGAGTAAAATCGCTTTGGGAACCCCCCTAATTGCGCTTACTCCGGCATATGTGGCCTCAATTTCAAGCAATATTTCTGGGAGCGCAGATTCCGGGGGGGCGTATTCGAAATAATTTGAATATTCCACCCCGGAAGAGCTTGAAAGAAGGGCGGAAAGCTGGGAATTGAGAGAATTGGTTTGGGAATAGGCGGAATCAATTGATGAAGTGTATTGTGAGTAGTATGCCGAAAGCTGGGATTTGTATGATTGGAGGGCGGCACTTGTTATCTGGCGCCATTTCTCGGAGCCGGTTTGCCTAATCAGGGGGGAATTTTGGGATGGCACGCTAAGGGATGGGAAAACAAGTGAGGCCATGGCATTAGGTTGGGCTAGTGAAGGTTGAACATCATCCAAACTCAGTGTTGTCGTGCTTCCTTTCAAAATAATGATGCCTGCTTTTGCCTTTTGCCTAATGAAATTTCCAACCTGCGCTTTTTCATAGGAGGAAGCTGGTGAAAAAGTATAGCACCAATTATCGCATGAGTAGGTATGAAGGGGATAGGCGCCATTGCACCATTTGAACGTGCCTGCGGGCATGCCCCCGCAGTTCCCGCAAGTATCAAAGACAGACCCGCACCAGGTCTGGACGCTTCCGGAATAGATTTGCTCGGTAGCGGTTGCATCGATTTCGTAGAGGTAGGAAATGGCTGAAACGTTCAAGTCAATTGTTAAATTTTCCAGGAGTGAAAATTGGCCGCTTGATAAGGATTCCATCTCGGCGGGCGTAATCAAGATGGTTTGCTGGGTGGAGGCGGGGGATATTTTGAGCTGCAAGTAATTGGTTCCGGATTCCTGCATGAGCGCAACCTCGCTTATCGAAATAGCGCTAATGCAACCAATCAAAATGAGCATGCAAAATGTGGATTTAAGCATGCTACAGTTACTAGGGAAAGCGCAACAAAAGGCTTTGGTTGATTAAAAATCAACTAAAAGTTGATTTTGGGGGAAAAACAACGGTAATTCTTTTATGAAATATGGAAGTCATGAAGGAAATTTGATGCCAACGAGAGTTAAAAGTTTGCGGTGGGGATTTGATGGACTCGATTTGGTGGTGTTGGTCGTAATTATACGTAACGATGCCTTGGCCTTTTGCATATCTCCAATCATGATGCCACACTTGCACGGTTTCGCGCCAGTCTTGTTCAACCATAGAATTGACCGTTAAAATGAATTACCCGCACCTAAAGGCGTGGGTTTCTAGAGGTAAAATTTCCAATCGACCGCTTCATCCAACAGCTAAAGCAATTGGTTTTTGCGCCCAAGGGGGGGTTTGGGCATCCGACAAAACTAAGGGGGGCCGCCCCCCTTGGGTTTGTCAAATAAACTAAAAGTACTAATCAACCCCGGCTTGCAAGCTTTATGTCCTGGCCGGTGACAGTTTTCCTTCCGGCGTGCTTTGCAAGGAGAACCGCCTTTTGCCCAAGTGAGAGGGCGTATTCCTCCAAAACATCCGCAAGCGCTTCTGAGGCATCCTCGGAGACTCGCTCAGCGCCGGCTTTCCTAATTAAGCGCTCAACTGCTGCAAGAGGCAAATCGGACATTTTCCCACCTTTTTTGAATGAATAAAGCAATAATATTGCTTTGATTTAAAATATTAACCTTGGGATTATTTGTTTTTCGATTCTTTTAGCAGTGCTGTTTTTAGTTGGCTTGAGAATCGCCACCTAATTAGTCGCTTGTGTTGAAATTTGTTTACCTCATCATTACTAACTTCGTCTAGCTTTGGTGGTTTTCCAGGCAAAAACCGTACAATCCATAAAAAATCGGGCAGAAACACCCCATCTTCAGTAAATTCGTGTTCGTCGGTATCTGGAATTTCTCGCGGAGATTTAGTCCCTTTTATCTCATACTCCCTTCCATCAACAAAAAAATCACACCCGACTCTTTTTGTTGAAACATCCTTTACTTTTGTCGAACCAAATCGGCGAACGAGTGTCTTTTCTGCGAACTTCATAGCTTTGTTTTGGATGAGATTCGAGTTTGGTGGCACAAATAAACAAATGGCTCATCGTTTTTATTTTGATATCTTAAAAGTTGACACCCGAAATGACCCCCAAATTGGTTAAAAAGGGGCTAATGGCATTGGGATAAGCATGGACCTGCCAAATTCGGAATTCCTATTGGAATTGAGCTTAAAGCCGGCGGCGGATTTGCTTGAGGCCCGCGACTACCAAATCAATATAGCAAAAAGCATCCTTAGGCGGGGGAATTCGCTTGTGATCATGCCTACGGCACTTGGAAAAACATTTATTGCAATCCTGGCAATGGCAAAATATGTAAAGGAAATGCACGAGGGAAAACGCAAGAGAAAAAAATTCCTGTTTTTGACGCCAACAAAGCCGCTTGCAAATCAGCAGGCAAAAAGAATTTTGGAATTGATTGATTTTGGGGAAAATGAAAAGGGCGGCTTGAATTCTGAGAAAATTGAAGAGCTAAACGCGAACAGCACCATCAGGCTAACAGGGCTAAATGATCCGGAAATTGACTCGAAAAAATTGAAACGAAAGAAAAAAGCCAAGGACACGCCCCCACAGCCGGTTATGCTAATGACAGGGGAGAACGCGCCGGAAAAACGCAGCGCACTTTGGAAAAGTGATGAAATTTGGTGCTATGCTGCAACGCCCCAAACAGTTGAATTTGACGTTCTTGCTGGAAGAATGGACCTATCGGATTTTTGCCTTGTGGTTTTGGATGAGGCGCATAGGGCCGTGAAGGATTATTCCTATTCGTTTGTTGCAAGGGAGGCATCAAAAAGGGGGCTTTTGCTGATCGGGCTTACTGCAAGCCCATCCGCTGACCGCAAAATGATTGATGAGATTTGCATGAACCTTAATGTGAGGAATATTGAAATCCGCAGCGAAACAGATATTGACGTAAGGAAATATGCGCACGAAATCAAGCTTGATTGGGTTTTTGTGGATCTGCCGGAGGAGATGCAAAAAATCAAGCGGCAGCTCCTGGAATTGTTGAAGGAAGCCCTGGCGCAATTAAAGGAGCTTGGCGCAATGGGAAGTGTGGAGATGAAATCGCACAAGAGGGAACTTTTAGCCTTAAGGCATAGGGCGCTTGCAAATTTGAATGGCGATCCGGCAAATTACCATATATTAAGCGTGCATGCGCGTGCAATGAACATTAGCCACGCAATTGATTTGATTGAAATTGAGGGTGCATCGGCGCTTTTGGAATTTATGCGCGAAATGGAAGGCCGGGAAAAGCAAAGCAAGGCAGTTAGGGGGATTTTGGCTGACCCCAGGTGGCTTGCCGCGCAAAGGGATTGCATGGAATTTTTGGAAAAAGGCAAGGAACATCCAAAATTTGAAAAGCTGGTTGGGATTTTGAAAAAGCAGCCATTGGGGGGGGGAAAGGCAATTGTGTTTGCGCACTACCGGAATACGGTTAAAAAAATTACGAAGGTGCTTGGGGAAATTGAGGGGATTAGGCCTGTTGAATTTATTGGCAAAAGCAAGGGAGGAATGGGCCAAAAAGCCCAGCAACAGGCGATGCAAGAGTTTAGGGACGGAAAATACAATGTGCTCGTTGCAACATCAGTTGCAGAGGAGGGGCTCGATATCCCGGATGTTGAGTTGGTGGTTTTTTTTGAATCCGTGCCTTCTGAGATTCGGCTGATCCAAAGGCGCGGCCGGACAGGCAGGATAAAGGATGGCAAGGCAATTGTGCTAATAACCAAAGGCAGCAAGGATGAAGCGCTTTTTTGGTCTTCTAAATATAAGGAAAAGAAAATGAAGAGGGTTGTTGAGGGGCTTAGAACATCACTATTAGATGCCGGCGCCCAAAATGAATTGATGGGAGGGCAGGCCCGAACGCTTTTGGATTATTGAAAGAACTAATGGGAGTGCGCAGACTGTCTTGGGTTGTTGAAAAAACTAATTGTTGAGATTTTTTATCACATTTGTGTTGCAAAATCCTTAATTCTATGTGCCGCACCTGTTGCGTTAATTAATAGAAATTGGGCGAGCCGCAAAACCCCACAATTAACTAATCCTTGACATTTCACAACTAACGCGCTCCTTAATAGTAAATTTGCTTTTAATTGTAATTTGGGTTCCTTAAGTGTTTTTGAGTTTAAGTGATTCAAAGCATGTGCAACAACTGTTGCTTTAAATTAAGGAATTTGTGTGTATTGTTTAAGTTTAATGCAACACGTGCGTCATAACACATTAACAATATGCAACACATGCGGCGCCGAATTAAGGAAAAACTAAATAAAACTTAATCATATGCAACACGTGAAGCAGTTGTTTGTTTGTTTGTTGTCTTCTATTTAATTTTTCGAAAATTAGGAATATTGTGTTGATATAATTAGTTTATGGTTTTGTTTATTAATTTATAGTTTTGTTTGGTGTTCGGTTTGATGTTTTTATATTTTTATGATTTTTTTTCAAAAACCCAAACACTAAATTTTTTCCTTATTTCAAAGGCACACCAACCAAAACTTTTTTTTACATTCCAAAGCGCACGCCGCATCTTATTAAAAAAATGGACCGGGCGGGAGTCGCACCCGCGGCCTCATCGTTGCGAACGATGCGATCTGCTATTGATCGATTTGCATTATATCAAAATGCGAACCTCTGATCTACCGGCCCACAACCAACTTATCGTACTCTTTTAGTTCGTCTTTGGTTAGGCTGCAGCCATATCCCTTAAGGGCAAAAACCGCCGCGCGAAGGGCTAGCACTTCATCATCCCCAAAAAAGCCAAAATAGCCGTTTTTCCCAGCGACTGCCAATAATTCAGCCGACCTAATGATTTTAATACCACGCGTCAGCTGTTGCCATTTCTGGAGGCTTTTTTCCTCCAAAACCACTTTCCCCTCATATTCTGTTTTCAAAATGCCCATTAATTTTTCGGGGTTTTCGATTAGCAAACGCAATGTTTTTTCATCAATAATTAAGGCATCCGCCTTTCCGGAAAGAACCAATGCCAAGCATTCGGCCTCCCCAATTTGGATCAATTCCAGGGGCTTTCCATCCACAAGCATGGTTGAATTTGCCAATTGCAAGATTTCCCTGGTTCTTTGCAGATCAGCTGCCACCTTTCCAACTGCCCCTTCAAAAAAGAGCCGCTTGATCCGAAGGGCCGAAAACCCATGCTGCTTGATTCTAGAGGGGGTGTCGACACTCTCCTGATATACTGATTCGGGTGCTACAAACCTGGCCCTTCCAAGAAGGTGCCTGAACACGGAAACAACACAGCTCTCCGATAGGGAAATAAGCGAAGAGGAATCAACAGCAAGTGTTTTCATGTAATCGTAATTGGTAGGGGGGCAAAGTAGAAAAAGGCGAAGGCGCAGTGGCGCGCCGAACATGCTTGCAAACATTATGAAAATAAAATAAAAAGTAACGGTTTAGTATTGTAGGCGATTGTCTATAAGGTTTTGCATGAAGCTATTGA
>JBBSVW010000044.1:4164-10220 GCA_038046605.1 Microcaldota archaeon | reverse complement strand
TAACTGGCGAATCCGCAACCACCACCTTTGCATTGGGGTTGACCTTCCTTGCGTTTTCCTCAATGGACCTGATATTTTCAGGCTTTGCCGTATCCGCCTTGTTGATGATTATCATGTCCGCAATCCGAAAATTCAGTGCGCCGGGGTAATAGCTCATTTCGTGCCCTGGCCGATGGGGATCTGCCACCGTGATCAAATAATCCGGCGTGTAAAAGGAAAAATCATTGTTCCCGCCATCCCAAAGGATTATGTCGGCTTCCTTTTCCGCGGATTCCAGGATTTTACCATAGTCCACTCCGGCATAAACTATGTTGCCGCTTTCGATGTGGGGCTCGTATTCCTCCCGTTCCTCAATTGTGCATTTGTGCTTTTCGAGATCGGCATATGAGCCAAAGCGCTGCACTGCCTGCACCCGCAAATCGCCATATGGCATGGGGTGGCGTATGACCGCTATTTTCTTTCCCATCCCCTTTAGGATTTGCGCAACCTTCCTTGTGGTTTGGCTCTTCCCGCAGCCCGTCCTAACGGCGCAAATCGCAATAACCGGTTTTTTGCCCTTGATCATGGTGCTTTTTGGGCCAAGGAGCGTGAAATTTGCCCCCGCGGCATTTGCTATGGTTGCTTTTTCCATCAGGTAGGAGTAATGCACATCGCTATATGCGAAAACGACTTCGTCCACGGAGAGCTTTTTTACAAGTTCTGTTAGCCCGCTTTCCGGATAAATTGGAATTCCATTCGGGTACCTGCTGCCGGCAAGCTCCACTGGGTATTTCCTCCCATCGATTCCGGGAATTTGCGTTGCGGTAAAGGCAACCACCTCATAGGCCGGATTATCCCTGAAATACGTGTTGAAATTATGGAAATCCCTCCCCGCAGCGCCCATTATTATTACTCGTCTCATATTTGCCACCCCATAAGGAATCAGGGTAATTGATGAACTCGATTAGCAATAAAAACCCCATTCGCATTTGGGGTTCGAAAAAGATACCGAATGGATTTTTAATCCAGGATGAAAATTGCCTGGTTGATTTGAAATTGTTTTGTTGCATCATTCCTGCCATCGGGCAATTTTGCACATCTTTTTAATCATCAATGGGCTTTATTTTTAGGGAAAAAAATGGGCGGAAAGGAAAACGCGGCAAGGGAGGCATTGCGGTTTGTCAAGGATGGCCAAACAATTGGCCTTGGAACCGGCAGCACTGCTGCCATTTTCATCAAATTGCTTGCAGATAAGGTGAAAGCCGAAAATCTCAGCGTGAAATGCATCCCAACCTCGCTTGCATCAAAAGCGCTTGCCTATCAACTCGGGCTTGCGCTTCTTGAGCCGGAGGAGGTGGCAGGCATAGGTTTGGCAGTGGATGGCGCGGATCTTGTGGATGCCAAATTGAACCTTATCAAGGGCGGGGGCGGGGCGCAAACGCGGGAGAAAGTGATTGACTATTTCGCGGATAAATTCATTGTGATTGCCGATTCCAGCAAACTTTCAAAAAAGCTCAAAGGGCAAGTTCCACTGGAGATCCTCAAATTCGCCTATCCCTTCGTTGAAAAAGCGCTAAAAAAGGAGTTTGGAGTCAAAATTGAAATACGCAGGAAGCCAAACGGGGATGCCTGGATTTCGGATAATTCGAATTTCATTGCGGATGCCTGCTTTAAGGCGATTTCTAGCCCAACAAAGCTTGAATCCCAACTAAATGAAATCGCCGGAATTGTTGAAAACGGCATCTTTTCAAGGAACGTTTCAACTGTAATAGTTGGCTATGATAAGAAAGTGTTGGTGCTTGGGAAACAGAAATAACCCCTATTTCAAAATCATACCGCTGCTTTAATATTCCTGTTTTGTTTTCGTGTTGTTGGTAATTATGGATGAGAAGGCCCAAACCGCAATCGAATACATCCTGCTTATCGGTTCGGTCATCTTCCTTGTGATTGTGGTCTTTTTTGTTGTCAAGGACAAGGTATTTGGCGCTTCCGGAAGCACAATTGGCAACAGTTCCGGAACGGTCATTTCAACGATTAGGAATGTTACAAAGTGATCAGTTTAGCCGTAACAGATTCCTTTATCGTGCATCACGTGTTGCAGATACTCTTTCTGATTTTCCTTTGACCCTTTTAAACCCCCCAAAAACCTTTTTTTCCGTCATAGCACAACATTACGCTATAATCTGGCGTGTTAATGCAAAGGTATATATTCCATATCTGCGTCATAGTGATGCGGATTCTGTGAAGGTGGGTTGAACTGGTCGCCCCTTGGTTCTGAAAGGAATCAATGCTGATTCTATTAGGCGACCCGTTCGTCTTTATCCCTTTTTTTCCTCTTACTGAAAGCTTTAAGAATACGCCAACCCAACCAAATGGATGCATATGGAATCTGGCAATTTTATTCCTCCAATCAGACCTGGCCATTCGGCCAAACGGATGCATGTGATGCCAAAAATCCCAGTGTTATCCCTTCTTGCCATATTTTCACTCCTTCTTTCCGGCTGCTCTACACTTAGGTCCCCCCAACCCTCCCCATCGCCCCTTCCGGAAGTATCAATCAATCCTCCCGCCTATTCTTCCATCCTAGCCGCTTCCTCCACCTGCCCAAACAAGAACTGCGCCACCTTGATTGGGGAGCCAGTCTTGGTTTTTGCGGAAAACCGGATAAATATCACAACCAAGCAAAAGCGCGCAATTCCCCTCGACATTCCCGAATGCACCGTAATCGAGGTTGCATTCGACAAAACCTCCCTTTCAATGGAAAAACTAGTTGTTGATTCCAGCGATTACTCCAACTACTTCAATCTCTACTATTTCGTTCCCTTCCGCAGGGGCACCTATAATGTGAAAATCAAGACCTCCTGCGAAGTTAGGGGCACCTTCTTTACAATTTCTGCAAAGTGATCTAATGGACCAAAATGAAGGCGCTTGGCAAGAAATTCGCCACAAAGATGGTGCAAAGCACTCCTCGATTGTCTTTGAGCATCCGATTTACGGGGAGATAAAACTCCATGTGCTCAATTTCAGGAACCGTAGGAATGCCTCGGTTATGCACATGATCATGCGTCATTCCGAAATCCCCCAAAAGCTAGTCCAACTGGATGAAAAAGGTTTTTGGCTTACGCCCTCAGAGGATTATGAAGGTTCGGATAGAGAACCTACAACCGCTAGCCAGCGCAAATTATTCAAGCTTAGCGTTGCGAGTATTTTGAGCGCTGTTCCCCATCAATCAAAGCCGCTCAACGCGGCAATCAGGAGATTTGTCATTTCAGGGGCCCTGAAATACGATCCAACATTCGCATGGAAAGGCGACTTGAAGAAACTTTCAGATACTGCAGTTTTACCTTCCGCGAGCCAGAGGTCGCATGCACACAAATGAAACTAACCCTCCTTCGCATGGGCCACCGCAAGAAGCGCGACATCCGCATCACCACCCACTGCTGCCTTGTTGCAAGGGCATTCCTTGCCGATGAAATCATCCTTTCAGGGGAGGATGACCCCCAAATCCTAAAAACCGTCAAATCCGTTGCCAAGAATTGGGGCGGCAAGCTCAAAGTTGGATATGAGCAAAATTGGAGGGTCTTCCTCAAAAGGATGAAGAAAAAAGGCGAAATTATCATCCATCTCACGATGTATGGCCATCCCATTTTGGAAAAACTCCCCCAAATACTTCCGCTTTCCAAAAAACAGCGCATCGTGGTTGTTGTTGGCGCCGAAAAAATGCCTCCGGAGATATACAAACTTGCCGATTTCAACATTGCGATAACCAACCAGCCCCATTCCGAGGTTGCCGCGCTTGCAATTTTCCTAAATGAGCTGCAAAAGGGCGCCCCCCTTTCCAAAAACTCACAGAAGAATTTCAAAAGCGCCAAATATGTGATTAAACCCGTCGCAAAAGGCAATTGAAATGGAACACGACCCATTGAACCATTTGAGGGAGCTTAGAAAGAGCGGCAAATTAAGCCAGCTCCATTTGGATGCGCTATATTATGCGTTTAATGATGAAGATGGCCACCTATTTGGTTTCCACAAGAAAATGGTCGAGGATAATTTAAGGGGCCATCCAATCGAAAGCGTCCTTAATTCTCCCGGGAGATATGCCTGGCTAATCGCTTCAAGGGCGCAAAAAATACGCCCAACCATTGCCGTATCCAGCTCCGCTGCGCCAGATGAGCGGATCAGGGCATCCGTGCTCAAAGCCGCGGAGGATATAATCCCCAAAATCATGGGGCGGCTAATCCAACTCGGGCTTGTTGCGCCTATAACTTTTGAAAAAGGCAATGTCGGGCTGCACAAGGAAGGTGAGGCTCACGGCTTCCTCACCCAATATCTCATTCCGGATGGGAAGCAAACTCTGGTAAGGACATTTCTCAAGGAAAACCATTATCGTATCTAATCAAAAAAGAAGCGCCTTCACTTCCTCGCCAATCCCAAACTGGAAAATCAGCGCCGGAACAAGGAGCGCGCCCATCAAATAGCTCCGTTTTGCCCCGATTTTTTGCCCCAATATTCCTAGGCTAGCCGAAGTTGCGGTTATCAATATGCCCTGAACCCCCCCAAAAAGCAAAACAAGCAAAACGATTGCCGCAAGAATTGCCTCCCTCATTTTTTCCGTTTCAATAAACGCCTGCAACTTCCCTAATTTTCCCTCCAATTTAATGCAAAATGCAACTGCAAGGCAGCCGGCCATGAGTGCAATGCCGCAAACCATTAGCAAACCCGCAATTCCGTAAAATTCCATAAGGGGAAGCGCAAGCACGCTAGCATAACTCCTAGTTGCGCCGGTTATTCCCGCAGCCGCCAAATCGAAGAAAACCTTCGAAACCAATAGTGCCGGCACTGCAACGAGAAGCGCTTTTTCATCCCGCAAAATAAGCATCAATAGCCCCAGCATCACTCCAACAGTCATCGCCGGAAAGAGGGTGGAAATTGCGCTTGCAAATATGGATGCCAAAACAATGATTTTTTCATCATTAAAGATGCCAAACGGATTTTGTTCCCCGATATTTATCTTTTCCACAAAATCAATCCCAAAATTGATCCCCTCCATCCCTTTTTCCTTCCCCAAAAGCAGCGCCGGCACCGCAAAAAAGCCGCTTAGCATGGGAAATAGCGGCTCTGCAACTATGCTCCGGAAAAATGTGACCGTGCCAAATGTTCCCGAAAGGAGGAAAATGCAAATCCCCGCAATAGCCGCCTTTGCCCCCTTTTCCGAAGCGAAATTCGAAATGATTATTGTCAAGAAGAGGAATTTGTAGCTCTCCCCCCAAGAGGCTTTCAGGAAGGGAAGGAGGAAATAAGCAACCGGAAGGAATGCAATTGATGCAGCGAGGGCAAGAAGCGATATTTTGAATATTTTCGCCAAATCGTAGCCCTCTTTTCTTACGGAAAACCCGTTTATCACCATCAAGGAGGGCGCCGCCGAGAAGAACGCATGCGAAACCGATACCGAAACTGCGAAAATTGCAAGTGAAACGGAGCTGCCAAAAAATCCACCAAGTGTTTGCATTATCAAATTCGGATGGATGAAGGGAATTGCCCCCAAGGAGCCAAAAACAATCCCGGCAAATGCTTCAAATAACATTTTACTTAACACCCCAACGCCCTAGTGCCTATTTTTTCTGCACTCTAAGCGATTTGTAATCCAACAAGTCGATTGTTAGCTCCTCCTTGTATTCCCTAACCACCCCTTCCAGCGCCACCACATTCCCATTCTTCAAATCCGCAAGGTTTGTGGAGCTTTCCGCCATCCTTTTTGCAATGTTCCCAAAAATTGCAACCCTTAGGCATTTTGCGGCGCAAACATTGAAGAAATAGCTCCCGCTCCTTCCGGAAATTCCCGAAACCTTGCCCCTGATTGCAACAATCCTCCCAATATCCCCTGCGGTAATGGAATCAATTTTCATCTCCTGCGGTTGCATCCCTCTTGAGATAGCTAAAATTGCGAGCATTCCCAAAACGGCCCCAAATAGGCTAAGCAGCATCAGTTTGTCCATACTCCAAAGCTAGCCGGCATCCCCTATATTTTGGCTTGGTTGATTTTCAATCGCCGGTTTGGTTGATTTGCCTTGCCCTTT
>JBBSVW010000044.1:0-4154 GCA_038046605.1 Microcaldota archaeon | reverse complement strand
CTTGGGTTTTTCTGGTTTGAAAAAAGAAAGCGGCGGTGGCCCGCTGGAAAAAAGCAAAACCAACCTAAAAAACAGAGAGGGGAAAAAGGAAAGCATCCAAATACAGATTGCATACGTGTTGTTCAAATGTGATGAGTGCTCCCTGCCCACTGGCTTTATCCGGGTCATGATCAATATACTTCATATATAAGGCTTCACGGTATACCGTATACCTATATAAAGGAGGAAAATCAAAGGTTTTGCATGGATGATCGGGTCTGGAAAATAATCGAAGCGGATAATTATTGGCATAGGCCGCCGGCTACGGGAGTCAAGAGGGACATAACTGAGGAGATATTGAAATACATGGACCGGCAAGAAGCGATTTACCTGTATGGCCCAAGGCGCGCGGGCAAAACAACAGTATGCCTGCAGCTGATGGAGGAGCTTTCAAAAAAGCATGGCAGGGCCGCCAGCATTTATGTAAATTTTGAAGAGCCCGCATATTCCAGGATACTGAACACTGAATTCCTTAGATGGATTATTGAAAAGCACAGCTCCGTGTTCCACCGCAGGCCGGCATTCATTTTCTTGGATGAAATCCAGAATGTTACTGGTTGGGAAAAATTTGTCAGGATGGCGGTTGATAGGAAAGATTTGAAGATAATCCTGACGGGCTCTTCTGCAAAGCTGTTGAGTTCCGAGTTTGCATCCTCCCTTGGGGGGCGGGGCCTTGGGTTTTTGGTGTTGCCATTTTCATTCAAGGAATTCGGGCGCGCCATGGAGGGAGGCAGTTTGAGGGATTTTTTAGAAATTGGGGGCTACCCGGAAGTCGACCTGGAAAAAAGCGCGGAAAAACGGCGCAAGCTGCTCCTCGAATATTTTGAAACCGCGATAATAAGGGACATCGCAAGCAGGCATCAGGTTAGGGATGTGCCTACTTTGCGGAGCCTTGCGATTTATGTAATAACCAATTCGGGAAAAAATTTCAGCCACAATAAAATTCGGGCCATGACGGGGCTCTCGTTTGAAACGATCAAGCTGTACCTATCCTACATTGAAGAAGCACTCCTTTCATTTCAGGTGCCATTCTTTTCGTATTCCTTGAAAAAAGCGCTGGAAAAGCCCCGCAAATATTATGCATATGATACGGGATTGCAAGCTGCAATATCAAAGTCGTTCAGCCCGGATTATGGTAGGAGGGCTGAAAATGCAGTAGCCATTGAACTCATCAGAAGGGGCAAGGAGGTCCAGTATTATTTGGGAAAGCATGAGGTGGACTTTGTCATAAAAGATGGGCTGGATGTAAGCGCAATGAACGTGACTTTTTCGGATGATGCTGCAGGCAGGGAGGAAAAAGGCCTAGAGGAGTTTTCAAGGGATTTCAAGGTCAAAAAGTGCGTTTTGCTTAGGGGAGAGAAGCAAATTACGCAGTGGCTTCTTGGCAATTTGCAATAAAATATACTCGGCGGATTAAAAAAAGAATCAGAAAAAAAGGCAATCCGTATTTGGGATCTTAAGCACTTTCCACATTAAAGGCCAACGTTTTCATCGCCAATCCCGCCGCCTCTGTAGCCGCCAACCCTCATGGCAAAAGAGAGCGTGCTTCCCCTAATTCCGCCTTCCGGATGATCCTTGCTTGCAAAAACGATCTTTATTTTTGAGTTGCTTTCCTCCGCATTAGCCAAACGTCCATCGCTTCCTCCTCCATCAAAGCCCCCGTTTGGATATGCTCCAAAAATATCGTAAGAACCAGATCCGCCACCAGAATATGTCGGGCCCCTAGTAATTATCAAAAACATCCCCAAAACCAAAGCCATCAAAACTGCGATTTTCCTCATGCAACCACCTCTAAACTCTAAAGCTTTGAGGGGGGGGAGCTATATAAATTTAACTTTTTTTGCGATCTTGTGGCTAAACGGAGGTTTAGGGACAGGAAGGAAATGGCCGATCCTAACTTGGGTGGAATGGTAACTATAAGGGTTAATTTAGGAATTTCCGAAATTAGGTAGAAAAAAGAAGAAAAAGAAAATCAATTCGCAGAAGTAAATAAAGGGGTAGAGGCGACTACGAGTAGGGGAGTTATTCCCCTAGAGGTGTCAGTTAGTGGCCATGGTCATCTTCGCCGCCCATCCCAGGTGGCATTCCTCCCATGTGCCCCTTGCCTTTTCCGGCAATGATGTCGTCTATCCTAAGGATCATCTCGACGACTTCGGAAGCGCTTTGGATCGCCTGCTTCTTGATCTTCAAAGGCTCAATTACAGAAAGCGCCTTCATGTCGCCAACTTTCGAGGAATACACATCGATTCCAAGCGCCTTTGCTCCCTTGACATGCTTTGCGCGCAAATCAACCAGGGCATCAATGGCGTCCATTCCACAGCTCTCCGCTAAAGTCCTTGGGATCACTTCCAGCGCCTCGGCAAATGCCTGTATAGCAAGCTGCTCCCTTCCGCCAATATCAACCGCGTATTTCCTTAGTGAGCCTGCAAGCTCCATTTCGGTGCTTCCGCCGCCATATACGTATTTGCCCTCCTCGATTGCAGAGCTTATGGCGCCGATTGCATCAACAACCGCGCGTTCCGCCTCGTCAACCACATGCTGCGTTCCTCCGCGCACGAAAATCGTAACGGACTTTGGCTCCTTGCACTTTTCAACGAATACCATGTGCTCCCCGGCAATCTTCCTCTCCTCGACAATGCCGGCTTTCCCCAGATCCTTGTCGCTTAGGTCATCAAGCGTAGTTGTGATCCTTCCGCCGGTCGCCCTAACCAGCTTTTCCATGTCGGATTTCTTGACCCTCCTTGCGGCCAAAATCCCCTTCTTTGAAAGGTAGTGCTGAGCAACATCATCGATGCCCTTTTGGCAAAATAATACGTTGCAGCCGCTTTTAGCGACCTTATCCACCATGTCCCTTAGCATCTTTTCTTCCTGCTCTAGGAATGCGGTCATTTGATTTGGCGAAGTGATTGAAATTCTCGCATCGGTTTCCGTCTTTTCGATTTCAAGTGCCGCATCTACAAGGGCAATCCTTGCGTTCTCAATTTTCTTTGGCATTCCCGGATGCACCACCTCCTTGTCAATCAGGACGCCATTGATGATCGTGGTTTGCGCCACATCCCCCCCCTGTTTCTTTTCGATTTTCACGAAATCCTTATCGATTGTAATCTTGCCATCCTTAAGTTCGCCAACCTGCGTCACCGCCTGCACGACGAGCTTTGAAAGGGTGTTCTTGGTTGCACCAACGCCAATGGTTTTGCTTCCCATTGCAACCGCGCCGATCTTTTCGAGTGTTGAAATGTCCTTTATGGTGACGCTTTCACCGATATCCAAAAGCAGCTTTTGCGACCTATCGGCGGCCTGCTTGTAGCCGGTAATTATGGTTGATGCATGAATATTCTGGTCGAGCAATTCAAGGCTCTTTTTTAGCAATTCCCCTGCGAAAACCACTGCCGTAGTGGTCCCATCACCAACCTCCTGATCCTGCGTTTTAGCGATCTCAACCATCATCTTCCCTGCCGGATGCTCAATATTCATCTCCTGCAAAATGGTTGCCCCATCATTGGTGATTACAATATCTCCCATGTCATCAACAAGCATCTTGTCCATTCCCCTGGGGCCAAGTGTGCTCTTTACCGCCTGCGCAACCGCATACCCAACTGCGATGTTGGTCCGCTGCGCGTCCCTCCCCAAAATGCGCTGGGCGCCTTCAGGCAGGATCAAAACCTGCTGATTCTGCAATTTTCCTTCATTTGCCATAACTCAAATCACCTATTCTAAAAAATCGATTAATGCGAGCAACCCCAAAATCCTAAATTCGGCCCCTGCCCGCTTAGAACGAGACATCTAAACCTAAGATTGGAAATTCCCCTATTATCAGAGATATCCTTACCCGGATCAAATTAAAAAGCGTTGCGGAAGGGCGGATTTTGGTTTATATGCAAATCGGCTCATTTTGCCCGACCGGCTTTGCCAGCCACTATATGTTTGCCGCTTCGAATGGGGGTCCATTTGCATTCCATCATCCCCTCCCAAACACCATCCATAGGGCAAGGAGCACAACTAGGTAAATCCCCAAATCCTCCATGCAATAGCCGCAGTGCCCCCTTTTCATAATTTTTCATACTATAGCTAAAGGTATAAATACTGGAACTTCTTTTAATTCAGTATGACTTGGA
>JBBSVW010000043.1:0-53613 GCA_038046605.1 Microcaldota archaeon | reverse complement strand
TTCCAAATAGGCCTGAAAGCCACCTTAGGAATTTGCGGAACGGCATCTTTTGTTTTCACTCAAGTTGGGTATTTTAGGATTAATCAGGATGGGTTAAAAAGCTTAACTTAATGACCAACCCAAGGGGGGCTGATCCCCCCTTAGTTTGGTCAAATGCCCAAACCCCCCTCGTAAATTGATTATGGTTTTGCGCAGTAGGTAATGGTTGTATTAGTGGGGTAAAAAGTTTACCTTTATTGTTTCCAAACCCTCCTTTTTGGAAAAATTGCCGGTTCTGAAATAAAAAAAGGAAAGTGGGTCCCCTAGGAGACCATGAACGCATAGAACGGCTCTCCGCTTGTCCTGACGTTGCCATTCGAGGCATCCACCTCCGCCCTGATCTCGTATTCAACCGGGATGAAGAACAGCAAGTTGCCCTTCTTCTTTCCGGAGCCTACGTATTTCAAAACGCCGCCCTCGTCGATGAGCCTAATCCCGGCAGTAGGTGTGCTCACTTTGAAGGCGGATTTGAACTTTTCATCAGCCTCCTCCGGGGATACGCCAACTTCCTTATTCTTGACAAGCAGCTTGCTTTCCTGGACTTTCACCTCCTCGGTCGTGGTCGCCTGCGCATTAGGCGTCTTGAGCACGATTGCGGGGCTTCCGGGAACCTTCCGGATGGTGATTTCAAAATTCTTGTTGTTTACCGTGACCATTGTCTGGTAGTCGGTCTTTTCGATGTCCACTTCCGCCCGTTGCTTTCCCTCGCCAATTTTAAGCACGGCAACAGCAGGCTCGACCAATACGTTCCCGCCTTCGCAATAGTATTTCTTCCTGCCATCCTCACAAACCTTCACTTTGCAGCCCGAATCATCCTTGAACACCTTGCAGTTATCCTCCTCCTTGGGGCAGGATTTATCGGTTGTCCCATCCGAGCATACCTTGATTTTGCAGCCGCCCTCATCCTCGTAGGTTTTGCACTCCGGATCCTCCGGCAGCGGCGGCATGTCCTGGCACGTTTTTTCCTCATACCCATTCGTGCAGTATTTGTATGTGCAGCTGCCTGTCACGACCTCCTTGCATTTCTGGACGCAAGCTCCGCCCATGCACGTGTAGCCTTCCTTGCAATCCACGTTTTCGCACCAATTATTGTAGCACGTCCTTGAAATTGCGCCTCCCGGGCACTCCGACAACTGGCAGCCCTCCTTGTCTATTGAAACCTTGCAGGCAACCGGCACGCTTATTCCGCCATCATCAATTTTGCAGCCCTTGGAAATGCTTCCATCCGAGCATTCCTTGATTTTGCAGCCATTTTGCTCATATTCCTTGCACACCAAATCGATTGCCGGCTTTGTTGGGCATGAATAGGAAGTCGCATCGCCGCAAATTGTGGTGACGCAGCCTTTTTCATCCACCGACTTTGAGCAAGCATCGCCGCAGTAATATTCCGTAGAGCCATCCGTGCATGCAACCACCTTGCATCCCTTTTCATCCATGTACGATTTGCAGGTGCGGGAGCCGGGGTCAAAATCGCAGCTCTTTGAAATGGTGCCATCGCTGCATTCCTTGATCTTGCAATCCCCATCCTCGTAGACCTTGCACGTCACCGAATCTGGGTCCTTGGGGCACGATTCCGAAGTGAGCGGGCCGCAACTCGAAACTATGCAGCCGTTATCCTTTATTTCCTGCTTGCACTCCGGGGGCTTTTCGCAGTAGATTTCATTATAGCCATTCGTGCATGCAACAACCTTGCACCCGTTCCCGTCCATGTATGATTTGCATTCAGTGGTCTTGTTATCCGGAGCTTCGCATACCTTATTGTAATAGCCGGAGGAACATTTCTTGATCAGGCAATCGCCCTCCCTTGTTACGGTGCATTCATCCGGCTTGACCGTAACTTCAGGGCACGAAATGCTTACCATCCCATTGGGGCAGCTTGTTGTTATGCAGCCTGTCTTGGCATCCACCGAGCCGATGCACGTTTGGGGAATATCCGGGCAAGTCACACTTTGCGAGCCATCGGTGCAAACGGTGATTTTGCAATTTTTCCCATCTTCGTAGGTTTTGCATTCCCTAGGCTGGGGCTTATCGCAGCTCTTTGAGTAATAGCCATCGGTGCACACCTTGAATGTGCAATCTCCCTCTATGTAGGTTTTGCAATTCACCATGGTGGTCGGGTTTGCAGTTGGATCCGAGCAGCTTTTGTAAATTTGGCCATCCGTGCATGCCTTGATCATGCAGTTGCCCTCCGAATATGTTTTGCATTCAACCGGGTTGGCAAATAATGAGGGAACCGCTGGCAGGGACGATCCTGTTTTATCATCCTCGGCATTTGCTATTAGTGGAAGCAGGAAAACAAGAAGCAGGGAAAGACTTGCAATGTAGCCTATGCGATTCATCAAAACCACCTTAAATGTTTCCCTTACGTGCCTAATAACCTTAGCGGTTTGGAAAAAATACTTTAAACACAAAATTAGAAATTCCCCCTGGCTCCCGCCTTGATTATTTTAAGCAAACGATAGTCCAAGCCCCCCTTTGGGTTTTTTGATTTCCATGCCTTCATTTCATCATCAATCAAAACACTTAAAAAGTATTACCGGTAATACCATTGCATGGAAACATGGCGCACGCGCATAACCAGGAAGAACCAGACCTCCATTCCAAGGCATATCAGGGGCCATCTCGGGCTAAAGCCGGGAGATGATGTGGATTGGGAAATTTCAAAAAGCATGGTGGTTATCAACCCAGCGCGGCATGTGAAAAGCCCCACCAAATTTCTCACCTCCCAGATGCGGCTTAATATTGATGCGGTCAAGCTTGTGAGGGAAATCAGGGAGGATTTCTGATGTATTATTTGGACACCAACGTGCTTGCCTATGCAACCGAGAACCATCAGCTTTATGGCAAGGACTGCAAGCGCATATTATTCGATATCGAGCTTAAGAAAATCAAGGCATTTGCGTCAATCCAAGTGCTGTCGGAATTCCTGAATGTGCTTGTCAAGTTCAATAGGATATTGGAAAAGGATGGGAAAACAAAGCTAAACCTGGGTGATAATGTTGCAGCGGTTTTGGCACTCCCAATCAATTGGATCGACTTGAGTTTTCCGGTAATAAAAAAAGCCGCGACTTACGATTTCAGGATTTCGGGGCCCGATTACATCCATATCGCCTCCATGGAGCTTTTTTCCGTCAAGCTCCTGCTTTCCGCCGACAAGGAACTCGACAAAGTCGATTTTGTGCGAAGGATCGATCCGCTGGATTACAAATGATCGTTTTCAGTTGGTTTGCTCAAAAAGATAATCCCTGCAGACCGGGAATTTGATAAGGTTGAATTCGTAAATAGGGTGGATCCGCTTAAGTATTCCTAATGAACTGTTAAGGAAATAATCCCGAATAGTTGATTATTGTTCAATATCCCCAACGCCCTCCTTTTTTGCAAAAGAAAAGCTCAGGACGCCCTTGATTTTCTTTATTTCCGTCAAAAGCTCCCGCTCGCCCTCGCTTAGGCTTTGGAGGTATTTCTTTTCCACCGCCTCGATTTCCTCATTCCTCATGTCCGTGTAAAGCATCTGCTTGTAATTTATCTGCCGCCCAAAATACGGCCCGCTTACTGCTATGGCTACCTCCTGCCCCTTCTTTGCCTCATCAACGGATTCCTTTTCCACCTGAATTGACCGGATTTCGCCAATGCTTACGCCATTGGCATCCATCAGCCGGTTTTCCTTGCGAATGCGCCCCTCCTCAACCCTTACCCCGAAAATGCACGGGTTGCTTGCCCTAAAGCAGTTGTTTGGGATGAGGTAAATTTTTGCCGGAAGGGTCAATTTGGAAAACGCCTCCTTCCTCTCTATGCTTAGGGATTCAGTTTTCCAATTCTGGTAATTGATTATGAGATTATAGATGATTTTTTCCTCGAAGATTTTTACCCCCTCTATTTTTGCAACTGCGGCAACATCGGGCTCCACTATGCTATGGAACGCGAACACGACTCCAGCGAATTTATCCGCTTTTGCCACACTTGAAGCCTCCAAAATATCCTTCTTGGCCACTTTCCCAATTCCCGCATGCCGTATTGGGATTTTAGCTGCAGCAAACAACCTGACAATTGCCTCAAGGCTTCCAAGTGCGTCTGCCTCAATGATGACCCCATTTTGCGGGTTTTCAATCTTGATTTCTGAAAATTCCTTGATCAGCGTCTCTTCAATTTCCGCCTCCCGCTCCTTGTCGTATTCCAGGAGCGATGATCCTGCAACTGCCTCCTGCGCATACTCGCAGGAGATCTTGACCCCGCTAGCTGCGCTTACCTCGTGCACTTTTTTATAGCGCTCGCCGCTCGCCTTGACCTCTTCGGAATTATTCGGCCGCAAAAGGCCCTTGATCCGTGTTTTAATGACATTCCCCTCCTTGGTAAGAAAAACAATCTGCTTGCCTTCCACGAGCGTCCCTTCGTAAACAATGACATCGAGCGTCATCCCAAGTCCCCTGACCTCCTTGACCTCAAGGATGCTACCCTTCCCAAGCGCCTCCTCTTTTTTTGTCAGGGATGCTTCAAGGAAGCGCTGGGCAAGCCCCCCAACGAACAAGAGAAGCTCAGCAATCCCTTCCGTAGTTTTTGCGCTCACCGGCACTATGGCTATTTGCTTAGTGAAATCCTCAACCCGATCAAACCGCTCTGCGGAAAAGCCGTATTCCGAAAGCTGCCCCACCAGCTGGTAGAGTTTTGTATCCAAAAAATCCTTTACCTCGCTGCGCTGCGGCGCAAAAGCGTCAATGAAACTGGTCGTATGCTGCGGCTTCCAGCCCATGAGCACATCAATTTTAGTTGCGGCAACAACAAAGGGTGTTTTGTATTCGCGCAATATCTCAATTGCCTCACGGGTCTGGTTTTGCATCCCCTGGTTTATGTCAATAACAAGAATTGCAATATCCGCAATGCTTCCCCCCCTTTTCCTCAAATTCACAAATGCCTCATGCCCCGGAGTATCGATGAATAATAGCCCCGGAAGCTGGAGGTTTATTTTCATCCTTTCAAGCACATTCCCGCAAAGCTCCTTGATTGCGGAAAGCGGCACTTCGGATGCGGAGACATGCTGTGTGATCCCGCCCGCCTCCTTGCTAGCAACCGCCGATTCCCTGATTGCATCTAGCAAAGTGGTTTTCCCATGGTCCACATGGCCCAGAACGCAAACTATTGGTTGCCTTAGCATAAGTATTCCACTGAGATACATTTGGCAATAAATGTATAATAACATCCCTGCCGCCTGCCATTTCAGGAAAAAAATTCACATAAGCAAACATTTATAAGTGATCTTCGCTCTCAAAAATAAACTTCTATTCAGGGGGGTGGCTGCTGATGAAACTCTTTTCGGTACTGGCAATTTTGCTGTTTTCAGGCATTTTGCTTTTCGGCTGCACTTCAGCCCAGCCGAGTGCAACTCCCACCCAAAGCGCTCAAACTGCCACGCCTATTCAAACCCTTCAGGCGTCTGCCCCTGCAACTTCCACCCCGCAAGGCACGCCATCCATGCAGGAATTTCGCCTCGAAGCCAAGAACTGGGAATGGGCCCCTTCCACTATTGCCGTTAAGAAAGGGATTCCAGTGAAGCTGACAATTACCAGCACAAAAGGGAACCATGGTTTTGGGCTTCCCGAATTCGGCGTTTCCAAGTCCGTGAACTTGGGTGAGACCGTGGTTGTGCAATTCATTCCAGACAAGGCCGGCGAGTTCGTCTTTAGCTGTTCGGTTTATTGCGGCTCTGGCCACCAGGCAATGAAGGGAAAGCTGATCGTTACGGAATGATTTTTCAACTTCATTTTTCTTGATTGCCAGTTGGGCCCTAATTTAATCCGCATTTTAAAATTTTGCAATTCATTTCAAATCAGCACGCGAGTCTGTAAATTTTGTATTCCGAATTTCCGAATTTTCCGGAATAAACCCTCTCGAAGCCATCTATTGCATCAAAATCCGCCGGTTTTAGCTCCCGCTCCTTTTCGCTGACAAATACATAGTCCGCCCCTAGCTTTCTTCCAAGGTTGCAATCGCCATTCCTATAAAATTTGCCTATATCCTCTCCCTTAATTCCGTATTTTTCCGTCCGGATCCCCTGTGTCCATAGATGGCCCCCAAAGCCCATGACAACATGCCTTCCTGCAAGGTTTGAAACCAAGTGGTTATGCGCCCCTCCGGTCATGAACACTGCATCCTCCGGCGTGTTATCCCTAATCCATGAGGCAACCTGGATTTCCCTTGCCTCATAAATTGTCGGTTTGTCATTAACATACCAAAGCAAATTCAGGGCAGCGCTTCCTGTTGCGGCAATCAAAATGACGGTCACAATTGCCTTGCTGGCGCGACTTTTTCCCCAAAGTTTCGCCAGATAAATCCCGCCCAGGATGCAAATTGCCATGAACCAGTGCAAATGGATTTTGATCGTATCCCAATCCTGCGGCTGGAATTTAATCAGGTTGGCGATGATGAAGAGGGCTCCAAATGGTGCGAACCATTTCCTGTGCTCCGGATATTTCCAAAGCGCAATTATTGCCAAAATCCCCGCAACCCAGATGTTTTTTAGCCAAAACGAGGCAAGGTCCGCTAAAGAGGCATCCTTATTGGAATCCATCCAGCCGTATTGGAAGCCAACAAAGCCCGCGCCAATATTGCGGAATACCCAAAGAAGTTGCGGGACTGAAAGCAGCGTTGCAATGCCAATGAGCGGCAGCCATTTTCCTATTGTTTTTTTTGGCTCATTTAACAGGCTTGGAAGGACGGATAGGGCGCTAATGATTGCCGCCGCCAGGAACGCATGCGGATAGATCATCACAAGTGATGCCAGTAAAAGGCCGGCGAGCGCCATTTTCCTCCTTTCCTCATCCGCCCGCAATTTCGAATTCAATATCTCAAAGAATAGGGAGTAATAGAATAGTGCAATTGCAAACCCCATGAGCCCCCCGCGCTCGGCAATGAAAATGAATGTGAGGATGCTCATGAAATGAAGTTCCATTTGGGGCATGTGGGCATATGATTTGGCAGGCACCGTGATGAATTTGCCCAGATCCCCGCTGGAAAATGCATCCTGCAGGGCGTAAATTATCCCGAAGTTTCCATTGAGGAGGAGAAGAATGATTGCGAAAGCCGCAGCCGTTTTTGACCCAGAAATTTTCCTTGCAAGCGCAACAAATGCAAAAACAAGGGCAAATGAAAAAAGCAGGTTCCCCAAAATAACCGCTTCCCGAAGGCCAAGGCCCCCAACAATGAAAATTGCGGATAGGAAATCCATTATGAACGGGTAGGTTAGCGGGGAGCGCGCAAAAATAGGGTATGTGGGCGGAAAGTTATCCCCATAGGCGAAATTCGTGATTATGGAAAGATGGAATGGGTAATCCACGTAGGTTGCTTCGGGCGTTGCAATCCTCCCATCCTGCTGGTATGCAAGGACGGATGTAATATTTAGCAGGAACAAAATCAGGAAAATTGCAAGCGCGGCAATGTTGTCTGCGCCAAATTCAAATGGGCCTGGCAAAAAGCCCTGTTTTTTCAAAATGAAAATCGGGATTAGGAGCAAACTGATTGAAATGCAAATGGAAATCCATGCAAGGTCCCCGGCCAGCCACGAAATTGCCAATGTGAGGAATGTGGATATGGCAAAACCGGATGCAATCGCAAATGCGCCCTGCGCAAACCCTTCCTTTATTCCCGCAAATTTTGCAATGGCTATGCCTAAAAAAAAGCTGGCCATCAAAAATGCCAAAAGCAAAATCATATGCACTTCACTTTAGCGATAATTGTGTAGCGATGGAGGAAGATTATGCTTATTGGTATATTCCCATTCTTTCAATCCCTCGATATTTTAGATCCTAAAATTCCGTCCCCTTCCTAGCAACCGACAGCTCATGCCGTATGGAGGATCCAATCAGCGAATCGAACCGTTCGCACTTGTCAATTGCATTCCCTATGTGTGATCTTGTGTTGAAGGCATCCTTGATTTCGGCTTCGGAGAGGTATTTGGAAATTGCCTTATTTTCCATAGCCAATTTTTTAAGCGGGTTTTCCTTGCCCTCCTGCACAACCCTCCATGCCATCATGCTCATTTCCCGTATGAGTTCGTGCATCTTTTGCCTATCGGCGCCCTTCTTTGCAAGTTCAACTAGGAGCACTTCGGTCATGGCAAAAGGTGCATACTTATCGAGGTTGCGCCGAATTTGCACCTCATTTACCACCATCCCTTCAATTAGCCCTTGGCAAATCCTAAGGGATTCATCCACTCCAAAAAATGCTTCGGGTATCACGATTCTGCGGTTTGCGGAATCATCAAGCGTGCGCTCCAACAATGAATTGGCGGCATTCCCCCACATCACCTGCGGAAGCGCGCTCACGAACCTTCCCAGCGAGCACACCCTCTCCGCCTTGATGGGATTCCTCTTGAATGGCATTGCAGAGCTTCCAACCTGCTTATCCCCAAAGGGCTCTGCCAATTCGTAGATGAATGGGGATTGCAAAATGCGCAAATCAAATGCGAACTTGTGAAGGCTTGCCGCCACACTAGCCAGGGCGCTTACAACCAAAAAGTCGATCTTCCTGGGGTAGGTTTGCGTTGTTGCCTCAAATGCAGTAAGCTTCAATTCCTGCATCGCCAGCTTTTCCATCTCTTCCGGCTTCATCTTTCCCTTAAGCAGTTTTTCATATGCCGCCGATGTCCCAACCGCGCCCTTGAACCCCTTTCCCTTCACCATCTTTTCAACGGTTTCCAAAAGCTCCAAATCCAGGAGCAGATCCTGCGCATAAATGGTGAACCTGTACCCCAATGTTGATGGTTCAGCTGTTTGCAGATGCGTCTGTGCAATTATTTGCAAATTCTTGTACTTCTTGATTTGCTTCCTGTAAGCAATAAGGCATGCGCCAATTCCCCTCTTGATTATTTTTATCCCTTCGTGCAGTTTGAGCGCCTCTGCATTGTCCTCAATATCCATGCTCGTGGCGCCCAAATGGAGCTTTCCGCCGGCCTCCCCGCTTTGCTGCGCGAACACCTTGAGCTCCGCCATCAAATCGTGCTTGATTTCCCGCTCGATTTTGTGGGCTGCAGCAATATCAATATTCCCGATGTTTTCCTCTATTTTTTTGAGGTGCTTTTCATCAATCAGCCCCGCCTTGCCTTGCGCCCGGGCAAGTGCCATCCATACTTTCCGCCATTTCTTGCGGTTTTCCACCTCCGAAAAAAGCTTCCTCATCTCCGCGCTTCCATAACGCCAGGAAAATACGCTCAAATAGTTCGAAAAGTCCTGTTCCATAAAAGACACCTCATTTTTTTCTTGGGATGATTTTTTTGCCAAAAGCGTATATCGACCAATATTCATTCACAACTTTTAAGTTTCATCCACCCGAAATCCGCTCACTTCTTTTTAGTTGAATTAACCTAATATCCATTCACTTTTTTTTCCCAAATTTATAATAGCCAAAAACCAAACCGCAGCTGAGCAGATACCATATTGCAAGGTCAAAAAGCATGAACCCAAAGGCAAGGGGATATTGGATCATTGCAAGGCCCGTTAGCGTATCGTGCGTTGGAAGGGGCATTCCGAATAATTTGTAGCAAAACCCCTCGTATGGGCAAAACATCCCATAGCAAGGCGTGCAGGCGTTTTGGAAGGGTGTTTCGATGAAAAAGGTGAAATAGCCCCCCATAATGGCAAAAAGCGCAATAACCGGTATGCTCGGCTTTAGATAAATAGTGTATTCATCAAGCAATTCCCTTCCCCCCCCAACAATATAGGCATTTGGGGTTTTTAAGAGTGATTTTGCAGGGCAGTCGAGCGTTTTATCCTTCTAAAAGCTACGCTGTGCGCAATTTTCATCGTGCACTTCCCCCCTTTACTTAATCCGCTTATTTTTTGCATAAATGAGTGCGCATGCAATGAGGTACCAGAATGCCACATCTATTACGAAATAGAGGAGCATTGGAACAAAACCAATTTCCGGCCCTTTAATGTCGCTGGTAGTTGGTCCCATGAATAGCGGTAGAGGCGCGCCCATGGTTTTGGGGCAATTTGTCTGGGTGTCGTAAATTCCTTCCGGTTTGGTCAAATCCTGTGAAAAGCATTGCATTTTGATAAGTGGGGATTCAAAGAAAAACATGAAAATACCCGCCAAAATCAATAAAAGAAGCAGTTTTTCGATGGTCGGGGCAAAGAACCCTGCCTTTTCCCCATGGTTGCTGCGTTTTGGGGCATTTCTTGGATTTCCCCTAGCCGCATTCCTTTGCTTTTGTTTTGCCATTTGTTACCACCTTACTTAACTAATAGGTTATGGTTGTTCCATCCTTATATATCGGCCTTTTATCCGATACGGGCGCATTTGGCGCTCCTTGCCACCTTAAAGATTTTTATTCCGCCGATTCCTTCAATAGTTTCATGCTTTCAGACTACCTGCTCCAGGCATATTGGCTTGCCTACTTCACCTACTTGATTTTCCCGGATTTTGCAAATCCACCTTTCTCCTACCTATCAACTTTCTTCCTTTTCACGAATTTCTATTTCCTTTTGCTCATATCCATCTACATTGTCATGCTCCAGGATTTTGAGCGTGAAATCGGCACCAACAACTTTGCAATCGCCTACCTTCTAGGTGCAATAGCCGGAAATCTGGGCCTTCTTTCCATTTCCTTTGGGCTTGAACCAACAATCCCTCTTTTTGGAGCTGCAGCCGGTGTATTTAGCGTCTTTGGCGCCTACATCGCAAGGCACCCCTGGGAGCTTACGGTTACGGAAGGCTTGCCGATGATCACCATAATGGCTTTTGCCTTCCTTACAATTGGGCACATCATCCTTTACGGAAAGATGGATTTCCTTCCCATAATCATTGGAATAGTGCTTGGATATGCGTTGCCGGCAAATCCCAATGCCCCTCCAAGGCAAATGGGGATGAGAAGGGGGATGTATTAGGGAAAAAAAGCTCGGTAAGGAAAGATTGTGGAGTAGTGCTAAATGCAATATACTATCCTCGAAATTAGCCAAACCCCCTAATTTTTTCAGCACTTGAATGTCTCAAGCGCATGCTGGTATCCGGGGAGCAGCGCTTCTAGCTTTCCTTGTCCTGCAGTAATCAGCACGGAACCCGCGTTATCGCCGCATGCTGTAAAAGAGGTGCACTGCTCGAATGCAGTTCCGCTTTCGTCGATTAGGGAGTAGCAGCCAACATACCAATCTTTCCCTCCTATTTTGCTAACCTTGCCATTCTGCGCAAATGAGATTTCAAGTGGTGTAAGCTTGCTTTCCAGATCAAATCCATTGAGCTCTTTGCCTCCAAAAACATCTAGCGTATCCCCGTCCATAGGTATGGATGAGAAAAGATATGACGCCCCCTTGCCGTTGCTATACGCCAAATCGATTCCATCATCCGTCCCCTTCGTCCAGCCTGAAGGTATTTCGGATGAAATGCTTGCAAGCTTGATGCCCATGAACGCTTTTGCCGCCGGAGTTGCCGCCTGTTCAGGGCTGGGCTGGGTGCAGCCAAGGAGAATAAGCGAAAATACGATAGTTATAGCGGCCTTATTCATAGTTCAAATCACGCAATTTCATTATAATCTACTTCCAATACAACATAGCCGTCCTGGTACTTTATCCGAAAGTCTTTTGTGAACAGTACATTGCCTTCGCCATCGATGAAGTTAAGTACTCCGCTCATATCATCGTGGTCCGGCATGAAATATGGGGAATATGCTGCCTTATCGATTCCGCCCTCATAAGCGAACCTTTCAGATTCCATTATTATCGGGGTTTGGAATGGACCATCATACATCACGGGCATAACCCGAATGCCGCTAAGGCTTTCTTTGGATGGCACATTCACCAACTTTACCGCAAAGGTGGGAATTTTGCTCCCGAAATTGGCGTAATCAAATTTGATATCCAAACCCTTGGTATTATCCGAAACAAGCCTGTATTTGTCTGCTGTGCTACCATCTGGCGTCATCACAACCCAAATGTCAAGAACTGATCCGCTTAAGCTTTCCCTAAGGGGGACGACAACGTCATCCCCATCAGTAACTCCCTCGGACCCGTAGGACATTTCATAGCGGATCCCTTTTGGCATAGGGCCCTTAATGGTGATTATTTTTTGGCCTTCCGCAGGTTCCGGGATTATTTTTTCCTTAACTTCCGGCTGCCTCATGTTCCTGTAATTCAATACGATTTCACCTAATTTTCCTGATAGCTTAAGCCCGGTAGAGTAAATTTCCCTCTCATTCTCGTATACCCTAAGCGACACATCCTTACCAATGATCCCAAGGTAAGCCATCTCCGTGGAGAATCCTTCGAGCCCCTTCATTGTGAATGCTGAATTCCCAAGGGTAGAGCCGGTATCCGAATCAAACAGCTTCATTGTGAGCTTTTCAGTGCCTTTCAAGTTGATGATTTTTACATGGAACCCAAGGAGGGTATCGCTTACAACTGGCTGCCTCATGTTCCTATAATTGAGGGTGACTTCGGGCAATTTACCGGACAATTCCAGGTTAGTTGAGTAAATTTCCCTGCCATCTTCGTAAACCTTCAATGTCACATCCTTCCCGATTATGCCGCTATAAGCAAGTTCTTCTGAATACCCTCCATCCACCTTTATTGTGAATGCTGAATTCCCAAGGGTAGAGCCGGTTTCCGAATCAAATAGCTTCATTGTAAGCTTTTCCTTGCCCTTTAGGTTGATGATTTTTACATGGAACGCGTTCAGTGTGTCAATCACGATTGGCTGCCTCATGTTCCTGTAATTCAAGACAATTTCTGGGATCTTACCGCTAAGCTGGAGGTCTGCTTTGTAAATCTCCCTTCCCCCTTCAAAAACATGGAGCGTTACATCCTTGCCGATTATGCCCGAATACGGGAATTCATCGGAGTACATGTCGCTTCCCTGGAGGCTGAAATCAGATTTTCTTAACGCTTTAGCCGAATCGGTTTCGTCCAATGTCATTGATAGCTTTGCCCCAAGCGGGACGTTGATTATCTTGACTTTGAAGGAGTTGATTTCCAGTTTTGTGTAATCAAACTCGTATATTGGCTTGTTCGGGTCGACTTCAACTTGCGTCTTGAATATTTCTACCCCTTCCTCGAATATCCTAAGGTAGAATTTCTTACCTGAAATGTCGCCCATCCCGCTTTTTGGGAAGACTTCGGATATTGCCGTTGATGAATCCGTGTATGTGAATAACGATTTATCATATGAATATGACAAGCCTGATGGGGATGCGATTTCATCTAGCCGCATGCTTAGCTGCAATCCGGGTGGCGCATTTTTCAATTTAACCTGAAGGGATGGGCTGCTTGGCTTTCCGCTTGTTGCCCATTTGCCGCTCGGATCAAAATCATTTGCATCGACCTCCACGATCTCATGCGGGAATCCCACTTCAAATTCCTTGAACAAAACGATCCTGTTGCTTGAATCGAAGAATGTGAGGGAAATGTCGTCCCCAAGCTTTAGGTTTTGCCCATAATCGCCATATAGGGTTGAATACTGCGCAAGATCTGGCCCATAGCCTACCCTGAAGAAAAATGGATCAAGAGCGACTCCTTTATTTTTTGATGGCGGCCAGAAGCCCCAATACAATTCCTCGCGATTCATGCCTGCCCTCATGGTGAATTGCTCATCGCCCTTGAGGTTGATCACCTTAACGACGAAATTAGGCTTCTTTGCATTATCTACCCAATCCTTCAATTTGAAATCTACCTGCCTGCTCTTTGTCGTGGTTCGGATGAGCCCTCCCCGCATATATTTCATGTCTATATAGACTTCTTTTCCTACTCCGGCAGTAATGGGCACAGTGAACTTCTTCGAATTGGTCTTGGGCAAATCAGTGTCAGATCCCAATGCCTCATGGATGGAGTATTTCCCAGCTTCGTCAATTGGGCCCTGGACAACTATGCAGCGGATTCCTTGGCACTCTGTTGATCCTCCCTCGTTGGCACCGCCACCTGCCCCATCCTGCGTGAAATCAAATATTACGTCCTCATTGCCGCTTTCCTTAATGGTCCTAGTCTCATATTTGCCTTCGGATGTTGGCGACCAAGCCAGGAAATTGAGCGTTGAGCCTACTTGCGCAGAAATCGTTGCGCCCACCTTGCTGTCGATCTGCATCCTTTGGATCTGGGTCCCATCGACCAATACATCCTTTGCGTAATCCCCAATTGACGTGAGTATCTTGCCGTACCCGCCATTGCTCGAGGAAATGGTCATCAGTACTACCAGGTTCGGATCCCCCTTGAATTTGGCGTTGACTTTTCCAAACTTGCCTTCAGGCTCGACGTTTTTAGTGATGATTTTTTTAACTGTAATTGGGCGCCTATCCTCGATTGCGCACAGCTTTTCGCCGACCTTGGAGCATATCCTAAGCCTTAATGTGTATTCACCGGCGGGCGTCTTGTCTGGCCCTTCGAATTTATCGTACCCAAGCCATGTAGCAACGTACTCCTTAAGGCTTGCAGTAGCGCCCTTTGCCGCATCAATTGCCGCGCTTGATTTATCCTTCAAGTTACTCGATTCTATCCTTGATTCCTTTCCATTGGAATCGATGACCGATAGGATGTGGAACTGGGTTGCCTTATCCATCTTAAAGGTCATTTTCACCATTTCGACTTCCTGGGTGAGGTAGAAATTGCCTTCTTTGTACTCCCTTGGGTAAGGCGGCTCAAACGGCTTGCTCTTATATGCGGGAGTTGGTTCAATCCATGCCCTTATGATGATATTCCCCGGAGTTGCAGGTTCAATCTTTCGTTCTATTTTCTTTCCGCCATCCGTAAGTGGAATAAGTGTGATGACAATTAGGCTCCTATCCGTTGGCTCCTGCCAGGGGATCAGTAGGAATTGATTGTCGAGAATGCGCGCAAAGGGTGGTGTTAATACATCTAAACCTGCTGCGTTATCGAGCTTCTTTGAAAAATCAAGGGAAAGGTCGCATGCCCTGCCAATTTCGCATTCCTCTTTATCAAATCGAATCAATGCCTGATAGGTTCCCTTGTTCAGAATGCTTATTTTTGTCCCGCCAACATCTACTTCATCAAATAGCTTCATAGTGAATTGGGAAACCCCTTCCCTGTCGGTGATTATGAGCCTTTTTACCTCGGTAATATCCTCCCTTTCCTTGCCGGTGCTTACTGTAATGTTGTAATCGCCGTTTTCTAGTTTGCCAATTTCATCAGTTAATTTTATTGTTTCGTGAATGTCGCCTTCGGTATATTCGAATTCCTCCTCCTTCAAGGCAATCTCCTTGCTAGATGCCTTCTCATCCAATTTCTCCGGCAATGTTAGGATTTTTTGGTCAATTGAGCCATCCGAATTGAGCTTGAGGCCCTCTTTCCTTAGCCCCTGCGCATACGCAAGCATTTCTGGGTAGTAATTAAGGGAGGCATCAGCAGTGACTTTCAATTTTTGCCTTCCATTTGCTATTTCCTCTGCTGTGAAATCGACATTAGTTTCCGGCCCGTTGCCTTTTGCCGGCTTGTTTCCAATTTCTATATCTATATTAGTCGGCCTTAGCCCAAATTTGAGGTTGAAGGATGCCGGAACCATTGCAAAGAACTTGGTTTTGGAGCCCTTCTTGATGTTAAAGCCGTTATCCAGATAGTGGATGAATAGGTTGCGAACCTTCTCAACCTGCTTTGAAACCGTCCCGTCGCCGGTTATTTTGTATATCTCACTTGCGATTTTTCCGTGAGTTGGATCCTTCAAATCAAGCGGGTTTTCCACGATCAAACCAGTAATCAGTTCAAAGCCCCAAAGCTTCCTGGTTTTCCTTGTCCATATGGCAAGCGGGGCAACGTTTTTTCCAAGGTCGTATTCGATGGTGTCGATTTGCGTGATTTTGCCCTCATATTCCGAAATTTCAACTCCGTTGATTTTTACCGTGATGTCTGAATATGGGTATTTGTATTCCTTGTCATCAAGCCTTGGGATGCGCAGCCTCTCGTTTGGAATAACCTCCTGCTTTTCAACAGATTCAATTTCCACAAAAAGCTTCTTTAGGTCCCTCCAACCCTCTCCTTTTACCTTAAACCTATCTGGAATTGCCTTTTCAATATCGCCATTGCGGAATGAGAGCTTGCAATACCCATCCTCCCCATTTGCGGCCTTTGTGCATTCGAAGGATTTGTTTTGCTTTTCTGTGAGTTTGGCGGTGTTGAACCGGAGTTTGCCCTCATTTAATAGGAAAATGCCATCAGTGAAGAATTCCTGCCTGATCTTGAATTTTTTCACCTTGAATGAATCCATGAAAAGGTCATCGACGCCAGCCATGGCTGTCCTCCCATTGAAGATTACCTCCACAAATTTCCCAAAGTCAAATTCGCAGTATTTATCCTCACCTGCCTTGCAGGAGCTGCCATCCTTCACATAAGAGGCAACTGCGCTCTCCGGAATAGAAATAGAATCGATTTCAGAAACCCGGCTATCAAGCTGGTCGCCTATATTATAGTATGTGGCTGCTTTTTCCGCTGGCGCCTTGGTTTCGGCGGCAAAAACAAAAGTGGAAAGTGTTAGGAGAAATAGAAGCATCAGCGAATATTTGAAAAATCGTTCCATATGCTCTCCTTGGAAAAAGATTACTCTTTAGATGGCGATAAGGGCTTTTAAACGTTGCTTAATTCCGAGTCTGTCCAATAATTATATTTGAAGCCTCCCTGTGGGTTCTTGTAAACCCACAGAGAGGTGAGAGCTATGGTCCTAGCTCTCAATTTGCCTTTAGAACCGCAAATTGAAAAAACGTTTCGCCGCCTGCTGGCAGCGGTAGGAGCGCCTTGGAAGCCAGCAAAGCGCGGAAGGAAGCCAAAACGGAGCCCTAGGGACTATGCTTTGGCACTTTTCGTCCGCTCATTCTATGGCTTCAGCTACCGCACTGCCGCAGCAGTGCTGAAAATCCCAAGAAGCTGCCTGCAGTGGGCGTTTTGCAAACTGAAAAGCGCTTGGGTCTCCGCGCTCGTAGAACGCGCAGCAAGGCAATTGCGCTCAACTTTCAAAGTGAAGGGCGCAATACTCGATTCCACAGGGATTGCGGTTCGGGGCTTTGGCTACAAGCGCAGATTCCAACGCAAGCCCTATTGGAAGCTCCATGCGCTCGTTGAGCATGCGCCCTGGGCGCACAAAATCTGGTTTGCGGCTGCAAAAGCCACTCGCGGCTTTGTGCACGACGTAGTCGTGGGGAGGCAGCTGCTGGAAAAAGCGCCTCCTGCAGAGCTATACGGTGATCGAGCTTACGATGACAAGAAGCTTTTCAAGCTTGCGCTTCAGCTCGGCTTCGAGCCTTGCATGCAGCAAAGGAGGAACACGGCTTCCCGCCGCGGGATTCGCGGCGTGATTTGGAGGAATTATGACGACGCGAAGCGTCGGAAGTACCGTGGCAGGATCGAAGCTGCATTCGGCGGCTTTGCCAACCGATATGGTTCGCGGATTTCTGAGCGGAGAATCGGCACGCGGCGCTGCGCGTGCCTGTTGTGGGCGGCAGCCCACAATGTCAGGACGCTTGCAAAAAGCTTTTTGGGTTATTTATTGGACGCTCTCCTTAATTCCTCAAGTTGAGATCAACAGTTTGAAAAACTAAAAACATAAACTCGTATTCGTGCATTTCAAAACCCTATTTTTCGCACCTTGCTCGTTGCCTTTAAATATATTAAGGTATACCTGTGTATGCGTGATGTATATGGAAATAGGGACTATTCGAATCAGGAAAAACACCAAATCCCGCCTTGATGGGTTTAGGGAATATAGGAACGAGAGCTACGATGAAGTTGTAATGAAACTTGTCAGCATTGCTGAAACTGCAAAGGATAGGCCAGAACTCTCAAAAGAGGCAGTCATCCGAATTGAGGAGGCAAGGAAACGCATAAAAGATGGCGCGTTCATTACTGAATCGGAGGCTAGGAAAAGGCTGGGCTTGTAATGTATGAGCTGAATTTTGATAGGAAAGCAATAGAGTACCTTGAAAGCCTCCCGCATGAAATAAGGGGCAGGATATTCCAAAAGCTAGCCGCAGCCAAGGAAAATCCTAGGCATTTTTTCGAAGGGTTGGAAGGAAGAAGCGATTTTAAGTTGCGAGTTGGCGATTACAGACTAATTGCTGACATCGACCACAATTTAAAACGAATAGAAGTCACCTTGATAGGCCACCGGAAAAGGGTTTACAAGAGGCAATAGGGCGCGGGGCGAACTCCCAATGGTTAATGGGCACTCCATTTATGATATTCTACTCTAGCTATGCGCAATGATTATATACTTGTATGCCCATTAGATGAGCAGTGGAGGTGGGGGAGATGAACGTGAATTTGGGTACGCCATATGAATCCTTGATTGAGCGGCTAATTGAGAAAGGGTACGCCGGAAACCAGACTGAAATCATCCGGCAGGCATTGGTTGCCTATGAACGGCAGGTTGACGAGGAGGAGGTTTTCCTTGTGCGCAAGGCCGTTGAGCAGGAGATGGGGCTAATCGAGAGCGGGAAAATGAAAACCATCCCGTTTGAGAAAATAAAAGCCAAATACCTAAAGTGATTTTGTATGCGTGTTGTTTTCACTGAGGTGTCCGGATCAGATTTGGGGGCAATGGAAATTACCCTTAGGCGTTTTTTCATAAAGCATGTTGAAAAAATAAGCGGAGAGCTCCCTAGGCGCCATATGCGCTTTGGGGTGCCTTTTTTTGTCGAGGAGGTGACTAGGCAGGCAAGGCTAGTCTACGAGGTAAAGATGGGGACAATTTATATAATTCGTTGCTTTGCCCTCCACAAGGAATACGAAAAATGGTACAAGTCGTTCAAATGACCAACCGGGAGCATTAACAAGACTATAGGATAAAACAAGATGCAGGGAGAGCAGCTCAAGGATAATACTTAAGTCTGACTTTCGGAGCACCGGTCGTTTCCGCGGAAATATAATTCTTCAATCCCTATTAACATAAACCCCCTGTTTGTTGATATACCCAAATCTTTTCGCCAATTGCAGCACTCTTTTGTACTCGTACGCTCTATGTGAATTTTTTGCCTTTTTTGCACCCGCTTCCTCAAACTTAACGATCGTATTTATTATGGGCTTTTTGAGCACTTCACGCTCAAATTGTCCTTTACAAACCCTTTCAATGAAAATCTCTAGGGTATCCTCAAAACCGTATTCATCAGAACACAGTCTTTCCCATGCGGCAATAAGTAATTTGGCCTTAGTTTTTTCATTCAATTCCTCCCAGTTCTTCAAAATTTCCTCTAAGCATTCGTCATGAAAAACGGAGAGGTTTCCAGAAGAATCATCACAGCGGCCATAGCTCTCTAATACTGCCTGCACAACGTCAAAAAGCTGGGTAGCCACGTAATCATACTCGCCAGTTTTTCTCCATACCAGAATGCGTTTGCGAATAGCCCGCAATTGCCGCAAGAGTCCGTTCATTTCGCTCCAGTCCGCTCCGCGTTCGATTGCCCGTTTAATCTGTTGTGAGTAATCCCTTGCTTTTGCATTGCGCTGCGCTTTATGCGGAAGTGCCAAGTCAAGCATTTGAGAAAATATCTGCGGCTCCTCTTTTGCAAGCGTTTTCACAATCTTTACCAGATCGGAATTTTGCATATTTTCGATTTCAGTCACCTTTTTGCCAACATCTTCGAACTCATCCCTCCTTTTTATCCAGTGCAACAGAAGTGCAATAATGTGTTTGCATACCCCCCAATCATACGGACAGTCGCACTCACCTTTCAGCTTCCCTTCAACAAGCTTTGCCGATGTCCTGTAATTGCTGCTGGATGAACCCTCTACTTCTGCGCTTATTTGATTGCCATCAATCACTGGATTCAGGACCGCGCCTTCTTTGAAGTATTCGACACCGCGCTGGAATATCTTTGAATCCACCAGCTTACCTATGTCTTCCAAAGTTACGCCGGCCAGTGTTAGTAAATGCATTCTCTCACCATTTTCTTTGAGGAATATCAGTTGCCGTACATATGGGGCAGTCAATGGCTTCCCGCTTCTTGAAATTACCCCTATCGCATATTTTGAGTTCTTCCCTAACCAGCCGCAGAAATTCCTTGTGGGTGATTAGTTCTTCCTTCCTTTCATTTGCGAGGGCGAGTATCTTCTCGTGGCATTCAAGGCGCCCCAGATCTTCTGGTTCACGGAGGCAGCGCATCGCACAGAAATTCCCAAAATACCAATTTGCAACAGCTTTGAACCTTGCAGGCTTCTTATCCCCCATCACAACCCCCTCAATTTTCCATCGACTTCGCGTACCACCGGATCGAACTCCGGGACGTTTTTCATGAACTGAGTAAGGTCCCGCTTCCAGTCCTGCCGGAAAGATTCGATTTCATCTTTGAGCTTCGAAAGCTCGAACTTTTCTTTATAATAGGCGAATTTCCTGTCAATGAGCTTCCTTTCCGTCTTGACTCCGCATTTGAACAGATACCAAACGTCGTATAAGTCTCGTGCAGCAGTCCTCGAAAAGAGCGCATGGATTTTTTCGGCGAATAACTCTTCAAGTGGCAGAACGAGCAGTTTTGCTTCACCCAAGCTATAGTTGTCCACAACAGCTTTCTCTTCTGGCGTGAGCGCAAGGTTTTCGCGGAAGCTGAAATCGAAGCGGATTCTCTGCGGCTGGCCAAGGATGGAAGTGAACTTCAGAGCAATACGGAGCCCCGCGCGCGTCTTTTCCTTTTCCAACACGCCAAACTTGACGCCGTTCAATTCCCTGCCTTCGAATAGCGTTTTCAGTTCCTTCAATATCTTGCCCTCGCCGATATCCGAGGCCGCAAAATCCAAATCTTCGGAAAACCTCGCTTCTGGAAAATAAATCTTCTTTAGTGCAGTGCCTCCCTTGAAGACTATACTTTCCACGAGCTTGGATTCAGAAATTGCCAAGAGCACTACCGATAGCGCAAAGTCCTTCTCGATAATAGCACGGGGAACGCCCGCGATTATCGACCGGTGGTTCAATTCTTGCGCATCCATCAGTATCCCTCTTGGAATTCGAGCAGCTTACGTTCTTCTTCGTTTATTTTAAGCCCCCATTTCTTGTCGTACTTGAACTCTTTTTTTTGTGCGGTGGGGTCAAGCCATGCGTATCCTGCAAACTTGCCTTCCAGCTTCCTGGCGTATTTCTTGAGCTCAAGCAATTCCAGCAAATACCCCAAGCGTTGCCGTACTGCGCCCTTATCGTTCTTTGCAAGCAAAAGCAGTTTTTGCCAATCTATTTTTTTTCGAGTGACCCAAATGGCCTTGGCAATGCCAGCAACGCCCAGGCAGTACTCAGGGAAGGACAGCCCGTCCAGTATCGTTTGTTCTATTGAAGAAACGTTGACGGGCATATCGCCGTACGAAACAGAAACGAATTCGCCCAAATGCTTCTTTTTTACGAAAACGAACTTTGCCTGCACTGCTTCCAACCCGCGTTTTTGCCTCTGTAATGCCACGTATACCACAACTGGCAGCTGTTCAGTCATTCCCCAATGATTCATTGCCGAAACAAACCCGATATAGTACTCTTTTCCATTCACTAGCGAAGGAACCACGCGGAATGCATCTTCCGACCAAAGCCCTTCTTCTCCGCTTCGCAAAGGCGCAAAAAGGTATGCTCCCCTCTGCAAACGAATCACCCGCTTCTTTTTCATCAAGCGCTTTAACACATTCCATACGGAAAAATCTGAAGAATTAAGGATGCGCTTGGCGTCCGCTATGCTGAACACCTGGTCCTTCCGATGCTCCAGCTCGAATATCAGCCGCAACTCCATCCGGCCGAGGCTCCTTATTTTTTGCATAACGATACTGCCTTTATACGATAGTTTCGTAATACAAAATATATAAGGTTTTCGGTCGCTCGCATGGCTGTTTTGCATAACTTAAGCGAAGGGCGATTCCTAGGAAATCGCTTCATTGCCGCAACATTTAAATAGTATTATATGAATAATACAACCAGTATTATTGAAATAATATGGTGTAAATATGACGGGAGAATTTTACGACAGGCACAGGGAACTGGCATTTTTTTCCGACAAGCTCAAATCCTTGAAGGCAGGGGAGCTGATAATCTTTTATGGACGCAGGCGGCTTGGCAAGACAAGCCTCATCCGTAAATTCCTCGATACCAACAAGGTAGATGCAAAATCACTCTACCTATACATAAACATCCAAGGTGAGCAGGAGCTTAAGCAGTTCATGGCAAGGGACATTTTCGAGCAATGGAAGGAAACCATTGCAATTGCTGCCTGGAAGGATTTCTTTTCTTACCTCAAGGCTTCCTCCGAAGGAAGGAAAACCGTCGTAGTTATTGACGAGTTCCAGCGGCTCAAGACGATCTCACCAAGCTTCATCACGGAGCTTCAAAACCAATGGGACTCCGGCCTGAAAAACGCATCCTTGATGTTGATTCTCGTTGGTTCCTCGATTGGAATGATGAAAAGGATTGCAATAAGCCCGCACGGCGCCCTCTATGGCAGGAAGACCGCGCAAATACAGCTTGCCCCCTTCAGGTACATTGATTTCAGGGAAATGTTCCCAGGCAAGAGCGAGGAGGAAAAGATCGCGTGGCATTCCGTGTTCGGAGGAACACCGTATTACCTTGAACTGGCTAAAAAGCACAAGCACCTTGAAGAGGCGATCATTGAAGAAGTCTTGACGAAACAAGCGCCACTAAGGGAAGAGCCTAAAAATCTCCTGGAATTCGAGCTTAAGGTCATCGCACGGTACAACTCGCTGCTTTACGCCATAGGCAAGGGCAAACGGAGCCTGAAGGAGATTTGCGATGTTGTAGGAATACAACGCACTACCCTTCCCCCATACCTGAACGGATTGCAGGAATTGCTCGCCCTCGTGGAGCGCAGGCAGCCGATGTTCGGAAAGAAAAACCTCGGGAGGTACGAGCTTAAGGATAACTTTTTCAAGTTCTGGTATTCGTTCATCCTCCCCCATTCCTCCAGCCTTGAGATCGAAAACATTAAGGCCCCGCTCAAGGACATCCGGGAAAACCTTCCGTCCCATATCGGAATGTGCGTCGAAGACGTCATACGGGAACTGTTCATCCTATACAACGGGGAGGAAATCAAGGGAGTAAAGCTTGATTTTGAGAAGATGGGCGCATGGTGGGACCGGAAGGGGAACGAAATTGACTTGGTGATCGATGGAAAAAACGAGCTCCTGCTAGGGGAGGTAAAATGGACGAACAAGCAAATGGGCGTTGAAGTGCTGGATGCGCTATTGAAAAAATCTGAACTCGTCAACAAGGGGGGCAAACGGCGTTTTATTTTGGTCAGCAAGAACGGCTTCGAACCCAGTTGCAAGAAAAAGGCGGAAGAACTCGGGTGCCTAACTCTCGACATCAAGGATATGCGGCAGTTATTCGACGCCAAAACGGAAAACGGGTGAATTGAGTAGGTTTGATTCGGGTACACACTCAGACGCAATAGGAGTGCAGGGAGAGCAAGGGGAGACCTCGTCTCAGAGCAGAACCCTCATAGAAATGCCCTTTCACGCACTACAATGTTGCATTTGACGTTTATAAGCTCTGCACCGCCTCGTACATTGACGAGAGCAGGCTCGTTGATTGATTGAGATTATAACGCTCTGGGCAGAGGGCGTTTCCGAGGAAGTGATGAGTCCGGAGGGCGCCTAAAATGGGCGATTGCGGAAGCGAGGAAGGAGAATAAGTTAGCAGGATCCCGAGTTGGAGAAAATCCGGCATGTAGGGTTTATTATTTCAAGCCTAGCTGATGTAAAGCATGATGCGCATTTTGCCGAAAGGAATTCGGGAATTCGCCCTAAGGCAACGGCATGCGATTGAGGAACGATTGGTTCGGCTAAGATTTCAAACCCGTGCAGCTAACCTATTCGGCGAAGGAACTGAAGTCCATTCGGATAGCTCTAGTTTAGTCAAGGTCGTAAAGGGCGGGGGTCTGTTAAGCCCGCAAGTCCGCAGAGCTTTTTTAGGAAAAGCAACGCACGAAGACCTATTCATTCCCAAAAACGAATTCGAGTTTGCAGCCGAAAACTGGTCTGATCTAGTTAACATGGCAAATTGGAGAGCGCGCATTGTCGCCCATAGTGGAAAAACGCGCTTTATTGCAAACATCGGCGGTAGGCAGTTGTTCATGAAGTCTGGCCCGCTTCACGAATTAGATTCGTTGGTTAAGTTCAGCAGAGGGATAAAATTAGGCAGGCAAATATCCATAAGAACCCCGCAACCAATTTTCTCCTTGCAAGGCATACACCCTTCAGGCGCGAGCTACTGGCCTATAGTCATGGAGGACGTTTCCGGGCTGAAAACAGTCAGGGAGGTTCAGGAGGAGCATCCAGAGCATAAAGAGGTAATCGGACGCCTGGCCTTGGATGCGCAAATACAATTATACAAGAGATACCGTATAAATTCAACTATCAAGCATGAGGAGGCGCTGACGAATCTCCTTGTGGAAAGATTTGATCCGAAGTCCGGAAAGATTAATTTCGTAATGCTGGACTTTAAGTATATACCGAAATAAACAGAGAACTGTTCCGGTTAGGGGTTTGCGGAAGCGTGGAAGGGTCTAATTGGGTTTAGTGCCAAATTCAGCACAAACGTGCCAAGATGGCTAGTGCTCTGAGACGTGGAGACAATGCAGGGAGAGGGATTTGAACCCACGCAAGCCCTGAGGCTAATAGATCTCTCAGCGATTGCTCCGCAAAAGAAAGAACAGCTAAGCTGCTGCGCGAATGTAAAATCAAAGATTTTTCATGAGCGCTTCTTTTCTCGTGGAGGTCTTTTCTTTGAAAGAAAAGAGGTCCCTTGAGTCTATCCCGTTTGACCGAGCTCCGGCATCCCTGCATAAATTGGGAAGGAATATGGCTTATTGGTAATAAAAAAGGTAGCCTAGGGCTCATTTCCTTATGAACTCGAGCGCCTTCCTATTAATGAAATCCTTGGCAGCTTCAAAGTTCTGGTAATGCGTGATGTAGACGCTCACCTGCAAATTATATTTGTCATTATCCACCTTCTGGACCAAAACCTTGCCCGAATCCTGCTTTATCCCCTGTATCTTCGCCCCCTCAATTTGCTTTATTATGAATTTTTCAAACTCTCCAAGATCCGCCTTAACGGGGAGGGACAGGTCGAATTTTGCCTCAAAGCCCTGCGATGGCCGGGATAGGTTCACAACCCGCTGCTTTGCAAGCTCGCTGTTGGAAATAACCATGATATTTCCACTCAAATCTGCAAGCTTGCTGCTTCGAAGGCCTATTTTTTGCAGCATCGCAACTTCCCCGGTTGGGAACCGTAAATACTCCCCATAAATATAGGGCCTATCGAGCTGCAAAGCAAGGCCCGCAAAAATATTCGCAAGCGATTCCTGCGAGGCAAGTCCCAAAATGAGCACAAGGATGCTTGTTAGGGTGAGCAGGCCGCTTACATCAAAACCAATTGTTGAAAGCGCCGCAATCAGCCCTCCGAGAAGTATGATGATGCGTGTAATTTTCCTAAGGAATGGGATAAGTGTAACATCCATCTTGAACTTGCTTTTCTGGCTTCCCTCCAGGTAATACCATCTTAAGGAGGCGCCAACTGCTTCCGAGAGCACATATGATCCGATCAAAACAAGGATTGCAAACGAATACCTGGTCATTACCGATTGCAGGTAATTAAGATCCGCCAAATATCCGGAAAAGACGTAAATAAAGAGGATTACCATAACCGCCTTTAGGGGCGATTGCACGTAATCCATCAAAAGGTCATCGAGCGTTGATTTGGTTTTTGCAGTTGCCTTCCTTGCAATGTTTGCAACGAACCAAAAAAGCAGCTTCCCTGCAAAGTAGCCTGCAATGCCTACAAGTAGCACCTGCAAGAATGCCTTTCCTATGAATGCGTAATCCATGTTTTATTTCCCCTTTCCAATTGCATCATTTTAGCATATGGCACCCCGCCTTCGAGATTCCTTAGCTCATCGTGGAATAATTTTTCATTTTCAAAAGCAAGTCCCATCTTTGCAACAATTTCCTGTTTATGGTATTCCCTCCAAAGCTCTTTGAAAGATACGGGTTCCCTGCCGTGCATGATGGAGCCCAGGATAAGCGCCCGCTTGTGCTTTAATGGCATTATTTCCGGGACAGTGGTTCTGTACCTATAATGCAATGCGGCATTTAGGTTTGCGGCAGCCAACGGATCTGGTTTTTTATCCGGCGCCAATCCAGCTTCGATGATACCCCGGGCTGCAATCAATAATTCCTCATGGTTGATCATTGCGCCTTTTGCCTGGACAAGGTTTTTAATAATTTGATTTGGCCAACCCCCCTTTCCCCTTTTTATCGTGCTTGCAGTTATGCCCATCTCCTTAATGAGCCTTAAGGGAATTCCCAGTTGCGTAGGCAGCCTGGAAGCAGGCACCAGGCTTTTTTCATCGGTTATTTCATCGAGTTTGCCAATTAGCCCCGGCTCATTTTCCGATCCCAAATACCATTCGTTTAGGCGTAGCGCTGCGTTTGGATGCATGCCTTTTGCGCCCTTTGGCCCCAAATGGACGGCAATATCCTTATGCAGCTTTTCGTTCTCGCTTGGCATGTTACTGACCTGTTTTTTCCCTGCTTGGTTTCCTTCCGGCAATAAAACCAATCGCATCCCTATATTCTGAAATCATATCCCGGATTGTATGGGGCGATGCAGTTATTCCTAGCATTTTTACGACAATGTTTTTGTTATGCGCCCTTGCAAGCTCTTCAATTGTTTTGGCATTCGATCTGGCTGCAGCAACTGCCAGCATTAGGGCCTTTCCATGTTCGGGCTTAAGGAATGGGAGGTCGGATTTGCTGACATCCTGGACCATTCTTTTTATCCTTGCAACTTCCTCCCCGTTATTTATGGCAGCGTTCAATTCATGATCGATTAATCTATGCTCAATATGCGCATGCTGGACTTTCACAACGGCATCCAATAGGTCCACTGGCCAGCCCCTGCGTTTTGATAACGACCTAACTTCAATGCCCCTTACCCTGGCTGCTTTCATGCTCCCCAACATGAAGCCAAGGCCATTTTCGAGTGCGCTTATGGCAATGACCCCCCTTATGTCGGCCAATTTATCGAGCCTTTCTGGAAGGCTTGCCCTAAACACCTTAAGCTCGGATTTTATGGCCGGGTGGATTTTTGTGATGCCCTTCATTTATACCAAGTTAATCCAAGCATGCAAATTATTTAAGGCTAGGTGCGCAAATTACTGCATGAGTTCACTGTATTTGTCAACCGGCAGGAAGCCAACGCAAACAACAAGGAAATTAGGCAGGCTTTTGTCCCTTATTTTGCACTGCAAGTATGAGAATAGGGGGAAGCGCTCCGTTGATGAGATCTGCGAGCGCGCCGAAACTTTCGGCTGCCAAAAAGTTGCATTCATTTATGAACAGAAGGGAAACCCCTCCTCGATTCAGTTTTTTGATGAGGATTTGGGATGGCTGCCTGAAATCATCGCGATTTCCGGTATAAACCAGCCGGATCGGGCAAGCCTTTCAAGGATCCCAAGCACAATCAAATTGATTGCGCATGATGCTGAAGGGAAAAAAATGATTTCACTCCTTGGCCTCGAAGCAAAAGAGGAGGATGCGCAATCCCCATTGGAGGGCAAGTTCTCATCAAAGGGGATCGAATTTTTCCAGGGCAAATACCTGATCCTCAACCTCAAAGGCAAGATTGCAGTGATGGATGGGAAAAAGGAGGGAAAGGAAAAGGCACTTTGAACTTTTGCTAAATAGTTCCTAAATGAGATCGCTTTCCTCTAATCATCCCCCCTAAAAAAACTGACTTGTTTGCACCCAATAAAAAATACCAAAAAACGCCTGTTTTAAATATGGGCTTGGGCTTTGACCTAATGTGGGATTATGGACAAGAAAATGAAGGGCAAATTGGACCTTCGGAAGATCGACATATTCGGCGAGGGAGGAAGGCAAATTGCGCATGTGCCATTTTCGCAGGATAGGGCGCATCATGTCCCAACCGGAATCCCGGGCCTGGATGAACTAATTGAAGGCGGTTTTGAGAAGGGGGCCGTAATCCTGGTTGCTGGCGATACCGGGACTGGCAAGAGCACATTTGCGATGCAATACCTCTATAATGGCGCTTACAAATACAACGAGCCGGGGGTTTACCTCACATTTGAGGAGAAAAGGGAGGATGTGTTCCGGCACATGGGAAGGTATGGCTGGGACCTGGAAAAGCTGGAAAAGAAGAAAAAGCTCCTGATTTTGCAATATCCTCCCCACGACATCGACCGGTTCATTCTGGAAGGTGAGATCATCGAGGATACAATAAAGGACATGGGTGCAAAACGGCTTGTCATTGATTCAATCACCTCCTTTGCGCTCATTTTCGATTCCAAATACAAGCGCAAGCTGGGGATTGTAAAGGTGCTTGAGCTTTTGAAGAAATGGGGGACTACCACCATGCTTACCTCCGAGGCAAATACCACTGATGCGGGCGAAATCCGTGCCAAATTCGGGCTTGGCTACCTTGCAGATGGGCTGATCCATCTATACAACATCCGGCAAGGCGACCAGAGGCTAAAAGCGCTTGAAATTGTCAAGATGCGTGGGATTTCGCATAGCAACCTGATCGTGCCATTCGAGTTCAAGAGGAAAGGGATCGAGCTCTATCCCAACCAGCCAGTGTTTGGGGGGTTGGAGAGCAAGTAGTTGACTAATTCGCAGAGCAAAATAAGGGGGGAGGCGGCAACACGTGGTAGGGGATTATCCCCCATGGGGTGTTAATGTTTAAATAAGCGCAAATTGTTCCCTTAGCATGCGGCTTCCTCGTAGTTCCAAAGGCCAATCTTCCTTGGAGTTGCTTATCATCCTAGCCATCGGCCTTGTTGTCCTGGGGCTAGTCATTTCAACATCGCAGCAGCGCATCGCAAGTTCCTCGCAGGCGCTTTCATTTTCGCAGGCAAAATCATCCGTAAGCCTCCTTGCGCAGGCAGCAGATGCCGTTTATTTGGAGGGCGCAGGCGCCCGGCGCGAGGTAAAATTCGTTATCCCCGATGGGGTCCTTTCAACTTCCATAGCACAGCATTCCATATCCATGAAAGTTGCCTCCCAAAATGGGGGCAGTGATGCTGCTGCTAACACAAGGGCGCTTCTTTGCGGAAATTCATTTTTGCCAACGGCTCCTGGAACCTATTACATTGTCGTAGAAGGCCTTGATGGCTGCGTTGCCCTTGGCGCAAATTCCAAATTGATTGTGAGTTCGACATTGATTTCGGAATCCGCAGCTTCCGGGCAATCGTTCGTGCGAACACTCAAATATTCCAATTTGGGGAATTCGCCAATCCAGGTTGATTTGTCTTTGGATTTTGTTTCCCCTGACGTGTTGGCTGAATTTATCGATCCGGCTGATGTTTTATTCACTCTTCCTGCCCTAGGGGAAAAGGATGTTCTTATCAATTTCACGACATCCAATTCAGCGCTTGGCTCAAATTCCGGCGCCCTATATGCAAACGGATCGGAGGGCACTAACCTTACGACAAGCATTTTCATCGAGGTATTTGGCCAAACCTGCCAGCAGCAAACATGCGCTGGAGGCGGCGCAAATGTATCGCTAATTGAGATCAAAACTTATTCCTCAAATTCGTACTCGCAGTTAAAGGATATTTTTGATCCGCCGGAAGATATCTTGCTTGAGGGTGGCAATTGGGATGCATTTAGCAGCCTTAATCTGGATGTGCGTGATCCAACAGATGCATTTTCATTTTCCGGCTATCCAAAATCACTTGTTACAAATTCCTCTGGTGGTTTCAACGGCACCCTTTCCGCGGGCGGCCTAACAGGCCTTACCGGCTACATTGTCCGCGCAAGCGGCATCAGCGCAGGCTCACCTGAAATACGAACTGCAAATTTTGACATCACATCTTGCAATTGATCGCAGAATTATTGATTGAATGATTATTATGGAAAATAAATTTAGGAAATCAGGTATGGTTTTGCTAGCCGTGCTCATCCTTGCAAACATGGCAAATTCCTCTTCGCAGATTTACCTGCAGGACGGCTCGCCCTATATTTCAAATGGGTCTGCAACAACCCCAATAACTTTTATCGATGCACTTGATGATACCCCATTCAACATTACTTCCGCATTCACCAATGTGGTTTATTCCTTTCCCAATCTTGTTTTGAATGGCAATTTCACCGGAGGTAGCGGCACTAGCTGGTCTTATGCGGAAAACGACCCATCCGGAAGGGCGACATCAGCATTCCTGGCAACAGGCGGGGATATTGAGGCAGGTAGGTGGCGCTTCAGATTGACTGATGGCAGCAATTCCCGAAGCTTTACCGCGAATGGGAACCTCACCAACTCCGGCGTGAATTGGGATGGCTCCTTGCCAGCCGAAGCGACCCTTAATTTTTCCTTCATCAAGTCCTTTACGGGCACAAGCGGCCCCACATCGCATGAAATGTCGGTTTATTTGCTTAGGCCGGATGGTTCCCAATTTCTCCTATGGCAGGATTTGGCCCTTTCAGATATGCCCGCCTATTCCCGGATAAGCATTTCAGTTCCTGCAGTTAATTTCAATCTTCCTGGCACCTATTCAATCCGCCTATTCAACCGCGCAGTTACGCCCGTTGCAGGAAGGTCAACAATTGAGGATTATTGGGACCAAATTTCACTCGTCCTGAAAAAGCCCCTAAACAATTATGCGGTTGGGGTTTTGCACAATTCCACCCAAATATCAATGCCAGCCAACCTGAATAATCTCATTTCCATAAATGCAACCTTGAGGTTCAGAAGCGATTTCACCTTTACTCCATCTTTCCAGATATATAATTTTGCCTCATCAAGCTGGTCAAGTTCGGGTTGCACACCCTCAGGGGGTATTTTGGCTAATACCTGGTATTCGTGGGAATGCGCAATTTCCTCCTCCCCTGCCGATTTCATAAGTGCGGATGGGTTTAGGCGGATATTGGTGCGCCTTTATTCTCCCACATCATACGCAACCCAATTCAACATCTCCGAGGATTACTTATCCTATAATGTGACCTACGTTTCAACCGAGCCATACGTGTCCGCATCCAAACCCTCCTATTCTTCATGCGGCATTGTCTTTTACGAGGCGCGCTTCTATGACAAAAGCGAGGCGCTATTCACCCCCCAAACAAATGCCAACATCACAATCCTGAATTCTTCTGGAATGGTTTCTGAAATGCCTGTTTTGGTATCTGGCGGGATATACCAAGGCAGCTTTGCGCTCCCTGCAAATGCAAATTCCGGAAACTGGCTAATCAAGGCGCTTGCAGGTGCATTAGGGAAAAAGCAGTTTTTTGTGCGCACCGGGAACTCCGATGTATGGAAAATTGAGATACTCCCCTCTATAATCAAGGGAGCATATTCTTCAGGAGAATCCGTGCCGGTATCCATCAACGTGATTAACCTCAAAGGAATTGGGGTAACAGGGCTTGTTCCGGGAGTTAGCCTGCTCTTTTACCGCGATGCCGCGCCTTATGCTCCTGCTGTAACATCCCATGGCAATGGCACCTATTCCTTCAATTTGGATTTCGCATCGCTATCACAAGGCGCGCCCCATAAACTAGTCGCCATCGCAAATTCCGGAAGCCTTGGCATTTCCTCGGAGATCGGGTTTTATGTTTCATGATTTGCTGTGATGTTCCCCCTGGAATCAACCAATTTTGAAGTGATGTTTCGCCATGAGCAAAAAAGCCCAATTCAGCTTCGATTTGATGGTGGTGATTTCCATCATGCTCCTCTTGTTCCTTGGCCTCTTCCAATTCTACATAGGCAAAGCCGAGGGAGCTTCAATCACAAGGCAAAAATTATCGGCAAAGTCGATCTCAGACACCCTTGCTTCAAGGATGGACTCCGTTTTGCAGGCGGGCAACGGAACTGAAAGCAAATTCAGTTTGCCGCAAACACTCTCAGATGGCGAAAATTACACAATTGAAATTGTTGGAAGGAGGGTGGATGTTGTTTTCAATCGGGCATCGGTTTCCTCACTTTTATCCTCAAGCGATCTCCTATCCGTTGATTTGAATGCAAGAAAAGGGACAGAAATTGAAATTTCCAGCATAGGCGGAAAAATTTACCTCAAGTGATCAAAATGCGCGGCCAGCTTTTCTCCTTCGATTTTCTCCTTGCCATTTCCATCATCCTTTTCATCTTTGCGCTCTCAATGTTTGTTTCGGAAAACACGGCAAGTTCAATTAACCGGCGCGAAGCCGAATTTGACATTCAAAGGGCAGCCGATAGCGCCCTTTCGCAGCTTGTGGAAACACCGGGCAACCCCACCAATTGGCACACCCCGGATTTCACCGATGCGAATGTAAAATCCATCGGGATTGCGGCCTCAAGAAATGAACTTGACCCTGATAAAACCAGCCGCTTATTTTTTATTGCCAACTCGAATTTTGGGAATTATTCCCTCGTTAAACGGATTCTTGCCCTGGATTTGCCCTCAAGCAATTTTTCAATTGCAATTTCAAATGCGTCAAAATATGCAATATTTGAAACCATGGTTTCCCCTGCAGGAACCGCATCCGTCCATTCGTTTTCCCGCATTGCCATATTTGAAAACGAGCCGGTTCTGGTCAATTTGAGGATGTGGGTGGAAAAATGAGGGGAATATTCTTTTCAATTGATGCTATACTAGCCCTGCTGATCGCATTTTCCTTATCCGCCTTCATTCTGAATGCGATCGCAGGCCTTCCAGATCCATCCCTCTCAAGTTCGCAGCCAGAAAAACTTGCGGATGATGCATTGATTTCGATGGATAAGTCGGGCGTTTTGAAAAATGCGCTGGAATCAAAATCAGCGATCCCCCTGAAGGAATTTGCAAGGGTTTTCCCATCCAACATATGCTACCGGGTTGAAATTTCAGGTGAAAATGAGGGAGTAATAATAGCTGATGAGAATTGCGCCTGCAAAACCTATTCGATTTCGAGGAGGAATTTCATTATTTCCGGTTCAACCACTTCGATTTACTTGGCTGAAATGAGGGTGTGCTACAAAAAATGAAAAAAGGCATATTTTTCGCATTGCTTTATGGAGCTATCTTCCTGCTATTCTTCTCCATGCTTGCATATTATTCCCAATATGGCGCTGATAGGTCGCTTTTGCTGCAGGAAGGATCCAGATTGCGCAAGTTTGCATCAATTGCTGATGATGTTAAAACGGATTTGCTTGGGATTTTGCGCATTAATTCCATTTCCATAAACCGGAATTCGACCCATGCGATCATTTCGATTGATGATAATTTCCCTATTGCATATTCGAACCCTCAAAATGAACTGATTTCGTACGAAAGTTATTTTGAAGGGCCCTATGCGGCAAGCCAAAACCTTGCCGAAAACCTCCAAATAGACCTAAATTCAATCTACGGCGCCCCCTTCCTTTATTTCAATGGCGTTAATTTGAATTATTCCCACTCGGATTTGGATAAATCATCCGCGACCTTTAAGGGAAGTAATTCAATTGAAAAATATTCCGTGTTCATCCTCTCAGATCCTGCCGATCCAATTTCATCCTGCGCTTTTTCAACCCAAATTGCAGGCGACTTGGAACTTGAAATCGGCATTCAATCGCCAAACTGCCCCTCGCAGCAGGTATTCCTTGATCCCAATCCCAATAGCCTCTTTTTTGCCAACACAACTTCGGGAAAATACCTGAATGTCAGCATTGGATTCATCGATGGCAGCCCAAACTCCATTAAAATTTCCAATTTAGATGGCATAAAACTTAACATTCTCCTCAATGCCACAATTTCAACCATCCAGCCAATAACGGCATGGCTTCCGGTGGGGTTGGAATTCAATCCGGATTATGCACTTTCTACTCTCGTAATTGCAGAAAATTAGGCGCCTATTTGCCCTTCTTCCCAAAAAACTCGTTTTCCACTTTTGCAAATCCGTAGATTCTCGAAAAGCGCATTATCTCATATGTGATCTTGATGAAGCATAGCGCAATCACCGTGGTGTATAAGGAGCGGTAATTCGCGAGGAAATTGGGCCCCACCTGGTCGAACACCTCGATGCCTTCAAGGTAGGTCAGCCCATTGAAAATGAGCTGGAATAGGAAGAACAGCACCGCCGTGAAATAGAACCAATCCACAATCCGGCGGAATTCGCCCTTTTCAAACCGCTGCTTTGCCCGGAATACGAAATATGCCGCAAAGAAGGTCACGATTATCGTGATCGCATTGAAGAAAATGACGCTCTCGTTTGCCATAATAAACAACCGCGAATTGAAACACTTTTATTACAACGAATCCAAATCAAATTCTAATTGCCAAATCCCAAACTCTCATGCCATTTCATTATTTTCCAATCTTTATCACCTTATCGCAAAATTGGCTCAAATCATCTATGAGCTTTTGGTCAGTTTCCTTTTCAAGTGAAACAATCACCATTCCAACCTTCCAAAGCCTCATCTTGGAAACAAGGAAATGCGTGAACTGTGCAACCGTCCCTGCCGAATTGTAGATCAGCATTGTGCTAAGGGAATCCATGAATATAAACCGATTTCTCTGCTCCATCCTTTCAATGAGTTGCGTGAGCGCGATGCTTAGTTCCGTGAGGTTTTTGGGGGAGGGCAGGAAGATGCAGTTTTCCGTCCTCTGGCCGCGCTTTCCGGTGGTATTGGTGATCAAATCCAGGAAGTAAAGCCTTCCAACATCGAGCTTTTCCTTTTTCAGCATCTGCGTCAAATTCTCATACGGGCGATTGAAAGTTACGTATATTCCGGCAGCATCCCCTGGCTCCATCAGGTATTTCAAGGCGGCAAGGTTCGCATCCATGTATTTGGAGGAATCCGCAACGAGCATCACGATGTAGTGCGGAGGAAGGGACGAGAGTTCCCTTTTGAGAAGGGGCTTGAGATCTGGCATTATGCAATTACGGCTGGCTGTTTAAATAGGTTTTTCAATCAGCTCGCATATGCTGGCTTCAAATTATTCTGTATATCGGTCAATTTTTCCTCATTGCTCGCCACTTTCTTATACCTTTTTATAGCAGGAAAGGCTTACCGGTAGTAGATAGCATGAAGAAGGAATCCGAGCGAAGCTTGAAGCACTCCGAGTTCGTAGAACGCCCCAAGGGGTTCCATCTCATCCGGACGCAGATAACCGATTTTTGCGAGATGCTGGAAAAAAAGGAGGGGATGCAGGAGGATTTCTCGACTCTTGCAAAGGAAACGGGCCTATCCACCAATGAAATAGAGCGCATTGGGAAAATTCTCCAATCTCAAGGGCTTCTTGAGCTCAACTATTCCGTCAACATCCTAAGCAAACCAACAATCCGGCTGCTTGCAAAACTCCCGCAGCCGCATTCCGAAAGAATCACCGGCGAAAAGCTCTTGCTCTCCTATCCGATGCAGGCAAATAACGTGCCAGCTGAGGTTGAAATCTGGCAGATGCAAGATGCCAGCCGGCCGCTTTACGCCCTCCATTACCCGCAGGTTTGCGTTTACACCGAAAAATTCATTTCCTACCTTCGGGATTCGCTGGCTAAAGCAATGCCGGTTGAAACCGATGAGATTGTCGACCAGGCAAAATTCAGGCTCCTCAAAGAAAGATTTTACAAGGCGGCAATGGAAATCATCCAAAAGGAGCTTCCGCAAACGGAGGAGAATGTGGGGCAAACACTCGCAGGTCTTTTGCTCCATCGTATGTATGGTTTGGGTGTAATCGAGCTCCTCATGGCTGATGACTATTTGGAGGAGGTTGCAATAAACGGTGCAACAAGCCCAATTGCGATCTACCACCGAAAGTTCGGCTGGCTCAAAACCAACCTCAATTTGCAAAATGAGGAGGAAATCTACAATTTTGCCGCCCAAATAGGCAGGAAGAGCGGAAGGGAAATATCCCTCCTTAACCCCATCCTGGACGCAGCCCTAGTTTCGGGCGACCGCGTTTCCGCAACACTATTTCCCATATCAACAAGCGGAAACACCATCACCATCCGAAGATTTGCAAGGAACCCCTGGACGATAACCACTTTCATCGAGGAAAAAACGCATACCATGTCCTCGGAAATGGCGGCCTTCCTTTGGCTTTCCATCCAGTATGAAATGAACATTTTGGTTGCAGGAGGCACGGCTTCAGGAAAAACATCCGCCCTCAATACTATTGCTGCAATGATTCCTCCTTCCCATAGGGTTGTTTCCATAGAGGATACGAGGGAGCTTTCGCTTCCATCCTATTTGCACTGGAACTGGGTGCCGCTCCTTACGCGCGCCGCTAATCCCGAAGGAAAGGGGCGGGTTTCCATGCTTGATTTGATGGTGGAGAGCCTTCGCATGCGGCCAGACCGGATAATTGTTGGGGAAGTTCGAAGGAAGCGCGAGGCGGAAGTAATGTTTGAAGCCATGCACACCGGCCATGCGGTTTATGCCACAATCCATGCGGATTCCGCGGCACAGGTGGTAAGGAGATTGACCGAGCCGCCAATTGAAATCCCCAAATTGGAGCTCGAATCGCTGCAACTCATATTAGTGCAATACCGCGACCGCCGCAAAGGAATCCGCCGCACCTATGAACTCTCCGAACTCACTCAAATCGCTTCAGAGGCATCCGGTGTCAACCTAAATACCCTCTTCAAATGGCGCCCCAGGACTGACACATTTGAAAAAATCAACGAAAGCACTCGAATTTTCGGTGAGCTCAACTTGCATACGGGCCTTACGGTTTCTGAGATCCAGGAGGATTTGGCGCAGAAAAAAACCATTCTGGATTGGATGTCGAGCCAGGGAGTAAATTCAGCAGATTCGGTTGGCGATCTCATGAACTTTTATTACAAGGATCCAAATTCGGTTTTTGAGGCGGCATCCAAAAGAAGAAAATTGAAGGATATTTTGGAATAATTTTTACCCACTTTTCAAAAATAAGTTTGTTAGGATAGATTGGAAGGAGAATCTAAATTTTGGAATGCCAACCTTGGTGAAAGCATGAACCTCTTCGTTTTCAAATACGGCGGAATCCTCAATGGAAACCTGCGCCGTTTCGTTGGCATCGGAAATAAAATCGGTGGCGCAATTCCAGGCCTCAAATTTGACCTGCAGGAGGCCGGATATTCCGTTGCAGTTGGGGAATACGTTGCAGCTGCCCTTGCGAATTCCTTCTATTACGGGCTTATCATTTTCATCCTGCTCTTTTTGCCCCTTCTTTTCAATGGCAGTGTGGATATCGGCTTTGTAAGTCATCCGAGCATTGGCAGCCTTTTGCTTTTCCTCCAATCGCTTAGATCCGCATTTGCAGCCGGAATCACGTTTTTCTTCGTATTCTTCTCCTTTTTCCTCTTCTACCCAAAAGTCGAGGCGCGAAAAATCGCGGATAATGTGGATCGCGACCTAATTTATGCATTGAAGGATATGGAGCTCCAGATTTCATCCGGAGTGCCGCTTTATGATGCGATGGCAAATGTTGCAAGGGCGGATTATGGGCGGGTTTCAAAGGAATTTGAAATAACCGTTCGGGAAATAGCAGCCGGAGGGGCGGAGGATAGGGCGCTTGAAAAAATGGCCGGAAGGACGGAGTCCGAATTCATGCGCAAAACCATATGGCAAATGCTGACTTCACTTAGGGCCGGAAGCAGCCTCGAAGGCGCCCTTCGCTCCACAATTGAAACACTTAACAATTACCAAAGGGCGCAAATCAAGGGATTTTCCGGAGAGCTTAATGTGCTGACCCTGGTGTACATGATTTTTGCAGTTGCAATCCCGGGCCTTGGCTCAACCTTGCTAATTGTGCTCTCATCCTTTGGAGGGGTTCAGGTGAATGAGCTCTTCTATGTTTCGCTCATCTCACTATGCTTTTTCATCCAGATGATTATCATTGGCTTCATCAAAAACAGGCGTCCGGCGGTTCATTCGTAGTTTGCGGAAAAATCAGGGAATAAAAAAATGGATCAAAACAAATCGCAAAAATTTGGCAAAAGCATTGTGGATGCCGCAGGTAACCCCATCCCGCTTCGAGTGGGAAAAAATAAGGGGCAAAGCATTGGGAAGTTGAAGGAGGAGATAGCTGCCATTGAGGCCCAGGTGGCTGCCCTTGGGCAAATCAAGCTGAAAAAGAAAAGCGGAAAGCATCGGAAAAAGCTCGCTTTGGCAAAATTGGGCCTCGAGAAATTGCGGAAAAAGCATGTAAAAATGGAAAAGGGGATCCAATCGATTGGGGGGGCAAAAAAATCCCCTGAAAATGCAGATCCTCAATTGGCGGGGAAATTGCTTTCCCCACCCGAAGCGCAAATTATCCCATTGAGTTTCCCAATCCATCAACCACATATAAAAAACGAAAAGCCAATTTCCTCTTTTCCTAAAGCGCCATTTTCAGAAAAAATCTACCTTTTCCTTGCACGGTTCGCCTCCAAAACCCAGCGCCGGATGGTGCGCGAAAAGATGGCCTTTGCTGGAATGGAGCAAGAGCCGGAAATATGGCTTGGGCAAATCCTGCTTCTAGCAAAACTTTGCGGTTTAACCGCCTTCATGCTATTTTGGGTCGCCTTTCGGGAAATTTCAATCATTACGCTTTTCGCCTACGCATTCCTTGCATTCCTGCTTGTGGTTTTTAGCGCTTATGTCCACCTAAACGTGCAAATTGATGACCGAAGGCGGCGTCTTGAGGACGTGCTTCCGGATGCGATGCAGGTTATTGCGGCAAATATACGTGCCGGCATGACCCCTGTTGTTGCTCTTCGGGCTTCTGCCCGCCCCGAATTTGGCCCAATTCAGGAGGATATCAAGTATGCAACCACCAAATCGCTTGGCACGGATTCGTTCACATCTGCCCTAACTGAAATGGCGCAGAAGACGAATTCGGAGCTCTTCCGAAGGATCGTGTCCCTCTTTACCGCAAGCCTCAAATCCGGCGGCCATCTGGCGCAGCTTTTGGAAAACACCGCAGCTGACATTAGGCAAACTCAGGAGCTTCGCAAGGACCTAGCGGCAAACACGAGGCTTTATGCCATGTTCATACTTTTTACAGTTATAATCGGAACCCCCCTTCTTCTTGCCGTATCCATACAATTCAGCACCATGGTAACTAGCCTTCAGGCGCAAACCACAAGCGGAGGGATCGCATCCGAAATCTCCTCAATACCGCTGGTTTCAACGCCCCTATCCGTCGAATTCCTCTTTGGTTCAGCAATCATTGTGATTCTAATCACATCCATTCTTGCATCCGCCCTCCTTGGCGTCATCAACAGCGCCTCCTACTCCTCGGGCCTGAAATACTCGCCCTTCGTCGCCGGTGCAGCCCTGCTCTCATTCTTTATTATAAAGGATTTGGTGTTGAAGTCGATTTTGCCGGTGGGATGAATATGCCTTTAGAACTCTTGAGAAAATTAGTGGAAGATGGGGCGGTTAATGGTTCATTGGTTTTGGCTATCCGCAACCATAAGGACCCGGAAAGCGGCATGCAGCTTTCTTTTCATAGCGTGAATAAGAATTTTGCAAAAACTCTTCTGGAGGGAGGTTTTAGGCCTCCGACGACAAAAGGAGAAAAGGATTTGGAAGCAGTACTTGGCATTAACACATATAGCTCTGCAGTATCCCCCCTGTTTGTGTATAAGAATAGTGGGGCTGGTGGAGGAATTGTTTTGCCGGATATGCCGTTTAAACAATTAATGAGGGTTCTGGTACCCCAGATCAAAAGGGCAGGCTTGGCTCTTTTGCCATTTAAAGTCCCCAATTGGTCGCGCGCCTACCAATTGCTCCCAAAAAAACATGGCCAAATCTAGGCGCCGATTTCGATACATTTATATATCGCGAAAAGCTAATGAATAAAAATTTTGAAAGGTGGTATGATGAAATTAAGGGCGCAAGCTGCGGTAGAATACCTGATGATTTTAGCGGTAGTCATAATTATCGCTCTCGTCGTTGTTGGCGTGCTTGGCGGATTCCCATCCCTAACTTCGGGGATTTCAGAAAAGGAGAGCTTAGCATATTGGACGACAACTGATGTTGGGATTGTTAGGACATATGTTTCCGGAACCGATGTGAAGATGGTCCTTAGGAACAACAAGAATTTCGCGGTAACTGTAACCGGCGTTGATGTCGGGACCGGAATTGTAGCCACATTGACTGAAACACTGCAGCCAGGCGAGGCAACGGACCAAATTACCGTTTTTACACTCACTACTGGTTGCGCTGCCGCCGCATCTTACTCGTATAATGCCGTAATTACGTATACCGATGCGACCTACTTGACGGCATACACCTTCACGGGTGCAAAGCCGCTGATTGGAACTTGCCAGTAATTTCCTTTTAGGGGATTTTTCCCCTCTTTTTTATTTCTTTTATTTTTATCCCCTAGATTTCCCCCTGTTCCCATTCCCCTTATTTCCCCATCAGGTCCTCCTTTGATTTATTTTTTTAGCCTCCCAAGAGCCAGCTTGACTTCTTTTTATGCCTTTAGATGGTATTCTTATCATAACGTAACATTATCACAACGTGGGCATATGGCAAAAAACGGGAATGACGCAATTGAAAAAAGGCTCCAATCCTTGGAAGGGAAAGTGGGGGATTTAAGGTCGACCAGCTACATGACGCTCCTATTCGTTGCAATCCTCTTTGCGCTCATCGTTGGCGCGATGTTTAAGGTATTTTTCGGCTGAACCTGAATTGACGGCATGGGCCGTTATTTGAATTTTAATCCAATCAAGTGATTAATATGAAAACTCCTGTAATTGCGCTGAATTACAAGGTGTATGCGGAATCAGCCGGGGAAAAAGGGATGCATCTTTCCGATGTTGCCTTCAAGCTAGCAAACAAGCACAAGAAAAGCGTGGTTGTTGCGCCCCAATTTGCCGACCTTGCCTTGACCGCTTCAAAATACCCCAGATCCGGCCATTTCTCCGTGTTCTCCCAGCACTTTGACAGCAATTCGCAGGGGGCGTTCACTGGCACGGTTCCTGCAGAATCAATGCTCTCATCCGGATGCAGCGGCACCTTGCTTAACCATTCTGAAAAGAAGGTAAATGTTGCCGAACTTATCAATCTGGTTTACCATGCGAGGAAAATCGGTCTTGACCTCATCGTCTGCGCAGATGATGTACACGAAGCCATTGCCATCGCCAAACTGCATCCTCCCTGCATCGCAGTCGAGCCTCCGGAACTGATCGGGAGCGGCATTTCCGTTTCCAGCGCAAAGCCGGAAATTGTGAGCGATTCCGTTAGGGAAATCCGGAAAATTGACAAGAACATAAAGGTGCTTGTTGGGGCCGGTGTTTCCAATGCGCATGATGTGAAAAAATCAATCCAGTTGGGGGCAGATGGAGTCCTTCTTGCAAGCGCTTTCGTGAAAAGCAGGGATCCGGCTAAATTGCTTGATGAGATGCTAAGCGCGCTTTGAAGTAGGAAGGAAAAGCGGAAAAAGTAAAATTATCGTTGCCCTTTAATTGCTCTAATGATTTCAAATGCCCAAACCTTTCTTTAGGCAAAATTCTGGTTAATTCCGGTTGTTTTTGCATATTTATCTAACCGTTGTTTTCTTTTTAACTGTTTTCTTCAGGTATGGTTTCCTGAATTCCAGGTAGGAAAGCCATGCAGCTGTGAAGGCTGGTTTCCATTCAGGCTTCAATGAGATGTTGGTTTTCCTTCCGCTTAACCAGCCGCGATCACGCAGCGTTTTTAACGCCCAGAAATCTGGGTGTAATGACGACCTTCCAGGTCTAAAACCAATTCGAATGTTAGAATACCTGACAAGATCGCGCAGTTTGTTTTGGGCCATTGGTCCATAAACTCGAATAATTTCCCTAATTGCCGAGTGCGCCTGCTTATATTTTTCCTTTTCGCTGATTTCAGGCATAAGTAATCCTTTCGCGAGCATGTTTATATTCGTAAACGGTTGGATGTCCTTAACATCATGGGGAATTTATCCCAATCCCTGTTCCTTCCACACGAACCAACCTGTTTTTCTCATCCATCTCAATTTTTACATCCGGAAGGAATTGCTTGATGGTGTAGGCATTGGTTTTCAGGTGGTTGGTGATTTTTGCCGCCGTGAACTCCGTTTTTCCTTCCGCAAGTGCAGCAAAAAGCAAAATCTGGTCGGCCAAATGCTCATCCACGGACGCGCCGCTCCTTTCAAACTCAAGTAGCCTTACCGCCGCCTCCTTCCCGACCGTTTCCGCCTTTTTTCCAATCTCCCCAAGCGAAAAGAAGCCAGCAACTGAATTTTGGTGAACTGCTTTGAGAAAAAGCATGGTGCCTTTTCCAGGCGAAGCAGCATTTTTCACCTCTATTTTCTTATCGCAATTGAAATTCACGAGCATTTTCAGCGCCTCCTCCTTTTGCCTCTTTGCGATATCTTCTGGAAGGTTGGAAACAACTGAAACACCCTCAATTTTAAGTAATTTTCCCCTATTTCCATCGAGTTGGTTTTCCGCATTTTCTCCGTTCCCAATTTGCAGCCCCTTCAATTTGTCGATCTTTCCAATCCTCGCTTCAATTCCCCCCCCTCCGATGGGATAGTAGCCGTACCTGTTAATCTGCAATTCGCACTCAAAGCCCATCCTCTCCACAGTCGGAAGGAAAATCTCATCCAGATATTCAAAGCAAGGGCTCCAGTTGACGTGGGTTCCCCCTCTAAGGATTAAGTGGGAATCAGTTCCTGAAAATGCCAGAGGGAGCGCAACTGTTTGGAAAATTAAACTCACAGAACCCGCAGATTCTTTCACTTCCGAAACATCGAAAATGTATTTTCCGCCCTTAATGGCCGTTGGGTGAAAATTCAATTCTGTGGAATGAAGTTCAGCCCCTTTCACTCCCGCCCCGCATATTTTAGCAATCGCCCTTACTGCCGTAAGATGCTGTGGCTGCAACCCTGGTTTTTTCCTCTTCGACCTGATGTTGGAGATCTCAAATTCCTTTCCCAGAATAGCTGACAGGCTCAAGCTAGTCCTCAATATTTGCCCGCCCCCTTCCAGATAGTCGCCGTTGATTTTGATCATAAATATGAATTGATGTGGGCAGAAGAATATTTGGCAAAGTTTACCTGCGTTTTCTTCGCATTATTTCCTCATTCCTGATTGATGGCTCGAAAAGCCCTCCCCCAACAGGAATGCTGTTGGAATTTCTAGTGCTTGCAAGCCTTCCAGTTACCCTATCTGGCTCAAGTGGCTGGCGGGTTGTGATTCGTTTCCCCAAATTGAGCTTGTTTATCTTTCTTATTATTCCCTCAGGCAGGTGAAATGCGACGTGCCCTCCGGCTATAGGTCCTCCCCTGGTCCTAACCAAATGGGATGCAACAAAAGCAAATGCCTCTTCCCTTGTCATGCCCGTGCGTGAATTAATCCCTTTCCCTCTTGCCATTTCCTCACCTTTTTAGAACCATCCATTCAATTCCGTAGCCTTCCTCCTAAGCTCCTGCCTCACGAGCGTCTTCTCCCCTTCCGGCGCATTTGTGATTTTTCCCAATTTTCCCAATAATGCCTCCCTGACCTCCGGGCTCTCCGCCCTAATCATCTGTGAAAATTTCTCCCTTCCCATCTGGTGCCAGACGGAAATAGCCTTCAAATGATCATTTTCATTGCTTTCGAATAGAAGCGGCATTTTTTCCTTGAGCTCCCTGCTTTTGACATTCCCAATAAGGCTTGCCAGTTCGACATGCCCTTTCCTATCCTGCAAATAATCCGCGCTGCTTCCTTTCATGATCGCTTCAGCAATGTCCCCGCTTGATTCCTCCAAAAGCGCCCTTGCCTTTTCCCTGCTGATCTTTGCCTGCTGCGCAACCATTGCAACATCGCTCTCGGCAAGCTTTTCGTCGGAAACTGGTTCATCAGCTTCGATTTCAAATTGCTCTTCTTCCGCCATTTTTGAATCGATTTCCCGAATGCTTCCGGATACCTGGAAGCTTTTTTGCCCCTGCATATCAACCGCAACAACACTGGGCGAATCGATGATGATCTTTTTTCCGGAGGGTGTTTCAATAACAACTCTGGTAGCTGGGATTTCCTCATTGTTTATCCCCAGCTTCTTCATCATTGCCGCCATCTGCCTTGGGTCCATTTTCGGGAACATTTGACACCCCCTGGGGGGATATCCCCCCACCACGTGTCGCCGCCTCCCCCCTTAATTTGAGTGGCGAATCGTGTAATATTATTGCCCTATTTGAAAACCTCCATTTCATCAATTTCGCCATGAAGGCTTTTAACTCGGTAGCATAGTTTATTTAAAGGCATTTTATTAATATTTGCAACCGGCATGCAAGTGAAAAAGACATGGCTCCACCCCAACCCCAAGCAAAGGTCTTTGATTCGGTTAGGCAAGATATCCACACACTAGATTCCAAAATATCCCTAATTGCCCAGAAACTTCGCACAATCGAGCAAAACGAGGAGATAATCGGAAGGACAATAGTTGCCCACAACGAGAAAATTAAGGAACTAGATGAGATGGCAACCGGCGGTGGGGGAGGCGAGAGGGAAATTGCTGTTGGGAGCGCTAATACGGCGGATATCTCTGCGCTAAAAAAAGACATCGAGGATCTCCGCAAGGACGTTTCAGAGATGCGCTATGTGCTGAACTCAATTAATCCGCTGGAATATGCCACCTTGGACCAGGTTAAGGACCTATTGAAGGAAAAAAAGGGCTGATTTGGTGCGCTTATGCTGCTCGCGTTTCTGGTTTTAATCTCCGCATTTCTTGCAGGTTATTCGATCTCCAGGAAATTCTTCAAGGCGGAGCTATTTGCGCCTTCATTCCTGTTTGGTATTGTCGCATTCAGCTATTTCCTATTCGCGCTTTCATCCCTCTTGGGTTATTCAACTATTTCCATTTCCGGCGCAATTCTCATTTCCCTCCTGATTTTCGCATTCATTTTGAAGGATGAAAAAATACGGTTCAAATCAATTACTACCTCCTTATTTTCTCCAGATTCATTTGCAATTTTCCTACTGGCCTTTTTGCTTATGGGGTATGTGGCATCCCATGCATTGGGCTATTCCGACGGCTTTGCAGTCATTTCGCAGGATTGGGCGGTGCACCTTGGGATTACAAACTCACTTGCGGAAGGCAATTTCCCGCCGCAATATCCGTATCTTTCACAAGCGCCCCTCAGCTACTATTATTTCAGCCACCTGTTTATTTCGAGTTTGGTTAAAGGCGGGCTGGATTCCCTAACTGCGTATCCTCTTGTAATCGTTTTACTCATTTCTTCTATCATAACTTCAATCTATTCCACTTCTCGTAATTTGCTGAAAAGCAAACTGGGCGGCGTGCTTGCAATTTTCCTTGCATTCTTCAGCTCCGCATGTGCCGCATGCCTCATAAATGATGCTGCATGGTTTTCGCCTTTCTTTTCATTTTCAGCAAACAGCGGTTTTCCCCTAAGGCCAATAGTGCTTTCATTCGCATTCAACCAGCTCCCCATGGCCTTGTCATTCCTGTTTTTCGCAGTTTTCCTAAAAGCATTCTTGGAATTGGAGGGGGAAAAGAAATTCTTAATCCTGGGCACCTTGATCGCACTCCTTCCCATGTTCGGCCCATTCTTTTATGCGTTGATGTTCATTTTCATCACATATGGTATCCTATTTGAAAGGAATAGGCGGTTTTACGTGGGCGGTGCAATTGCGATTTTTGCCGGTGCATTGCAATACTTATTCTTCTTTTCCGAGAAAGCAACCCCCTCCATTTTGAGATTTATTCATTTTGAGCTATACGCCCATCTGGAAAGCATCCCCGACCTGCTGCTCTTCTGGTTGCAAAATGCAGGCGGCCACATCGCCTTCGCATTGCTCGCGCTCTATTTTGTAAAAATAAGGGCCGATCTGAAAAACCTCCTGCTAACATCCGGCTTGCTTTACGCACTTTCGAGCTTCATCATCGTCTTTCCGGATATGTGGGCGAATGAGAAGTTTTTCATGCCCTTCTTTATTTTGCTAGGCGTTTTCGCAGCTGCATTTGTATTGCATATAATTTCGCTCAAGCCAATTATCCGATACGCAGGATTTGCAATTTTATTGATCGCACTCCTGTCAACTGCCCATCAATTCAAATTTTTCCTTCCCCCTTCGCCTACAATCGCACAGCAATCACTCGGAGATGCGCAAACTTTTGAGGCTTGCAAATGGATAAAGGAAAACACCCCCCAAAATTCCGTATTCCTTACTCCCGAGAGTTTGGAAGAGAGCGGCTGCATCTATGCGTATGCCGGAAGGCTTGCGGCTTATTCTAACCCCTACTGGATTTGGTCGCAAGGGTTTGATAAGGACCAATTGGAAAGCGAGCAAAAGCAAATGCTTGCCGGGGATACCTCGTTGCTTGCAAAATATCGCATTAATTATGTGTTTGCAAACCGCGAATTGGAGGGGAAAATTGGCGAATCTCTAAGGAAATTGCTAACCCTGGTGTATTCGAATGAGGGAGTTACCGTTTACCAGTTGGATGTGCGGTAATTGCAATCGATTAATTAAGCGCCCTACGCCAAATTTTCCTCATGGCAAAGGATTATTCCGGCACAACTGTAATTATTCCCACCTTGAATGAGGCCCGCAGCATAGGAAAACTCATAAGGCTGATTTCGAATTTGTACCCTGGCATATCCGTAATTGTTGTTGATGATGGCTCTAGCGATGGCACTGTTTCAATAGTTTCGAAAATTGGCAGGAAAAAAAGTCGCATCCGGGTAATTGATAGGCGCAAGGAAAAAATCCACGGCCTAACCGCGAGCGTTATTGTAGGTTTGGAGCAAACCCGGGCAAAATATGCCGTAATTATGGATGGCGATTTGCAGCATCCGCCAGAGAAAATACGCAGCATTGTTGCGGGGTTGGGGGAGGGGAATGAAATAGTTGTTGGCGTGAGGGTTTCCGTTGCCGACAATTGGCCCATGCATAGGCGTTTGATGTCTGTTGCTGCATCCGGCCTTGGTTTTATGAGGCTTTTGCCTTCCGGCAATATGTGCAATGACATTCTATCCGGCTTTTTTGGGATTCGCGTGGATTTTGCAAAAAAACTGATCAAAAAATATCGTGGTCGTTTTTCATTGGAAGGCTATAAGGCATTATTCGATTTTCTTAAGGCTGCGCCCGCCGGAATTAGTATTATGGAAATCCCCTACAGCTTTGGTGAAAGGGAGGGCGGCAGCTCTAAGATCAATCTGCGGCATATTGCAATTTATGGAAAATCACTGTTCAAGTAGGCGATCGAATGTTATTGGCATTAATCGCATTGGCTTCATCCTTTCTTTTTGGCTACGAGATTGCAAAAAAGCTTTTTGATGTTGAGCTTTTTGCGCCCTCACTTCTTATCGGAACCCTAGCATTTTCATGGCTGGTTTTCATTGCTTCCCTAGTTTTAGGGTTCAATTCCAATTTAGTCCTTGCTGCATCCATCTTGCTTGTGGTTTTAGTCTATGCGATTTCAAGGAAAGCCAAAGGATTCGCGTTTTCCCATTTAAAAATATTTAGCAGGGATTCGTTTGCCGTTTTTTTGGTTTCATTCCTCCTCATCGGCTACTCCTCCATGCTTGCAATCGACCAATCAGACGGCCTAGCATCCGCAAGCTGGGATACCGCATTTCATCTGGGAATTATCTCATCCATTTCGCAAGGAAATTTCCCTCCTGCATATCCAAACCTTTCTTCAGAGCTGCTGTCCTATTATTATTTCCTCCATCTTTTCGCATCAAGCCTGGTTACTGGAGGTTTAAGCACGATATTTGCATACCAATTAGTGCAAACCCTCCTCATCGTTTCCTTCCTAGCGGGTTTTTATGTGCTTGCAAGGGAAATCCTGGGGAGCAGGCTTTTTGCTTTCATATCCGTAGCGCTTTTGTTTTTTGCATCTCCATGCACAGGTTGCCAGATGGGCGGCAGCGCCTTCCTTTCAGTTTTTTCCCCACAGATTGGCAGTGCTGCTTTAGGGATGGCTTCCAAAGGCTTCCCATTTGGTCCCACCCCAATCACCTTGGCGTTCATACAATTCACAACCGCCTTTGCCCTCCTGTTCCTTGTGGTCTTTATTAGGCTGCTTTCATCTAGCAGGAAAAACCGCCTTTATGAGGCGGCAGTTTTACTTGGCATTCTTCCCATGTTTAACGCATTCTTCTTTGCGGCATTTTTTGTGATGTTTGGTTTTCTGACAATTGCCCGAAAGTATGATCCAAGGCCACTTGTGCTTGCTGCAATCATTTCAATCCCTCAATTCCTAATCATGCTTTCGCAAAAAACAGCCGGAATTATGCAATATTTCAGATTCGAATTGTATGGGGGAAATGCGCCCAACGACCTTCTTCTTTTTTGGCTCCAAAATGCCGGTGTCCACATTGCCCTTGCAGCAATTGGGGTGATAATTCTACGGAAGATAAGCCGGGATTTTGCGATCCTATCCCTTGGCGCACTTGCGCTTTTCATATTTGGGAATTTCTTCCGGATTGCCCCATATGAGCTGGAAGCATCCAAGCTATTCCTCCCATTCCTTGCAATTGCATGCATCTACGCTGCTGGTGCATTGGCATCTTTTGTGCAAAAAGGAGCCGCTTTGAGGCTTTTGGCAATTGCAATTATTGCAATTGGCTTGATATCATCCTACAATCAGTTTTTCATTTACCTAAGCCCCGGATCAGTGCACGCTCCAGTTAGCCTTGGGGGCAAATCGGTTGTATCCGCATGTGAATGGGCTTCCCAAAATACGCCAAAAAACTCGACCTTCATTGCAGATCCGGCAGCTGAAAATAGCGCTTGCATCTATGCAATTGCTGGAAGGCGCGCATTCCTCTCAATTCCCTACTTTGTTGCAACTCACGGATTTGATGAGGCGAAATATGCGCAAATCCAATCCTCCATTCTAGGCGGCGACCTTGATTTGGCAAAAACAAACGGAATTACCCACATTTTTAGTGCGGGAGGTCTTGAGGGGAAAATTTCGGATAACCTGCGCAGAAACCTAGAAAAAATTTACTCTTCAGGCGGCACCTCAATATATCTGATTAGGCCTGCTTAACGCAGATATCCAATGCACAAATTTATCCCTTCCATTGCTGGCCCGCTCCTTCTATCATGCCTATCCTTGCCTAATCCAATCGTCCCAAAAGAAGATATATAAACCTTCATTCCTCTAACTAAGAATGCTGATTTTCTATTGCACATGCAATTAGAACAATCGATGAAAAAGGTGAGATTGTTATGGCCAAGGAATATGTTAAGTTCGAGACTCCGTCAGATATCCAAAAGAAGGCTCTTGACCTCCTAACGGATGTGCGCACCGCAAATGGCATCATCCGGAAGGGGACTAATGAAAGCACCAAGGCTATCGAGCGCGGCGAGGCGGCGCTTGTTGTAATAGCCGAGGATGTGGACCCTGCTGAAATTGTAATGCACCTGCCGCAGCTTTGCTCCGAAAAGAAGGTTCCATATATTTATGTGAAGGAAAAGATCGCGCTTGGGAAGGCAGCAGGATTGAATGTGGGATCCGCCGCGATGGCCATCCAGAAGGCCGGGAATGCCGCAAATGAGGCAACGTTAAAAGACATCGTTTCCAAGATGGCTGGCAAGCTCAATTTCAAGGGTGATGAAAAGAAGCCCGAAGCAAAGGAGGAAAAGAAGGCGGCAGCTCCTAAAAAGAAGGCTGAAAAGAAGCCCGCAGAGAAGAAGGAGGAGCCAAAGGCCCAGGAAAAGAATGAGGAAGTGAAGGCGTGATTCGCTTCCCTTTGATTTTATTCAAGTGATTACTTATGGGCGCAGTCAAGAAAAAATTCCAGGACATGCAGATGCAAAACAAGGACGACAAGGAGTTCCGCCCGGCTGATGGGCACCTTGCGGAAATTGTCGAAATAGTCGGCAAGACCGGCGTTTTTGGCGAGATTTTGCAGGTGCTTTGCAAGGTAATGGATGGGCGGGACCAAGGCAGGGTCATTCGAAGGAACGTAAAGGGCTCCGTCAAGGTTGGCGATTATTTGATGCTTCTTGAAACGGAGCGGGAGGCCAAGCCCCTGAAAAACAAGAAACCCAAGAAGGATTTAAGGCGCTCATTCTAAGTTGATCAATATGGCAGCATGCTCATTTTGCGGGTTTGAAATTGAATCCGGAACCGGCTTCATGTACTTCAAGCGTGATGGCTCATCCACCCGCTATTGCTCAAGGAAGTGCCAAAAGAACGCCATGCTCCTCAAGAGGAACCCGGCGCACTTCAAGTGGACAAACAAGTTCGCGAGCACGGCGAAGAAGAAGAAATAATATTTTTTAGCGCTTTTTCAGCAACATTTTAATTTCAGCTGCAACTGATATGTTATGCTTCCGCGCGAATAGGGTCCCTTGCAATTGCATGATCTTTTGATTTCTTAATTATATCGACTAAGGATATCTTCAATTTGCGGAGAAGCTTTAATCTATTTTCATGATGCTGCTTAGGGGTTGATCCGAACCTTGCATTATTAGCAATCAAAAATTCGTCAAGATCCCTCGATGCCCATTCCATTACGTGTGTTTGTATGTTAAGCTTGGCATCCGCATTCTGCCTGCCCATATCCCATGCGTGCCCTAATTTATCCTCTAGCAGATCCAATATTTTGGAACGGGGCGCCAGGGTGTCGAAAATCGCATTTGGTTTTTTTGGAATAACCCTTCCAATTATCCGGTCCGTTCCCTCTTGAATTACCGGCACCGTCGTTTCATGGAATTTAACCTTTCCAATAAGCTGTCCCGCATCATGGCGGAATCCCGTGAATATCATTAGCGCATCCGGATGGAATACTCGCGCTTTTTCTACCAAACCTGCTAGGGCTTCCCCATCATTTCCCTTTGCCTTAATTGTTACGATGGATCTATAGCGTGTCAGATTATGTTCGGGTATTGGATTTCCTTTGTGATCGAACCTAACCTCATTTTGGAGCGGCTCTTCTTTTATGATTGCCTTAATTCCGGCCTCCCCCAATCTTTTTTGGAGGAATTGCTCGTAAGTTTCACCGCCAAAGGGTGATTCGCTAATCCCGAGCCTAGTAAATCGTATCCCTCCGGAAATCCTCTCCGGCTGGAAAAGCCTGCTTTCGGAAAAAAACCTTCTTACCTCGTGGGGCTCTTGCATGGAGTACACTAGAGGATAAAAGCTTATAAAACGGAGGCGCGGATCGCTTAGTTATTTGCCTTTGAGCGCTTTTTCAACTGCTTTCCAAATATCCCGCCTAATTTCTGGTGAATCCCCTAAGTCCAGTTCCAACTCGTTACTGTGAGGGTAATAATTTCCTGAAAATGTCCTGATGCCCCTTTTTGCAAGCACTTCGTCGCTATCTTCCACGAACCGTGCCTGTATTTCTGGGGGGTAGTTTTTCCTTCTGAATAAATAATTTACCAATGCGCCATGATGCGCCCTCCCGATAACAATTGTCCTGCGTCCATTGTCCTCAATTCCCACGAATTTGACTTTTTCAGGTGTTGCCCATTCGTGCCAAAACCTGTTTGACCATTGGCTTGGATGGCGTATAACCCGCCGGTCAATTGTCGGGTGGATAATGATTTCGGGTTCTGGCATTGTTATCGGAATGTTTATTGGATGCTATTTTATAATATGGCTGTGGCAAGCTGTTTAATTATTTTTATAACTAGGGCTACTTGTAAGAATAATATTCATGGGCATCGCTAGGGATACAAAAATAAAGGAAATGCGGCGTATGAACGTGCTATATATCAACAAGATGCTGACACATACCCGTGTTTTACGCTGTATTGGAAAGAAATTTCACTGAGAATATCCCTTAAGCCATTTTAACATTTCATAAAAATCCATGAAAATATGGCTAAGAGAATGTGTGATTACGGCCTTTAGTAACGGTTGACTCAAGGATCGCTTGCGCTTTCCTCTTACATCCCCGTCCTATCGAACTTATCTGCTTTAAGCGGCCTATGCGGTTTCGTTTTAGGCACGGCTTCGTCCTTAGATGCCTTCAGGACTTATCCGTTAGCGCGTAGCTACGCAGCTTGCCTTGGAAGACAGCTGCAATACCAGCGGCGCCGGTTCCCCGTTCCTCTCGTACTCAGAGAACCTTACCCTCAAACCGCAATGCACTTCTAGGAGATGCCACCGAACTGTCTCGCGACGTTCTGAACCCAACTAACGTAGGTCTTTAATGGATGAACAACCCAACCCTTGGCGGCTCCTGCACCGCCAGGATGACCTGAGCCGATAGCGATGTACCAAACCGCGTGGTCGATTATTTCCCTCACGGAAAGCAATCCCCAGCGATCGTACGAACAATTAATCAGGCTTCAGCTTGCGCTGACATCTCTAGACTAAGAAAGAACTCCATGCACTAGCAATGCCAGTGCAATCCGAAACGAAAACTAATTGCTCGAACGAAGCGCTAAAAATCCAATCCTTCATTTTCCTCATGTCATCAAAAAATGGAGATATGAACTCTAGCACGCGACGAGCCTGTTTGAGGTTCCGTCCAATAATTGGTGAATTCGTAAAGGCATCCGCTAACTATAATTACAATTAGTGAATGCCAAAAAAATTCTAGAAAAAATATTTATTGAACGAAATTACCCCCGGGGTAGCTTGTCTGACAGAACAAGGCCTCATTAAAAGGCCATTGTTGTTCGTTAACCCCCACTTTCGTGTCTGCGACCCATTTTTTTAAAGTCACAGTCAGGCCAGCATTTGTGTTTAACCCTCTACAGAGCGGTTCTGACGCTCCTGAGCTGACCTTTGGGCACCTTTGTTTCCTTATCGAAGGTGTACCGCTTACTGGTCTGAGGAGTTCATAAAAAATAAAATTTGTCACCCGAAATCACCCCTTGCAAAGCCCTTATATGCTCTACGAAATGATTTTATTATGGACAAAAATTTGGCAATGCTTATTGGTTTTTTACTCTCAGACGGCTCTATTTATTTCGATAAAAGCAAGCAGACTTATTGCATCCAGCTTACAAACAAGGTTGATGCCTTGCTTGAAAAATTTAAAGATTTGATGCAAGAATGCTTTGGCTTGAATAATCCATCCTATAACAAGTGCTCCAATGCTCTCTCAATCCGATTTTTCTCGAAAAAAGTCGCACTTGAGCTGATGAAGTATTCGCCGACTTACCGAACTCTGCGCTTCCCAACAGGTATTTTTCCTCCAGCAATAATTCCAGTGGAAATTCTTGAAAATCCGGAATTACTAGTTCCGTTTTTGCAAGCTTATTTTTCCTGCGATGGCAGCGTTTTGCTTGATAAGAGGACTAGCCATTATCGAGTTGAAGTAGCTTGCGTTCATCCGTTGCTTAGAAAGCAACTCTCACAAGCACTCTCAAGCCTCGAGATCCGCAACCGAATAACTTTGAAGGGCGTCGTGATCGGCGGTAAAGCCAACGTACGACTTTTTGCAGACAAAATTCGCTTTCTTGACGAAAGCATAGTTTGCAATTCAACTTCAAAATATTACGGGATTGCGAAAAACCAGGTATTGGCCAAAATATTGAACTCCTCGGACACCCAGTCAAACCACCCACCTGCAGCTGTTTCTCTTGCGAGATGAGACTCGTAGTCAAATATTAGCAGTGTCACAATTTCGCCTATCTGCACCCCAGAAGGTGCAACATAACGGCTCCTGCTTACACTTTGAACACCCAACCGCGAATCAACAACAGGCTATGGTTAAGCTCCACGGGGTCTTCGTTTCCCCCTAGAAGTTCTCAGCATGTTCACTGAGTAGTAGGTTCACCAGGTCTGACGCAGGGACAGTGGGACACTCGTTACGCCATTCATGCAAGCCGCCAATTAAGCGGC
>JBBSVW010000042.1:0-8873 GCA_038046605.1 Microcaldota archaeon | reverse complement strand
ATCCGCTTCTGATTGGCGTAATACGCCAATTTGGTGCGGAAATTCACTAATCACCGAATGTATTTACTACGGAAGAAGAAGATTCTAGCTCAATTTGTATAATTACTTGTGCCATTAACTATAGATGACAAAAATATTTGAACAATTTGCCTTGTCGCCTCTATGCAGTGGAAGTTGCTGCAATGTTCAAAAACTAATGTCTTCCACTATAACATAGCATTGGCAAGTGAGGTGCACGGACAACTCTGTGCAAATGAATGCCCCGCAATTCCTAGACGAGAACGCTTATTGTCCAATATAGCCCCCCTCCCGGCTATTCGGGCTGCTGGTACAACAAGCTCCGGAAATCGTGGACCTGCGCCTGATAATCAGCAGCACGTGCAGTGCGCGCAGCCCTCCATCTTGCCCTCCTTTTCCTTCTTGCCCTTCTTTGCGGTTGTTGCTTTCTTTATTTTCATATTTTTCACCAACTAAATTCAATTTTTTTCAATGAATATTGCTCGATAATGCATCACCATTCCTCAATATGTATATTTTCCTTAAGGAAGCCAACAGTTGGAAGTATGGTTTTCACATCCTCGACCATCCTCGCATTCCCGCAAATGAAGACATCTGTTTCGCCGGGCGCTTCAAAGGGGTACTGCGGGAAGAAATCATGGAAGATGCCAACCCTTCCCTGCCAATCCTCCCTTCCCTGGTCCGTAACCGTGGTTTCCAGCTTGAAATTGGGGTATTTTTTTGCCATTTCCTCAAGCTCCTCCCTGAATATGTAAACATCGGGATTCTTGAAGCCAAAAAATAGCGAGATTGGGGTAGTTGAACCGGCATTAAGAAGTGTACGGATATGGGAAAGCAAAGGGGCAATGCCAGTTCCAGTGCAGATGTACATGAGCCTTTTTGCATCCGGCTTCACGGTGAATACGCCATAAGGCCCCCGGATGTTGATTTTTGAACCGACATGACAGTGGGTTTTGAGATGGTTGGTAAAGCCAGGAGTGTCAAGAAGGCGGATTGCGAATTGTAAATTATCGCCTGCCCCTTCAGCGCTGCATATGGAATAGGAGGCCCATTTTGGGAGGTTGGGGTTTCCCCGGAGCTTGAAATCATCCATGGAAAGCTGCACGAACTGGCCCGCCTTGAAAGGCAATGCGACTCCTTCAGGAATCCTTAATTTGTATAATGCGGTATGGGGCTCGGGCGAGGTGCGCTTGTCAACGTACGTGCGAACATCGGTTACTTCGGCTTTGAATTCCATTCGGATCACTTTCGCGGGTGCTTTGATTATCCGCTGCTTATTTAAAAAAAGGCGGTTTTATTTTGATACCAGCCCAACTGCCGTTAATTAGGATTAAATCAAGAAAAAAAAGAAAAAAAGGGAAATTAGTCATCATCCCTTTCGCGCATCATTCCCATATGCATGCCTTTGGCTTTCCCAAACGGGGGAAAGCCCGGTTGCCCAAAGGTGGAATTTGTCGAATTGCCAAACATCCCACAGCCGCCCATTCCCCTGCCTAGACCCCTTCCGAGATTGCCCCCACCGCCTCCGTTTGCGTGAAGCTCATTAAGAGCAGCCACATCCGATGCGGTTAGTTCACCGCTTTGCATCCTTTCCATAAGTGCGCGCTCATCGGCAAATTGCTGATTGTAGCTATTAAGCAACGGTATATCCTTTGCCGTCACCTTTCCCTGCCAGAGGTTTTGCATTGCCGCCTTCTGATCATCGCTTGCCGTCGCATATGCAGCTGAAATCGGTATTGCGATTGCAGCGGCAATAAGGAGCAGCATGCCCATTTTACCCATATGTCATCACCTGCCCCTTAACCTAAAGAGGCATGAGTTAAATGGGTGCGCGGGGATATTTACGCTCCGTTATTGTTAATACCCAAATTACAAAAAGCAAAATCTGGGAGGTAAAATTAACAGAAATCGGCTAACTGATTTATCGGTTCTGAACCCAAATCAAACCGAAAAAGGCGAATTATTTGGAATTTCAACAAGCAAGGTCTTGCCATGGCGCCTTCTTTTAATGAGCCTGCGCCTATCCATCGCCCCAATTACAGTTGAGGCTTTAGCTTTGCTCCAACCAAGCTGGGACCTTAGGGAATCCTGGGTCATTGCGCCCGTTTCTTTCAGGCGCTCAAGGATTTGCTTTTCATCCCTGCTCAATATTATTCTCTTTTTGGATTTCGCCATCATTGCGCCTTTTGCATAAGGCTCGCTTTGAAAGCCTTTTCCTTTCGTCCCACCAGTTTGGAGGCTATAATATAGGGCAACAATCCCTGCAATAGCTGCCAAAAGGAGGGCGTAATTGCCATTGCCCTGTGATGTGGAATAATAGTTCATGAAGTCCATCATCCGGCCAGATTGTCCCCGCGGAATTTGGGCCCCGAACTGGGGGGGCCTTGATGGAACCGGAAAGAGTAAATTGATCAGCAATGACGAAACAACGTAAACGAGGATGAAAATAGCTACAACCAGCAAGAGCTTTCTTCCGTTATCCATTGATTTGAAGGGATTTTTCATGCAATAACCATTCCGGCTGCAATATTAAACCTTTTTTCTTTACTTCACATATGGAAAAAAAACAAAGTGGCAAAGGAAGGATCACCAAAATTCTGGTATTCGGAAATCCACTGGTGGAAATCGACAGCCTCCCAATCAAATTGATGCCCGATCTCGAAAAGGCATTCCCGGAAATAGAATTCAAGGAAATTGATGCCGCCGACCAGGTGGAAGATGAGGGAAGGGACCTTGTGATCATTGATGCGGTTTTCGGAATCAAGAGGGTGGAGGTAATCACGGATCTTGAATCAATTCAGCTCGAGAAAATTTACACGATGCATGATTTCGATTTGGGGATCACCCTTAAGCTCCTGAAAAAGATCGGAAAGCTTGATTCCGCGCTGATTTTCGGGGTGCCGCTGCATTATCCGAAAAAGAGGGCATTAAAGGAGGTAGCCGAAAAAATTAGATTGTACATGTGAAATTGCCGGAGACATCGCCCTACTTGCTGGTTTGCTTTAATGAGTGGCTGGTTATTTCCAGGCTGCATGCGTTGTATTTTTTGCACCAGGCCTCGCACTTTTCCGCCCACTCTTTCTCCGGGTAAAGCAATTTGCACTCCTCGCACTGAAAATTTTGACCGGCCTTCGTGACCATGATTATTTTTCCCATGCGGCGAATTTAAGCCTGATGCTTAAACCCCCCTCCTCGAGAAACGAATATAATCCCTGCCTCCATATCGATTCCGTGATGATTATGAAAAAAGCCGTTTTCATGCCAATAGGCATTGTGAGCAACAACGTCAAGGCGCCGCGCTTCGGCGATTTTGCTGACGAGGAGTCCGAAATTGTCATCGATGAAAAATTTGCGGATGGCTTGAAGGACATCGAAACCTACTCCCACATCATTGTCGTATATTGGATGGATCGTGTCAAGGGCTATGTGACGCAGCACCGCCCGCAGGGGAATCCGGAAGTGCCGGTTGTAGGCATATTCTCCTGCCGCTGCCCGCAGAGGCCAAACCCCATTGCGATTTCCACCGTGAAGCTGTTGAGAAGGGAGGGAAACAAACTGCGTGTGAAGGGCCTAGACGTAATAGACGGCACGCCGGTTCTCGATATCAAGCCCTACTGGCCGCAATACGATTTTGTTGCGGATGGGAAGATCCCGGCATGGGTGAATAAGCTGAAATTTTGAGCAGCCGGTTCAGGTCCATTTGACCTTCAAGAAGTGCGTTGCGCAGCTCATGCAGGGGTCGTATGCAACACCTCCAGGGGGCACATCCCCCTACTCGTGTTGCCTCTACCCCCTTAATTTGATAGACGAATAAATAAAAGCCATAATTGAAGATTTGTCCTTACTTCCATTTGACCTTCAAGAAGTGCGTTGCACAGCTCATGCAGGGGTCGTAGGCGCGGATGAGCTTTTCAATCTCGAATTCGATCTCCTCTTTTGGCCTATCGATGTTCTCCTCGGCCTTAATTTGATTTTCGAATTAGAGGGGGATCCTTCCCCCATCGCGGATGTTAGCAGCCAAGCCTAGCTTACCCATCCGGCTTTCAGGTCATTTGGTTGAATACCAATCCTCATATTCCTTATGGCTGCCGATGAAATAGGCCTTCTTCAATTTGGCCGCCTCATCGACGGAAAAAACAATCCGGAATTGGCCCGCTTCCTCGACGAAATATGGCAGCCCGTGCTTCATGTGGCGGGACTTTATATCCTCCCGCTTCAATTGCTCCAGCTTCTTGAAAATCCGGATTTTCGTTGCCTTGTCAAGGCGGCGCAGTGACTCCCGGGCCTCGCCCTCCAGGAGGATGGAATAGCTCATTTCAGGTCACTTTTCAAAATTCCCTCCTCCTTCATCACGTCCTCCAAGGAATGCAATTTTCGCTTGCCCTTCCTGATGTCCTCTTCAACCCGCCCTATTTTCTTTATTGCCAGCTCATCCTCCAATTCCGTGCCGCTTTTCAGGATGTGGAATTCCTTACCCAGCTGCAGGATGCCTGCCCTTAGCGCTTCTGTGCGGGTTTGGAAATAGCCCATCGCAACCATCTTCTCCAGAAGATATTCGGTCACGCCTTCGAACTTTGCAACAGTTTCCATAGCTAAACACCCCTAAAATACCACTAAAATACATATAATTATAGGTATTTAATGCTTTTGGCTCCATTCACTTAACCACTAAACTGATAGAAATGCTCCGGTTTGGGATGCGAATGGACTCTTGCTCGGATTAACCTGAATTCTCAACTGAGAAGCGCAGAATTAGAAATCGCTTCTCATTTCCAATTAACTTTAAGGAAATGCGTCGCGCAGCTCATGACCAACCCAAGGGGGCACATCCCCCTTAGTTTGGTCGGATGCCCAAACCCCCTATTTCCATTTTACTTTTAGGAAATGCGTCGCGCAGCTCATGCAGGGATCGTAGGCGCGTATCAGCTTTTCAATTTCGAATTCGAGTTCGGGCTTTGGCAAATCGATGTTATCCTCGACGAGTTTTTTGATGTCAAAGCCCATGTTCACCTGGTTTTGGGCGGTTGGGATGACCAAATTTACCTCCTTTATTTTTGTGTCCTCGATTTCGAGGTGGTAATAGAGGGTTCCACGGGGGGCTTCGATTGCGGCGATTCCGGTTCCGGTCTTCTCCTTGACTTCAACGGATTTTTCGGGCTTGAAGTCGGTTGATTCCAAAAGCTCAATTGAATGGTCGATTGCATGCAATGTTTCAATTGCCTGGGCGAGGTTGTTCTTGTAGATATCATTTGATGGGAATTCGGAAATATAGCTTGCGGCATCGCGCCTTGTGTCCTTATGCAAGCTGCCGGGTTTTAGATTAAGCCTTGGGAGGGCGCCAACCATGAACTCCTTGCCCCGGAATTGGAATCCTGTTGAGGTGGAATAGGGGATGATGACACGCTGAAGGTGCCATAGGTAATGCGTTTTGGGGACCGGCACCCCTTCAGATGAAATTATTTCATCACCCAAATAACTGAAATCCGAATTGCCGGCGCAAACATACCTTGTGTCACGCTTGAAGGAGAATTCGCAATCCTTGAAAATTTGCATGAGCAGGAACAACTGCTCCCTTGCAGCCTTAAGCTCCACAACTGATTTTTTCACGCGTTCTTTGTCGGGAACCAGCGCAAACCCGCCAACCATCGGAAAGGTTGCATGCACCGCCCTACCGGCAACGAGCTTGCTTAGGTTGTTTCCGGAAGCCTTCACCTGGAAGGCCTGATCCACCAATTCATGATGGGAATCGGCCATTTCGAGAATCGAATCCTTCTTGAATACATCCGGCAATGAGAACAGGTAAAGGTGCATCGCATGGTCGCGGATGTACATCCCGTAAGTGGTGAGCTTGCGCAGGATTTTGGTTTGTTCAGTTGGTTCGACTTTCAAAGCATTCTCCACCGCTTCCAAGCAGCAGGTCAGATGCGCAATCGAGCAAGTGCCACAAATTCTGGAAACGATCTGGGCAACATTAAGGGCGGGCTTTCCACGCACCGCCTGCGAATAGAAGCGCTTGTTTTCGGTGATTTTGAGCTGCACATCCTCGACTTCCCCTTTCCGTACCTTTAAGGAAAGGTCGGCATGGCCCTCGATCTTTGTTATGTGCTCCAAATTAATGTCAAAATCCTGGTGCATAAAAGATCACACAATTGCTTCATTAAATAAAATATTCAAAATTATTCAAATTCCAACGCCAAACCCCTTTATTTGAATTTCTTAAGAAAAATCTCTAGTCCATCCACATCGTAAATTTTTATTTCCGGCATTCCCTCAAGGATAGGTTTCATTTTCCCTATTGCCGCCTGGAATTCTGGCTGGTTCCTTGAATTATCAGAATCCTGCAGGGTATCCCAATAGGTAATTGAAATTGGTAAATTGGTTTCGTTAACAGAATGGAGCATTTCGATGCCTTTGATACCTGCATGGCCTTGCAATATTGCTGCACTTTTGCTCATTTCCCTAAAGAAATCGGCATATTTTCCAGGTTTGAGTTTCCAGAATGCCACTCTTGCAATCATATTCTCACGCTTTCGCCGTTTTTTCAACAATCCCAAATTCCTCCAAATACTTGTTCAAAACGGCAATGAAGTGATTTTCATCCATCGGGCAGCCGGCGACCAGATCGTCAACTTTGATTACTTCCGGAATTGACTCCACCTTTGGAGCCATCTTGAACTTGTCAACTATGAACTGTATTTCTCGCTTTGTTTCCTCATCGAACATGTTGCGCTGGCCGGCGGGCTGGGCATTGCAGGCGCAAGAGCCGATTGCCACAACCTTTTTGGAATTTTTCCGGATATCGAGGACTTTTTGCCTATCTTTCTCATTGGCAACGGCGCCCTCGACGAATGCGACATCCAGGCCAGTTGGGTCGTTTTTGGTTTGGAGAATGCGCGCATACCTGAAATCGACCAGCTTGAGCCATTCCTTGTAGTGCTCGTTCAAAAGCTCGACGAAGACAATGGAGGAATCCTCGCAACATGAGAATGAGAAAATGCCCACCTTGAGTTTTCCGGCCATTTCAATCCATTCAATTAATCCATGAGGGTTTTTAACCCTATTTTGGTGGAGAAGGGGAAAAAACAAATCAGTAGCCTCCGCCCTCTTCTTCAGAATTCTCATCCGCTTCCTTTTTCCTCCGGTAAATGTAATACGCTCCAACCATTAGTGCAAGAAGGGCAACAAACCAGACCCAATTTGGCAAACCTGCAGAATTAATCGACGGCTTAGGGGAAGGTTTGGGCGCAGCCGAAGGGCTAGCATTTCCGGACATCGTAGGCGATGCTCCCCCATCAAACCCGCCAATGAATTCACTTGGATTAATCGTACCCTGCCAAATAGGGCCATATCCGTCAGGGCTTGACCGCGGAATTGGTGAATTGGCCCCAACGCTAGGTTTTGCGCTTGCTGGACTTGATGGAATTCGCGGATTAACGGTCGGGGCACGCGGAGAAGGAGCAGAAATTGTGGGCGATGCGGTCGCTGAAGGGGAAATAATCGGCGTAAGGTTTGCCGTAATGTTCACTATTTCACCTTCCCGAACATCCACAATGACTTTGACCGGGGAATAGCCGTTTTTGGAGAATAGAACAGTATGCGGGCCCGGAGAAAGTGGAGCCACTGTTTTGGGGGTTATCCCCATATTCTGATAATCAACAACCATCTCCGCACCGGAAGGATAGGATTTGCCAAAAATTCCCCCCATTTCCAAGGTCAACAGGTAAATGCTTCCGGGATCGCCTTCTCGATTGTCCTCCCAAACCAATATGCCCCCATCGATGTCGAACGAATTATCAAAGGTTGCCAAAGTTTCCGTTATATTTGTCTTTGCGCCCGTCTTGATGTCATGCATCATCAGCACCCTTTTTCCGGAAGCTGCTGAAGTTGGATAATAATTAGCATATAGCACCTTGTTTCCCGAAATGCGCGGCCTTGTCCAGGTGCTTGTTGTTTCGGTCAGGAAAGTCTGTTCTCCATTGGAGAGGTCAAATAGGTAAATCCCGAGGAGTGATCGCCCATTGGCTGGATTGCCACCCCTATCAAACCACACAATTTTGTCCCCAGAAATATCAGGGGCCCAAGCAACCGTGTTGAATGTTGGCGATGAGCTCCCCTTGGTAATTTGTTTTTCCTGATTAGTGGCAAAATCGTACAAGAACACATCCGTACTTCCATAGCGCGTATCAGACCAAACAGCCCTATTGCCGTCAATTTTCGGGAAGAACTGTTTTGAACTGTCGCTTGACAAAGCGGTTTCATTGCCATCGGAGATATCATAAAAGCGCGCCGTACCAAGAGTGTGCTGCCCGATTGCTGACCATACTTTTCCCCAAACAATCCGGTTTCCATATATCTGCGGCTTTCCACTTTCTGCTGGCATGATGCTGGAAATATTTTTTTCGGCATTAGTGGATAAATCATACAGGTAAAGGCCCGTTGCCTTCGGGCTGAAAACAGTGGATGTGTGCCAATATACAACGTTTCTGCCATAGACCGCGGGATAGATATCCAAATACCCGATTCTAGGCTCTATTTTTGCTTCCTTTCCGGTGGCGATATTATAATAGAATATTTCCCCGTTATAGTCCCGCAAATCCGACCATACCACCATATTTCCCTGCACTGAAGGATCACGCTGCCAGTAATGCCCATTCGATATCCGGGTCCCAAGCCCGGCGGCAAGGGCGGGCAGAAATAGCATAATAAATGTTAAATATGCCGCCTTTCTCATAATTTTGCCCGCCATTCCAAATACCTTATTCTACTACTTCAAATCCCTATTTAATTGCTTTCTATTTTTGGTGATTAGTGAATTTCCGCACCAAATTGGCGTATTACGCCAATCAGAAGCGGAT
>JBBSVW010000041.1:0-6025 GCA_038046605.1 Microcaldota archaeon | reverse complement strand
GCCCGGTCAAAAAATTTGACTAAAATGTTCCAATATTTTAACCTCTAACTATAGTTGCCTCACGTGTCGCATTGATTTGAGGCCAGCGGGAAAGGCTTATTAATCTAATGTTAATACAATATTAATCCGGTGTTAACATGGTGCAGGCAATAATCGACATTTCCGACAAGGCGAATCGGGTGCTGAATCTGGTCAAGGCAAAGTACGACCTCCAGGACAAATCGGATGCAATTGAGAAACTGGCCTTTGAATATGAGCATAGGGAAAAGGAGGGCGAGGAAACTGCGATGAAAATGCAGCTTATCCAAAAATTTGACGGCAAGATACCTTTTACAAAATCCGAGGAGGATTGGATGGAGAAGTTTGACTGGTATCCGGTCGATGAGAGGCCTTTTAAGCCTGAGTTTGTAAAGGAAGTCTTGGAGTTGGACAAGAAGAGTAAGGTCGTGAAGGCAAAAAGCGCCAAAGACTTGTTCCGGTGAGAATTTGCCGTACGGCCTTGAATTTGAAGAGTCCTGCGAGGAGGAGATCGTAAAAGCCACTCGCAAGAATAGGAAACTGCGTGAAATTATTGAAAAGAAAGTCTTTCAAATCCTGGAAATGCCGGAGCATTACAAGCCCCTGAATTATCCGATGAATAATAAGAGAAGGGTGCATGTTGCAAAATCTTTCGTCCTGCTATTTGTGATCGATGAATTAAGAAAAGTTGTGATTTTGAAGAAATTTTCCCATTATGATTATGCTTATCTTTGATGGCGTTGTCCAATCAAAATTCAACTGCACTCAATAATAGCATTGCTTGCAAAGCTGCAGCCAAATTTTACTTAACGATCGATTATGGGCGTCCTTTATTTTATTGCAATCCTTGCAGACATAGTACATCGTCATTTGCTCCCTTTCGGTGAATTTTTTATCATCAAATCTCCTATGTTTTATGCAGGTTGGTATGGTTAGCAAAAGGTCTTCCAAATTGTTGAGGTCGTTTTCACTGGCATTTACAATAAATTTCCTATTTTGATTTTTTCGAACCTTTTTCATACTGTTCACCGGAAATACTGTCCAATTTTCCTATATAAACAAGATTAGGGGTGGTTTCCGGTGTATGTGAGCAATCGAAACGACCCCTCAAAAGGCTTAAAAGCAAATGACCGTTGATAGTATCTAGGGATTTTTTATGAGGGCATTTGGCGAACCGTTCGTATTCGTAATTTTTGGCTTATTGGCACTGCTGTTCGGTTTTGTTTTTCAACGCGTGGAGGCGTTCCTGGCTGGGCTGGCCATGGGAGTTCTGTTTAATTGGGCATGGGAATGAACATTTCCACAGTTGAATTTTATGACTTTAAAACAAGGGATGTCCCTACTTGGGCAGTTCTTGAATGTTGCCGGCGCAATTGGCGTTTTCCTGGCTATTTGGTACGAAACACCCTATAGGATCCCCGATCTGCTTGACCAAAAGGTGCTGGTAAAATTGTTTATTACCCAATCAATAATTTTGGCCCTAATTCTAGCCTATGTGTTCAATTACTTTGAAAGAAAAAGGAAAAAGAAGTAGTGGTTGATCCGATCAAAATATTCCTCATCCCCAAAATAATTAGCCAACAAGTATGTTGTTTATCCTCAAATGTGGGCTTCCCGTTGTTACGCTCGCGCTTTGCGCATCCTTTCCGCAGGTTCCCGGGAGGAATTCCAGGTCGTTTGCAACCATATCTATATTGTGCAGCGATTCTAGGATGTTCCCGTTTATCGAGCAATCCTTGATCATTCCGGCCCTTTCCCCATTTTTGATTAAGAAGCCAAATTTTGCAGCAAATGTAAAGTTCCCCAGTTTTGGCGACACCTGCCCTTCCTTGCATCCGGCCAGGTAAACGCCGTTTTTAACTCCCTCAAACAATTCGCCAATTTTTGCATCCCCTTTTTCAAAATAAGTGTTGCTCATCCGGACTATCGGGCGGCAATTGGAATCGCCCCTTGCGTTGCCAGTTAGAATGTTGCCATATTCATTTGCCGTCTCCAGGGAAGTCAAGTATCCCTTCAATGCGCCCCTATCCACTAAAACCGTGCCCCTAGCTTTAGTTGCCTCGTCATCAAACCGGTAGCTTCCCCACAAATTTGGAAAAACAACAGGTGAATCCTTAATGGTTACAACCTCATTCCCAATCCTTTTGCCCATTTTACCCCTAAGGCAGGAGCTGTAATTTGCAATGCCATCCGCTTCGCATGCATGGCCAACTGCTTCATGTGAAAGCACTCCCGCAAGCTCCGGATCAAGTATTGCGCTCATTTTTCCGGCTGGGCCATGCTTTGCCGATAGCAGGGAAACCGCTTCCATTGCCGCTTTTGCCGCCCTTTGGGGGAATTCCCCAAGTATTTCAAATCCGCCCTTTGCCTTCACCTGCTCGAATGAAGTTTCAATTCGCCCATTTTCCTTTGCATAAATATGGGCGGCAGCGCCTGTGCGCACATCATCCTCTTCTATGAATGCGCCGGCGGAATTGAGGGTGAAAATTTTGGAGCTGGAATCATAATAAACAAGGTTTGTGTTTGAGACTTTTGCGATTTTGACATCCTTTTCAATTTCCGTGAGCATTTTGATTTTTTCCTCGTAGGAATGTGTGGATGGATCTTGCCTAACCTTCGCCAATATTTTCGCCCGGTTGGCTTGTGGCTCGCATATCTTTATTTTTCCACCGGGGATTTTTGCAAGTTTTGCCGCTTCAGATATGATGCTGGCAAAATCCCCCACCTTGTTGCTGCTGGCAAACCCAAACGATCCACCAAGGAGCATCCGGCAGCTCATCGCCTGCGTTTGCCCCTCCCTTGCGGATTCTATTTTCCCATCCTTCAAGGAGATGGACGTGTAGTTTGTGGATGTCAGGATTGCATCCGCATACGCATATTTTTGAAGTGATGCAAAGATTTTATCCGCAATGGAACTAATGCCATGCCGGAGGGATTGTTTATTCAAATCAGTTCCGTTCTTCCTTGCTCCTTCCATTGCCCAGATCCCCCCGATTTCCCTCTTATTAGGACAATCCTTTTATATTCGCTTTGCTTCCTTCCTCCCATGATCGCCATTAGATACAAGGAAGCACTGGCAAAAATTGGAATGGAGCCGGAAAAACGCAAAATCATCCTCTCCACCCTTGAGCATACCCTCAATTCCCTCCTTCCCGAAGCACTCATCCGTGGAAAGGTGGGTTACGATGGCAAGAGCATATCCATTGATGGGAAAAAATTCGATGTCGAGGGGAAAATTTACGTGATTGGCACTGGAAAGGCGGCCGGAGCGATGGCGCAATCGATAGAGGGCTTAATCCCGGTTGAAAAAGGGATTGTAAGCGTGCCCAAGGGGACCGCGAAAAATTTCAAGTGCGAAAAAATCGAGCTTTTGGAGGCATCCCATCCCTTTCCAGATGAGGGGTCGGTCATAGCGGCAACGCGGATGATCGATCTTTCCGCCGAAGTTACGGCAAAGGATCTGGTGGTGTGCCTGATTTCCGGCGGGGGCTCATCGCTTCTTGCGCTTCCATCCGAGGGCATAACCCTGGAGGAAAAAATATCCGTTGCAAAAAAAGTCATGGCCGCAGGCGCCGACATTTGGGAGCTTAATTCCGTAAGGAAGAGCCTTTCGGCAATCAAGGGCGGAAAATTGGCGATGCATTTCAAGCGCTCAAGGCTAATCAATATAGTTCTTTCGGATGTGCTTGGAAACCCCCTCCCGGTGATCGCTTCGGGCCCAACCATCCTGGATAGGTATACGTACGCTGCGGCAAAGGATGTGCTTGAAAAATATTCGCTTTGGGATCCGGACGAGAATTTTTGCAAGGTGATTGAGAAGGGAATTGTCGTCGGGGCGCTTCCTCTCAACATGGAAAAAGTCCACCCCAAAATCTCGAATTTCATAATTGGCGATAACAATTTTGGCATCGAACTTGCATCCGATTTTTTGCGCAAATCAGGCTTCAAGGTAAAGTGCCTGCAGGAAATAACCGGGGATGCGAAGGATGTTGGGAAAAAGCTAGCTCAACTATTAAACAAGGGCGAGAGCTTCGTTGCCGGGGGCGAAACTACTGTTGCTGTTAGGGGCGATGGCATTGGCGGGCGCAACCAGGAGCTTGCACTTTCAGCAGCCCTGCACATGAAAAAAGGCACGTTGGCATCGATTGGAACTGACGGAGTGGATGGTGTTTCAGATGCTGCCGGCGCAATTGTTGATTTCGGCACGAAAGAGAAGGCCAAAATTGCCGGCATGAACATTTCCGAATACCTAAACCTCAATGATTCGAACACCTTTTTCAAGAACCTAAAAGATGGCCTTATTATGACTGGGCCAACTGGCACGAATGTATGCGACCTAATTATCGGAATTGCTTGATCCTTCATTTATTGGCATTATTTTATTAATGTGGGAAATCAACTAAATCTTACTTTCTTTCAATCCGTTATTTGCTTTCAACAGGTGTTAATGAAATATGCTCCGTCTTGTATTTTTAGGGAATGCGGCGGCAATGCCTACTCCTACGTCGAACACTTCAAGCTTTGCGCTAAAGGCTGGAAGCACCTTCCTGTTCGACTGCTGCGAAGGTGCGCAGCAGCAGATGATGAAATACCAGATTAGCTATGCGAAAGTGAAATGCATATTCGTTTCGCACCTCCATGCCGACCATTTCCTTGGGATTTTGGGGCTCACGCAAACCCTTAACATGATTGGGCGCCAGGAGGAGCTTCTAATTTATGGCCCCGTTGGAACAAAGCAATTCTTTGGCGATCTTTTCTCCTTGAAGCAGTTGCGCCTGAATTTTCCCCTTAAAATCATCGATATTCCCAAGGCGAAGAAGAAAATTTACGAGGATAAGCTGATCCGCGTGGATGCCTTCCTTGTGAAGCACAATGCGCCGGCGCTTGGGTTTGTGATTGAGGAACAGCCCATCAACAAATTCTACGAGGATAAGGCAAGGGGCATGGGAATTCGGGGCAGATTATTTTCCGAAATACAGGAAAAGGGGGAAATCACGATTAATGGGAAAAAAATAAAATTGGAGGATGTTACGTTCCTCAAATATGGGAAAAAGATCATCTATTCCGGCGATTCCCTTCCTACCCCGGCGGTTGTGAAATATTCCAAGGATGCCGACCTTTTGATCCACGATTCCACTTTTTCGGATGCGCACAAGGCAACCGCCAAGGAAAAATTCCATTCGACTGCCAAGGAATGCGCCGTAATGGCCAAAAAGGCGAATGTGAAAAAACTGGTGCTCACTCACTTCAGCAACCGTTACGAGGACTTGGAGCCGCTGCGCAAGGAAGCTCAAGCAGTTTTTTCTGCAACTGAAATCGCAAAACCCGGGCTGGAAATATTGGTTGGTTAAAGGATGTTTTTCCTAAAAACCAATTGCAGGAATGGTGGCTGTTTACCCGATTTTCCTAATGAAGTCCTAATTAATTCCTCTTGAAAGCCTACGCACGCAAATGCCAATCTTAATATACCCGGAAATATTATTACTTTACCCACTTTTTAATTGCTCAGAGGTCGATGATATGAATCCAGCAGTGCGCCTATTTTCCTTGGGAGTTTTTTTTGTAATTGCTTTTTCAGTCATGGCGCTTGCCGATCCGTATTATGGTTTCTATAACTTTGTTGGCAGTGCCTATTCGGGAGTCATATCCCCGGATATCAATCCCGCCTTGGAAAATTCCAATATTTGCGGCGATATATGCGCTCCATTTGATGGAGTTCCACAGCAATCGGACCTTGACTGCCTCACTAATTATGCTTTCGGGGGTGCCCAAGCCCCAAACCCCATCTGGATTGCCGATGTGAATGGCGATGGGATTGCAAGCGATGTTTCGGACGTTTCCTATATGACTAATTTCGTAAAACGATCAGGCGCAGCCCTGAAATGCAACCCATCCCTATTTGCAACACCAACTCCTCTGCCTCCAACGCCAACCCCAACTCCCACTGCGACAGTTTACGCAAAAGCGCTAGTCAATCCATCAGTTTTCGGTTGCGCGGACATTTGCG